>NZ_CP094469.1:1331012-1663765 GCF_023347295.1 Faecalibacterium sp. I3-3-33
TACCCGCTCCACAAGACCTGAACCTTGAATGGTTTGGGTCTTTTCTTTTTGCCTTGCGCTGCACAGCCATCTTGCCAACCGGCGGCGGAAATGCTACAATAGAGCCATAAAACGCTGAAAGGGGAACGCTGCTATGGAATTCCGCGATAAACCAATGGAGAACCTCATGCGCCTGCAGGAGAAGGATATCTGCAAAAATGTCAACGCCCTGCTGCTGGAGGGCGAGCAGATCGTGGGCGCGTACAAGACGGTGCGCGATCAGGTGGTGTTTACCAGCCATCGCATCATCATGGTGGATATGCAGGGGGTCACGGGCACGCGGCAGCAGATCTTTGTGCTGCCCTACCGCAAAGTGCTGCACTACGGCATCCAGACGGCGGGCTTTGGCGACCCGTTGCAGGCGTCCCAACTGACGGTCTGCTTTGCGGACGGCCACGAGGCCAAGTTCGGCTTTATCGGGCAGAAAGATCTGTTTCAGGTGGCAAACGCCATCAGTGCCCGCATCTTGTAAGAAAAATTATGAACCAAAGCCGCTGCACAAGGGTTTGTGCGGCGGCTTTTTTTACGCATTTTTGCGGCTGGTTGTATACAAAACGCATGAAAATTTGGAACAAAGCGTAAAACAATGTGCCAAAATAGGCGAAAAACTGAGAAACGCAAAACTTTGTGCCACAAAATGAAAACATGATTGACATTTTGTTTTATCTCGCGTACAATTCGGGGCATAAGGCAGTCCCGCTGCTGCGGGACAAAAAAGCACGAATACAGGCATATTGTCGCATTGCGGCAAAAAGAATGGGAGGACCTTACCATGTCAACCAAATTTTCCCGTAAAACGTTCCTGAAGGGCAGCGTTGCCGGTCTGGGCATGATGGCGCTCAACGTGTGCACCGCCGGGGCAGCCTCTGCTGCCGAGCCCGCAGCCGCCGCAGCGGAGGATACCAACTCCCTGAACCTCGTCCCTAAAAAGGCGGCCTCGGTCAAGGTGACCAGCCGCGGCAGCGTGAGCGGCGGCTGGCAGGGCGAGCCGGTGTTCCCCAACTGGAAGGGTCTGGACGATACGCTGGCCATGAACCACATGTACACCTTTGTGGGCTTTGCCGGGCAGGGAACGCTGTGCGTGGAGCCCGAGGCGGGCGTGACCGGTTTTAACCTGTTCGTCAATAACCGCCAGATCAACACCGCTGCCATGGCGGCAGGCGGCGTGTGGAACGTGGATATTTCCGGCCAGACCATCAACGGCCGCAACACTATTCAGGTGGGCGGCATCCGTCCCCGCGGCAAAAAGGTGACCGTGCGGGTGGGCTACCCCACCGTGCAGGAGGGCAGCCTGCAGGACGTGGGCATCGACCGCGATGCACTGGAACTGCTGGAGCAGATCATTCAGGCAGATGTGAACAACGGCTTCCCCAGCGCACAGATGGCTGTTGTGAAAAACGGCAAGCTGGTGTATCAGAACGCATGGGGCAAGGTGAACTCCTATAATCCGGACGGCACCCCCAAGACCGACAGCCCGGCTGTGACCAACGATACCCTGTACGATCTGGCCTCCAACACCAAGATGTACACTGCAAACTACGCATTACAGTACCTCGTCACGCAGGGCAAGGCCAATTTGGACAGCCGTCTGGTAGACCTGCTGGGCAGCGCCTTTGTGGAGGACACCATCGACATTACCTACAACGGCTACGAGAACCCGGGCCTGAAGGTCAACAAGCAGTGGAAGGCAGAACTGACCCTGCGCGATATCCTGCGCCATCAGGCAGGCTTCCCTGCAGACCCCCAGTACCACAACGATTCCTTTGACCAGTGCTCTCAAAAGACCGTCCCCGGTGCTACCAACCTGCTCTTCTCCGGTTGGGACGGCAGCGCTGCAACCCGCGCCGCTACCCTCAAATCCATCTTCAAGACCCCGCTGATGTACAAGCCGGGCACCAAGACCGTTTACTCCGACGTGGACTATATGCTGCTGGCCTTCGCCATTGAAGCCATCACCGGCAAGGGCTTGGACGCCTTCCTGAAGGAGACCTTCTGGGATCCTATGGGTCTGACCCATACCACCTACAACCCCCTGCTGAACGGCTTTGCCGCCAACGATTGCGCCGCTACCGAGCTGAACGGCAACACCCGTGATGGTGCCATCTCCTTCACCGGCGTGCGCACCGCCACCATTCAGGGCCAGGTGCACGACGAGAAGTGCTACTACGCGATGGGCGGTATTTCCGGCCATGCAGGCCTGTTCTCCAACGCTACCGAGCTGGCAAAACTGGCCTCTGTCATGCTCACCGGCGGCTACGGCGAGAACCGCTACTTCTCCCGCAACGTGATGGACGCCTTTACCGCACCCAAGAAGGAGGACGCTGCCAACTGGGGTCTGGGCTGGTGGCGTGAGGGTGACAACCAGCGCTGCTGGTATTTTGGTACGCAGGCACCCTCCAATACCATTGGCCATCAGGGCTGGACCGGTACGTTGACCATGATCGACCCCGTGGAGAATCTGGTGGTGGTGTACCTGACCAACAAGATCAACTCCCCGGTCACCGATAAGGCCGCGAACCCCAATAAGTTCAACGGCAACTGGTATACGGCTTCTACGCTGGGCTTTGTGGCACAGCTGCTGTATCAGGGTCTGCAGAACCACGGCACCGACCCCAACAACGCTTACAGCGCCCTGCTGGAGGATATGGCTGAAAGCAAGTTTGCGCTGGTGGCCGAGGGCGGCAGCGTGCCTGCCACCCACCCGCTGGTGCGCTCCGGCTATGCCGTGCTGGAGGCTATGGCTGCCCACGCCAACGCCACCCACTCTTATCTGGACCGCAACTATTTCAACGATGCCCTCACCCTGCTGGATGATACCCGCGATGCAGAGGAACTGGCAAAGCTGAAAAAGATGCTCAATAAGTTCTGAACGCAGTTCTTTACAAATAACTGAATAAATAGCAAAGGGACTGCCGCACCAAATGAGGTACGGCAGTCCCTTTAACTTTAGCAGGCTGGATCCTTTCAGGTGTGCGCCGTTTTGCGCACCAGCTGTCGGTGCATCAGCGCCATCAGCACCAGAAATACCAGCAGATAGAAGGGGAATAGCGCCGGGGTGATGTTGTTGGCAAGCACGCCGAACAGCGGCGGCATGGCCAGATTGCCCACATAGGCGCTGCTCATCTGGATGCCGATGACGGCCTGAGAATTCTGTACGCCGAAGTGCGCCGGGGTGGCGTGGATGACGCTGGGGTAGATGGGCGCACAGCCCAGCCCTACCAGCACGAGCCCTGCCAACGCAAAGACCTGCGCCCCGGGCAGCAGCAGGGCGGCAATGCCCACGCCCAGCACCGCAAACCCCAGACGGATCATCTGGTCGTCGCTCAACTTTAAGGTCAGAAAGCCGCAGGCGCCCCGCCCCACCGTGATGCCGATATAGAACAGGCTGGCAAAGCTGGCAGCCGTCTGGGCGGGCACCTGCCGCACAAGGGTCAGGTAGCTGCTTGCCCAGAGCCCGGCGGTGGTCTCCAGTGCACAGTAGCAGAAAAAGCAGAGCATCACTTCCTTCGCGCCCGGCAACGCGAACACCTGCGGCAGGGTCAGCGCCTTGGACACAGTACCGTCCGGGGCAGCATCGGGGCGTTTATGCCACAGGGGCAGGCTGCAAAAAAGCACGGCAGAAAGTGCGATCTGGAACAGGGCGATGTACCGGTAGCCGCTGTTCCAACTCAGCCCGCCGGAAAGCGCCGCGCCCATCACCATAGGGCCGATGGTGGTGCCCACGCCCCACATACAGTGCAGCCAGCTCATGTGGCGGCTTTCGTAATGTAGGGCAACATAGTTGTTCAGGGCGGCATCCACGCTGCCCGCGCCCAAGCCGTAGGGCACAGCCCACAGGCAGAGCATCCAGAACTGGCCGGAGACCGAGAAGCCGAACAGCGCCGCAGCGGTCATGCCTACGCTGAGGGCGGTCACTCTGCCCGTGCCCAGCACCCGGGTGAGCCGGTCGCTATTCAGGCTTGAAACGATGGTGCCCAGCGAGATGATCATGGACAGGATGCCCGCGTAGGAGAAGGGAACGCCCAGCTGGGGATACATGGTGGGCCATGCAGACCCCAGCAGAGAATCCGGCAGGCCAAGACTGATAAAGGCCAGGTAAATAATAGGCAGCAAAAGCTGTGTCATAGAAAGGGTCCCTCCACAGATGATTTGATGGCGTGTCCCGCAGTGTATGGGGGTGCGCTATAAGAATAACATGACAAGACGGGAAATTATAGGGCAAAAACGCCTGCTTTTTACAATAAAACCGGCGTTTCGTTGCTTTGACCCATGAGAATGCGTTTGCCGCGGCCCACAGACCGCGGCAAACATGAAATATAAATAGACTTCCGCTTTTAGCTTTCGCTGTTCTTTTCCAGATACACAGTGGTAGAGGGGAAGGCGAAGTCCACGCCGTTTTTCTGCATCACGTCCATCAGGTCAAGGTTCAGGTCATTCTGCATCTGCAAAAAGCGGGTCATGTCGGCGGTGCGCAGATAGGCAGACACCAGCAGGTCGATGCTGGAAGCGCCGAAGCCGTTCAGCTTAACCAGCACCGAGTCCTCGTAGGTGTAGGGGCTGGCCTTGAGCATGGCAGTCAGGTCGGCCATCAGCTGTTCCAGCTGAGGACGGGTGGTGTCGTAGGTGACCCCGAGGGTAAAGCGATACAGCCGCTTGTTGCGCAGGGTGCCGTTGTTGATGGTGGCAGAACTGACCGTGCTGTTGGTCAGGATGTACACCGAGTTATCCAGTGCGCGGACTTTGGTGGAGCGGAAGTTGATATCCACCACCTCGCCGGAAACGTCGCCCACGGTGATCCAGTCGCCGATGGAAAAGGGCCGGTCCAGCAGGATGACCAGCCCGCTGAACAGGTTTTTGGCGCTGTCCTGCGCCGCCAGAGAGATGGTCAGACCGACAAGACCCGCACTGGCTACGATGCTGCCCACCGGCAAGCCGGTCTCCTGCGCCATGGTCATAATGCCCAGAACCACGATGAGAACTTTGTACACCTTGTTCAGCAGGGTGGTCAGGGTGCGGTTGGCGCGCACCTCCTCGCCGCAGTTTGCCAGCAAAAGGTCGGTAAGGTCGGCGGCGGCGTACAGCCCCTGACACACAAAAAAGGTGGCGGCAAGTTCAAAGACCATGAGCAGAAATTTGCTCACGCCGGAAATCGCCCACGGCAGGCTGGCCGCTGCGGCATAGATGAACGCTGCAAGGGTGAGCCGCTGCACCGGCACGGCAAAGCTGCGCAGCAGAATGGGTGTACCGGCCAGCCGCCAGTTGCGGCGCAGCAGGGCAGGGCACACCTTACGGGACAAAAGCTGCCGCGCCAGCCAGCCAAGCACCAGCAGCAGCGCCGCGCATACCACGCGGGCGGCAAAGGCTGCCCAGCCTTCCAGCAGCAGCGAGCCCAGCTCGAAGCCAAGGTTACGGATCGAGAAAATCATGGAAAACCTCCTGTGTTTTTTCACAACGCATATTATGATAGCATACTCTGCCGCCCGGAGCAAGGAAAGAAAGGTGAAAATGCACTTTGACAAAAAATGCGCAAACTTTTCAAAAAGGGGGCTTGACAGCGCCGCCCTGCCGCGCTATACTCTTGGTCAGAAAGTTCGTTTCAGGGCGGGGTGCAATTCCCCACTGGCGGTAAAGTCCGCGACCACCCGTAAGGGTGCTGACCCGGTGCAACTCCGGGACCAACGGTATAGTCCGGATGCAAGAAACGGCAGGCAAATTGCGTCTGTGCGCCCTGTTGCAGTTTATGGTTGCAGCAGGGCGCTTTTTGGTTTGTCTTTCCGGTTCGATCCAGCGCGAAAAGGGCTTTCCGAACAAATTTGAACGGGGCGTATCCCCCGGGGAGGACAACTACCATGAAAAAGAATACCACCCACAACCTGACCGTTGCAGCCATGCTCAGTGCGGTCGCCTTTATCCTGATGTTCATCGAGTTCCCGCTGCCGATGCTCATCCCGTCCTTCGTCAAGATGGACTTCTCCGACCTGCCCGCCCTGCTGGGTGCCTTTGCACTGGGCCCGGTGTACGGCGTGGTCATCAGCTTTATGAAGAACCTGCTGCACATCATCATCAAGGGCACCTCCACCGCCTGCGTGGGCGAGCTGTGCAACTTTATGCTGGGCGCGGTGTTCTCCGCTGTGGCGGGCTTTGTCTATAAGCGCCACAAGAGCCGCAAGACCGCTATTCTGGGCGCCATTGCCGGTGCAGCCGTTATGGCTGTGTTCAGCGTGCCCTCCAACTACTTCATCACCTACCCGGCCTATGTGCAGTTCTACCACATGCCGCTGGAAGCTATTCTGGGCATGTATCAGGCCATCCTGCCTTCTGCCGACAGCCTGATCAAGTGCCTTGTGATCTTCAATATGCCCTTCACGCTGGTCAAGGGTCTGCTGGACGCAGTGCTGTGCCTGCTGATCTATAAGCCCCTGTCTCCCATCCTGCACGGCCGCAAGTAAGCTGCTGAGATAACAGAGAGCCGGAAAGTCCGCAGACTTTCCGGCTCTCTTTCTTTCTAAAGCACAAAGTTTGCGGTCACGTCAGTTTCGCCCTGTCGGGCTTGACTGATGCTCCCTTTTGTCGCTGCGCGACATCTTCCCCCGGAGCGGGGGAAGTCTTTCCTCAAAGGGAGAGCTAAGAGCACTGCCGGAAACTTTCTCATTACATCTAATGCTTTAGCAATGGGCTTTAAACCTTGGCTCCCCCTTTGGGGGAGCTGGCGCGGGAGCGCCTGAGAGGGCGCACGCCGTCTTTACGCCAGCGCACCCTTATCCAGCCATTTGCCACGCGCCATGCGCAGCAAAAACAGTGCGCCGCGGGTGCAAAGCTCGGCGCACATAGCTGCCCATACGCCCACCAGCCCGAAGCGGGGAGCCAGCAGCACCGCCAAGGTCAGCCGCACGCCCCACATACTGACAAGGTTCAGGATAAAGCAGCCGGTGCTGTCGCCCGCACCCTGCATGGAGCCGCTGGCCACGATGCTTGCCCCGAACATCGGCTCGGCAAAGGCTTCGATGCGCAGCACCCGCGCGCCCAGCGCGATGACGGCGGCGTCGGCGGTGAAGATGCCCATCAGCTGCGGGGCAAACACATACAGCCCCACGCCGGTAAGCGCCATGATGCCCATGCCCATGGCGGTGCACAGCCATGCAAAGCGCTTGGCCATGTCCCGGCGGTTTGCGCCCACGGCCTGTCCCACCAGCGCAAGAGCGGCGTCCTGAATGCCGTAGCCCGCCATGTAGCACAGGCTCTCGGCGCTGACACCCAGACTGTTGGCGGCAATGGCGGTAGTGCCCAGCCCGGACACGATGCGCACCAGCAGCACCTGTGCCGAGGACAGGGCGGCACGCTCTGCCGCCAGCGGTGCGCCCACCTTCCACACGTTATGCAGGCAGGCGCGGGTAATGCGCCACGAGCCGGGCTTGCGGATGCACAGCGGGCCGTCCCGCAGCAGCAGAACGCCCAGCGCCAGCGTGCCGCCCACAGCGTTGGCAAGGGCTGTGCCCAGCGCTGCGCCCGGTACGCCCCAGCCCAGACCCCAGACCGTGAGGTTCTGGCCGAACACCGTCATCTCCCGGGTGGGGTTGATGAGGAAAAAGTTGAAGATGATGTCCAGCACGCAGGTGAACACACTAATAAGGCCCGGGGTCAGCGCATCACCGGTGGAGCGCAGCATGGCGGCGTAGGTGCCCATGGCCATGATAAAGGGCAGGGAAGCCGACCATATTGCAAAATAGGCCGAGGCATTTGCCCGCAGTGCTGTGTCTGCGCCCAGCCACCCGGGCAGAAACCGGCTGATGCCTACGCCAAAGGCCGCTGCGGCAAGACCCACTACCAGATTGAACAGCATGGACTGCCGCAAAACGCCACGGGCGTCCTGCTGGCGGTCTGCGCCCAGATACTGCGCCACCTGAATGGAAAAAGCCATGCACAGCCCGGCCAGCATCCCGTGCAGCAGCCATGTGCTGGAACTGACAATGCCAATGGAGGCAGTGGCGGCGGCACCGATATGTCCCACCATGGCTGCGTCGATGTACTCCATGGCGGTGACCACGATCTGCTGCAAAATGGAAGGAATGCTCAGCGTCAGCGCCACCTGTGCGGTGTGGCGCAGCGGCACCTGCTCGCCCTGCCGCATTCGGGCAGAGAGCTGCTCAAGTGTAATGGACATGGAACCTCCTGCGTTGTGGGTGAAAACTACAGACTAATACATTATTATAGAGAGCCGCGGGAGAAAAGTCAATCCAAAGTGAATTTTGCCGCCGGGATTGATTTTTGGTCTAGGGCGTGATACACTCACAACGTACTATACAGAAAGAAAGAGGAATGTTATCTTATGATCCAAATGCTTACCTCTGTCATCGGGCAGCGGGGCGTAGATGCCATGGCATTTTTGCTGGCGTTTGCTCTGACCGCTCTGACGGATTCCATTTTCCGCGATAAACTGCCCCACGACCATGGCCGCGCCTTTGCGGTGAACGGCGAGCTTTCCAAGGGCAAGGCGCGTGGCTCCGGCCTGATTTTTGTGCTGTGTATCGCACTGGTGTCGCTGGCGTTTCTGCCCTTCACCACCGAGTATGTAGTGTATAATGTGCTGCTCATCGCCTCTATGCTCTCCGGCTATCTGGACGATGCCGCCGAAACTGCCTGGAATGAGTACAAAAAGGGCATCATTGATTTTGTCATTGCGGTGCTGGCGGGTGTCACCTACCTGAACTTCAACGGCTGCGGGGTGCACTTTTTGCAGTGGAGTTTCACCCTGCCCTACGCGGTGTACCTGCTGCTCATCGTCATCCTCATCTGGGCAAGCATCAACGTGGTCAACTGCACCGACGGTGTGGACGGCCTTTCCGCCAGTCTGGCGGTGGTGACCATCGGCACCTATCTGCTGGCCTATAAGACCGAGTTGGGCACCTACGCCACCGCCGGTGTGGTGTTCATCGGTGCGCTGCTGGCCTACCTGTGGCTCAACGCCAAGCCCTCCAGCCTGCTGATGGGCGACGCCGGCAGCCGTGCCATGGGCTTTTTCATCGCCATGCTGTCGCTGAAGTGCGGCCATCCCTTCGCCTTCCTGCTGGCCGCCATCGTGTTTATCGCAGACGGCAGCCTGGGCATTTTGAAGATCAGCCTGAAGCGTTTTCTGCACATCTGGATCCTGAAAAACACCCTGACCCCCCTCCACGACCATGTGCGCAAGCGCAAGGGCTGGAGCGACGAGCAGGTGGTAGCCCGCTGGCTCATTCTGCAGTGTGTGGCCTCGGCTCTGCTGCTGCTCCTTGTGCGGGGCTGATGCCTGTTACAATTTCCCCTGTGAAAAAGCAAGCCCGGAAAGTCTGCGGACTTTCCGGGCTTGTTCTATCCTAAAATGTCAGCACTCTACCCCGGCCTTTTTGCACGCTGCCTGCACCACATGGCCTACCAGCACCGAGGTGGTCACGGTGCCCACGCCGCCGGGCACGGGGGTGATGGCGTCCACCACCGGCTCTGCGGCGGCAAACTGCACGTCACCGCACAGCTTGCCCTCCTCGTTTACATGGATGCCTACGTCCACGACCGTCTGGCCTGCCCGCAGGCAGTCTGCGCCCACAGCCGCCATCTTGCCCATGGCCACCACCACGATGTCGGTTTGCCTGCACACTTCCGGCAGGTTCTGGGTGCGGGAGTTGCACAGGGTGACGGTGGCGTTTTCCCGGTCCAGCATCATGGCGGCTGGCTTGCCCACCACTAGGCTGCGCCCTACCACAACGGCACGCTTGCCGGAAAGGGGAACATTATAATAGTTCAAAATTTCCATGCAGGCCTGCGCGGTGCAGGGGGCGTAGCCCAGCTCTGTATTCGTGAACACTCCGGCAAGGGAAGCGTCCGTAATGCCGTCAATGTCCTTTTCCGGGCGCAGGGCGGCGCGGACGGTGCGGTCATCGAACTGCTTGGGCAAGGGACGGAACAGCAGACAGCCGTGGATGCCGTCATCGGTGTTCACCTCGTCCAGTACCCGGAGCAGCTGCTCCTGTGTGGCGTCGGCGGGCAGCACGAACTGCTTGACTGCGACGCCCACCTTACCGCAGCGGGTCATCACGCCCCGCTCGTAGGAAAGGTCATCCTCCCGCTCGCCCACTCGCACCACGGCCAGCGTGGGGGTGATGCCCTTGGCTTTCAGCTGTTCGCAGAGCGCCGCGTTGCGCTCGTTCATGGCGGCCACCACCGGCGCGCCCTTTAAAATCGTTGCCATATACTTTCCCTCATTTGTGATATTATTTATTGCGGAGTTTCCCGCTGACGGCGGTGAAGGTTTCGTCTGCCCGGGGCACAAACTCTGCCAGCAATGCGTCTGCCCGGGCGTCCAGTGCGGCGGCGCGGGTGCGGTCTGCCATCAGCTTGGTGTTAATAAACACATTCAGGCTTGCGGCCTGCAAGGCAGCCTTGCACAGCACGGCGGCGCAGCCTGCATCCGATACCGCCAGCACGCTGCCTTTGGCGGCGTACTGCCCGGCCAGCGCGATGCCCTCGGCGCACTTTTCCATGATTTGCAGCGGCACGGCGCTTGCACCGTCCAGTGCGGCTTCCAGTACAGCGGCCTTGTGCGCGGTCTGCTCCGGGGTGTCCTTGGGCAGACCGTAGGCCGCAGCCAGCGGCGCAAAGGCATCGGCATCGGCCTGTACCAGCGCTTCCAGCTCCAGCCGCAGGGCCACGGCCCGGGCGTTCAGTGCCTGAATATCCGCTTCCACGGCGGCGTACTTCTTTTTACCGGTGGTCAGACAGCCCACCATGTTGCCCAGCGCCACACCGGCAGCGCCCACCAGCGCGGCCGTGCCGCCGCCGCCCGGCGTAGGCGCTTTGCTGGCAAGCTGTTCCAGAAATTGCGCGCAGCTTAAATCGTTCATTTCCATGTGTAGATACCCCTCTCTGTTACAAAGGCGTCCAGCCGCTGGTCGTGGGCGTCCACGGCGGCGCGGGGGACGCGCTGAACCTCCAATGCAATGCCGATCTTCACCGCCCGGGTGCAGCGGGGCAGGTAGCGGTCGTAGTAGCCCTTGCCCATGCCCACCCGGTAGCAGTCTGCGTCAAAGGCGGTGCAGGGCACCAGCACCAGATCCAGCTGCTCCGGCTGCAAAAGGGTGGAGCGCTCCGGCACCGGCGCACGGATGCCGTACTGTCCCACCGCCCAGCCGTCCGCGCCCGGCACGGCTGCGGTAAGGGTAAATCCCTCGCCGCACACCGGGTAGGCTACCGTCTTACCCTGCCGGACAGCTTCGGCAGCCACGGCTGCAAGGTCAGCTTCGCCCCCAAAGGCTGCGTAGAGCAAAAGGGTATGGGCAGTGCGGTAGGCGTCCAGTTCCAGCACCCGGCGGCACAGCGCCGCATTGGCGGCGGCGCGCTGCGGCGCATCCAGCGCTTTGCGGGCGGCACGGCCTGCAGCGCGCTGCGCCTGTTTTTCCTCGGCAATGGTCATACAAAACATCTCGCTTCACCTGTGAAAGAGGATACTTGAAAAATATACAAAATCGACAGCGCATTTTTATACAAACATAATAAACACTTCAGACAAAAAAAGCAAGCCTTTTGGCGAAAAGAGGATTGAAGCCGCCGCCGCTTTCTGCTATGATTATCTTACAGCAGCAAGCGCCGTGCGGGCGCTGCGCTGAGAGAATCTACAATATTTTGTGGAGAGGGGCAAGTAAAATGTACAAGGATATGATGGACACCATCGGCATGGTCAATGCAGCCGACCCGGAACTGGGCGCAGCCATGGAGCGGGAGCTGACCCGTCAGCGCGAGAACATTGAGCTGATCGCCAGCGAGAACATCGTTTCGCCCGCCGTGATGGCAGCCATGGGCAGCGTGCTGACCAACAAGTACGCCGAGGGTCTGCCCGGCAAGCGCTACTACGGCGGCTGTGTCTATGTGGATGAGGTGGAGAATATTGCCATCCGGCGCGCCTGCCAGCTGTTCGGGGCAAAGTACGCCAACGTCCAGCCCCATTCCGGCGCACAGGCCAACCTTGCCGTGTATTTTGCCCTGCTGGAGCTGGGCGATACCGTTATGGGCATGGACCTTTCGCAGGGCGGTCACCTGACCCATGGTTCCCCGGTGAATATGTCCGGTAAAAACTACCACTTCATCTCCTACGGCGTTGGCGCAGACGGCGTCATCGACTACGCCGAACTGGAAAAGCAGGTGCGCAAGGTGCGCCCCAAGATGCTGGTGGCAGGCGCTTCTGCCTACCCCCGCGCCATCGACTTTGAAAAGCTGGCCGAGATCGCCCACGGCTACGGCGCATACCTGATGGTGGATATGGCGCACATTGCCGGTCTGGTGGCGGGCGGTCAGCACCAGAGCCCCGTACCCTACGCCGACGTGGTGACCACCACCACCCACAAGACCCTGCGCGGACCCCGCGGCGGCCTGATTCTGACCAACAACCCCATCATTGCCAAGCGCATCAACTCGGCAGTGTTCCCCGGCACACAGGGCGGCCCTCTGGAGCACGTGATTGCAGCAAAAGCCGTCTGCTTTGGCGAGGCACTGAAGCCGGAGTTCAAGGAATATGCCCGCAAGATCGTAGAAAATGCACAGGCGCTGGCTGCGGCCTTGCAGCAGCGCGGGGTCAAGCTGGTATCCGGCGGCACCGACAACCACCTGATGCTCATTGACCTGCGGGACGAGGAGTGCACCGGCAAGGACTTGGAGCAGCGCTTGGACAGCGTGCACATCACCGCCAACAAGAACACCGTCCCCGGCGAGACCCGCAGCCCCTTTGTGACCTCCGGCGTGCGTCTGGGCACCCCGGCTGTCACCACCCGCGGCATGGGTGCAGCCGAGATGCAGGTGATCGCGGACTGCATTGCAGACTGCATCTGGCACTATGAGGAGAAGAAAGACGAGATCAGCGCCCGCGTTCTGCGCCTGACCCGGGAGTTCCCGCTGTACCAGTAAAAGCGAACCATAAATAATAAGGCATCCGCAGCCGTTCTGCCAAGCGTGCAGGGCTGCGGATGCCTTTTGCTACAAAAAAGGAGAAGAACGATGGAAAGCTTGGGACTTTTGCATCTGTATTACGGCGACGGCAAGGGCAAGACCACAGCCGCCATGGGACTTGCCCTGCGGGCACTGGGCAGCGGAAAACGTGTAGTCATCGTGCAGTTTTTAAAGGGCGGGCAGAGCGGCGAGATCCCGCTGCTGGAGCAGCTGGGCGCCACCGTTTACCGGGGCAAGGCCGGGCAGAAATTCGTCTTTCAGATGAACGAAGCCGAAAAGGCTGCTACCCGCGATCTGCAAAACAAAAATCTTGCGGCGGCGCTGGCGCAGCCCTGTGATCTGCTGGTGCTGGACGAAGCCGGCAGCGCGTGGGAACTGGACATGGTGGACAAAGACCTGCTGCAGCAGGCGGTGCTGCACCGCCCCGCCGGGCAGGAGTGCGTCCTGACCGCCCACGCCGCCCCCGGGTGGATGCTGGACGCCGCAGACTACCTCACCGAGATGTGCTGCCGCCGCCATCCCTACCAAAAGGGCATCGCCGCACGGAAGGGCATTGAGTATTAAGATTGTGGCAAAAGGAGTTGTTGCACAGGATGTAACAACTCCTTTTGTGGTCTTATACCTTCCAGAACGCTGCCAACGCCGTTTCCAGCGCAGCGGTGCCGGGCAGATACCGGATATGCTGCCAGTGCGGCGGGAACAGGCGGGCGGTGTCGGGCTGCGCAAAGCGGTCGTCCAAAAGCAGCACCACGCCCTTGTCCTGCGGGGTGCGCACCACCCGCCCGGCGGCTTGCAGTACCTTGTTCATGCCCGGGTAGCGGTAGGCGTAGTCAAAGCCGCAGCCGGACTGCTCCTCATAATAGCGGCGCAGCATCTCCTGCCGGGGGTTCACCTGCGGCAGACCCACCCCCACGATGGCGCAGCCGATGAGCCGGTCGCCCACAAGGTCTACGCCCTCGCCGAAGATGCCGCCCATCACGGCAAAGCCCAGCAGCGTTTGGGCAGGGTGGGGCACGAACTGCGCCAGAAACTCCGCGCGCCCGGCATCATCTAAGCTGCGCTGCTGCACAAGGGTGTGGATATCCGGCCAGCGGGCGGCAAAGGCTTCGTACACCTGCTGCAAATAGGCGTAGCTGGGGAAAAACGCCAGATAGTTGCCGGTCTTGCCCCGCGCCAGCGCCGCCAGCGCATCGGCTACGGCGGGCACACTGGCTTCCCGCTGGTGGTAGCGGGTGGAGATGCCCGGCAGGCAGAACAGCCCCAGATTTTCCGGCGGGAAAGGGCTTGGCAGCGCCACCGCTCGGGCATCGGCGCAGCCCAGCACGTTGCGGTAAAAGGCGGGCGGGGTCAACGTGGCACTGAACAGTGCCGCGCTGCGCCCTGCCGCCAGACTGGCGTCCACAAAGGGGGCGGGGTCTAAGCAGAGCAGATGCAGCTCCAGCTCGCTGCCCCGGGCGGTGAGCTGGGTAACAAAATGGCTGTCGTACCGGTCGGCGGCGCGGGCGATATCCTGCAAGGCAAAGTAAAGCTCCAGCAGCTGCGCATGGGCGGGGTCCTCGGGGTTCTGTTCCAGCCAATCCTGTAAAGGGGTGTGCACCGCCCGCAGGGCAGCGGGCAAAGCGGCGGGCAGCTGCTGCAAAAACACGGTGCCATCCCGGGCATACAGCGGCTGAGGCAGGGCAAAGTCCGGGGCAGCTTCGGCGGGCAAAAGGCTCACCTGTGCGGGTTCTGTCTCCCCGGCGGGCTCTGCGCCTATACGGGGCGCAGCCTGTGCGCAGGCCTTGCGCGCCGCCAGAAAGACTTTATCCGCCTTGGTCAGTGCGGTCTTTAAGCTGCTTTTGCCCTTGCCCAGCGCCCGCTTTGCCTCGGTCAGGCTGCTTTTGGCAAACTGCGCCGAGTACATGGCGCGGGCTCTGTCCGGCAGGTTGTGCGCCTCGTCAATGAGGAACAGCCAGTCCCCGGCGGCATCAAAAAAGCGCTTGAGGTGCACCACCGGGTCAAACAGATAGTTGTAGTCCCCGATGACCACATCGCACCACTCGCTCAAGTCCAGCCCCAATTCAAAGGGACACACCGAGAACTGCCGGGCGGTGTCCGCCAGTGCGGCGCGGCTGAAACTGCCGCTGCCGTCCAGCAGAGCCGCCAGCGCGTCCTTGCGGCGGTCGTAGTAGCCGTTGGCGAAGGGACAGGCTTCCGGCAGACAGGCGGGATGCCCTTCGGCGTCCGGGTGCAGACAAGCTTTTTCCTTGGCGGTCAGGGTCACACTGCGCAGTGCAAGGCCGGGCTGGGCGGCACGCAGCCGTGCCACTGCGTCCTCGGCGGCGGCTTGGGTGGTGTTGCGGGCGGTCAGGTAGAACAGCTTTGCGCCGCAGCCCTCGCCCATGGCTTTCAGGGCAGGGAAGAGCGCGCTCATGGTCTTGCCGATGCCGGTAGGTGCCTGACAAAAAACGCGGGTGCCGCCCTTGCGGTCGGCGCTTTTTCCGGCGCGGCAGGCGCGGTACACTTCGCCCGCCAGCGCCCGCTGCCCGGGGCGGTACTCCGCAAAGGGAAATTGCAACGCCGCAAGGCTCTGGCTGCGCCGGGTGTCCCAGTCCAGCTGCCGCTGCGCCCACGGGGCGTACTGCGTTAAAAGCTGCTGCAAAAACTGCTCCAGCTGCTGCCGGGTGAACTGCCGGGTAAAGCGTAGGATCTGGTCGGTATCAACCTGATAATAGGTCAGCCGCACCGCAAGCGCATCCAGCCCCTGCTGGCTGCTAAAAATGGCGGCATATACCATGCCCTGCGCCCAGTGGCAGGGGTTCAGCTCCTCGGTGATCTCCTCATAGGGGACAGTGGTGGTCTTGATCTCGTCAATGGTCACGGTGCCGTTTTCGTCGGTGAAAATGCCGTCTGCCCGGCCCTCCAGCGTAAAGGCGATGCCGCAGGCTTCCCACTTCGCGCTGAGGAATACCTCGGCCTGATAGCCCTCCCCGGCGGCCTTTTGCAGCTTACGGTGGATGCGTGCGCCCTCGTTAGCGCGGTCAAAACCGGCAAAGCGGCTGTCGATGCTGCCGGTGCGCAGCAGAAACTCCACCAGCTGTCGGATGGGCAGATGGATGCTTGCCAAGGCGTTTCACCTCCGTTGTTTTTTGCTTTATCCTACCCCGAACAGCTCCATGCACTGGGCGGCTGCGGCATCCACCTGTGCAAAGTCTACGGCGGTGCGGTAGTAGGTCTCCAATTCATCGTGGCAGCTTTTTGCCTGCGCCATCAGGGCACAGGCCTGTTCCAGCAGCTCGGCGGCGGCGCGCTCGTTGAAGCGCAGCCGTGCCCGGCAGGCAGAAAGGTTCTCCCTATCCACAAAACGGCTGCACCGCACGGTCTGCGCCGCAGACAGCCGCACCGGATGCCAGCGGTTGTCGGTCAGGAATGCCAGCCGCAGGGAGGGGATAAGGATGTGGTCGATCTTATCCTCCGGGTGCATGGCGCATGGGCAGGTGATGATGTGGTAGCCCCGCGCCAGCGCTTCGGCGCGGATGAGCTCCAGCAGCAGGCGGGACACTGCCCCGTAGTCGTCCCGGAAGAGGATGCACCGGTCTGCCAGTGCCTGCACTGTGCCCTGATAGAACACCTCGCCCTTGGGCGTGATGGCCGAGAGCAGCCGCAGCTCTTCAGAGCCCATCTCCTCGGTGCGGGGCAAAAGGCGGGTGCACAGCCGCTTGACGTAGCGGCGCACTTTTTCAAAGTTTGCGCTGCACGCTTCGGCGCGGCGGCTGTCCAGTAGCAGGCTGCCCGCCGAGGCCACATACCGCGCTGCCCGGCTGCGCAGCAGCTGGTTGCGGGCAAACAGGGCGGTCACCTCGTCCTTGTGGGGGTGCAGGGCATCGGCATCAATGGTGTGATACAAACTCAGCACCCGCTCGTCTGCGCCGGGGGCTTCCGGCTCCACCACATGGGGCGCAGTGGCGTCGATGATGGCACGCTTCTGCCGCAGGAACACCACCCCGTCCAGACTGTCGGGGTCGCTGGCGCAGTGGATGCGCTGGATGGGTTCGCCTTTGTCCTGCGCAGCGCGCGCCAGCCGCTTCATCAGGGTAGACTTGCCGCAGCCCGGCCCGCTTTTGAGCAGTACCAGCTGCATCCCGGGCTCCCGGCGCAGCGGCGCAAAGTAGCCCTTGAACCCGGCGGGCGTTGTAGCGCCCAAAAAGAAATCCACAGAAGGATGCACGGAACTTTCCATACAAAAACACCTCGCTTTTGCTTTACAGTATGCAAAAGCGGTGCGGTTGGTTCCTGTCCTTATTTATGATAGGTATGCTCGCACACAGCGGCAATGGTGTCCCGCAGCACGGTAAAGTCCGCAAAAGCTTCGGGCTTGTTCTGGGGCTGGCGCAGCAGGGCGGCGGGGTGGAAGGTGCCCATGAACAGGATGCCGCCCTTATTTATGATCTGCCCGTGCTCCCGGGTGACGGAAAAATCCTGCCGGATCATCCGCTGGGCGGCAACGCGCCCAAGGCAGACCACGATTTTAGGCTGCAGCAGCCGGAACTGTTCCCGCAGCCACGGCATACAGGCTTCGCTCTCGGCGGGCAGCGGGTCGCGGTTCTGAGGCGGGCGGCACTTGACGATGTTGGCAATATAGCAGTTTTTGCTGCGGTCAAGGTCGATGGCAAACAGGTATTTGTCCAGCAGCTGGCCGCTGCGCCCCACAAAGGGCAGACCTTGCTCGTCCTCGCTCTGGCCGGGTCCCTCGCCCACAAACAGCACCTCGGCGTCCAGCACGCCCTGCCCGAACACCACGTTCGTCCGGGTGGCGCACAGCTCGCACCGGGTGCAGGCAAGGCATTCGGCCTTTAAAGTATCCATATCCATGGAGAACATCTCCTTCAAAACCAGTATGATATTTTATTCACAAATAAAACAAGGCTTTCTCCCCTAAAATATAGCACAAAAACACAATTTTGTCTTGAACTTTTTGCCGTCTGTGCTAGAATAAAGAAGAAAGGCATCCTTGTGTCCAACAGACACGGGAGCAAATTTTGGAAAGCATTTTCGGAGGTAATCACAATGGCTGATATGTTTGCACCGCTGGTAGCACAGCTGAAGGCAAATCCCAAGACGATCGTGTTCACCGAGGGCAATGACCCCCGCATTCTGGAGGCCGCAAGCAAGCTGCTGGCCGAGGGTGTGCTGAAGGTCGTTATGGTGGGCAACGAGGCAGAGTGCAAGGCTGCTGCCGCCGCCGGTAACTTTGATATTTCCGCTGCCGAGATCATCGACCCGGAGAACTACGCCGGTTTTGATGAGATGGTCAGCACCATGGTGGAGCTGCGCAAGGGCAAGCAGTCCGCTGAGGAGTGCACCGCACTGCTGAAGAAGTCCAACTACTTCGGCACCATGCTGGTGAAGATGGGCAAGGCTGACTGCCTGCTGGGCGGCGCTACCTACTCCACCGCCGACACCATCCGTCCCGCTCTGCAGCTGGTCAAGACCAAGAAGGGCGCACATCTGGTGAGCTCCTGCTTTATTCTGGACCGCGACTGCGGCGAAGAGGGTCTGAAGCGCATTGCCATGGGCGACTGCGCTGTCAACATTGATTACACCGATACCGTCGATAAGGCTACCGGCGAGGTCAAGGTCTCTGCCGCTGCTAAGCTGGCAGAGGTGGCTGTGGAGACTGCCCGCACCGCAAAGCTGTTCGGCATCGACCCGAAGGTGGCTGTGCTGAGCTTCTCCACCAAGGGCTCTGGCAAGGGCGGCACCGTGGCACTGAGCCACGACGCTACCATCAAGGCACAGGAGATGGATCCCGAGCTGGCAGTGGACGGCGAGCTGCAGTTTGACGCAGCCGTTGCTCCCGAGGTCGCACAGGTCAAGTGCAAGGGCAGCAAGGTGGCTGGTCAGGCCAACACCTTCATCTTCCCCTGCATCGAGGCCGGCAACATCGGCTATAAGATCGCACAGCGTCTGGGCGGCTACGCTGCTTACGGCCCCATCCTGCAGGGCCTGAACGCTCCCATCAACGACCTGTCCCGCGGCTGCAACGCAGACGAGGTGTACAAGATGAGCCTGATCACCGCTTGCCAGTCTTAAACAATTTCGGCACAAACGAGGAGAAGCTTTCGGGCTTCTCCTTTTTATTTTGCCCCCTCTTGCAATCCGGCGGGGTTTATGGTACAATATCTTAGCATCCACAAGGATGTGTCGGACAGCGCCTGCTGCGTGGTTCGGCATACGGATGCGGGTCCTGTACGATGGGCTCGCTGTGAACCAGGTCAGGTGGGGAACCAAGCAGCCTTAAGCAGTGCGTTCGTGCGTTTCAGTAAGCCTGCATCCGTATGCCGAGTTACGCAAGGCGGGGACAAAACCCCGTCGAGCGCTGTCCTTTTATTTTTGCCGCAAAGGCCGGGAAAGGGGAGAGATCGCCATGTATCGTGCGCTTTACCGCAAATGGAGACCCCAGCGGTTTGAGGATGTGGTGGGCCAGCGTGCCATCGTGACCGCCCTGAAAAACCAGATCACCGCAGGGCGCATAGGCCATGCGTATCTGTTTACCGGCGTGCGCGGCACCGGCAAGACCACCTGCGCCAAAATTTTTGCCAAGGCGGTCAACTGTCTGCACCCGGAGGGTGGCGACCCCTGCGGGAAATGCGAGATCTGCAAGGGTATCGACAACGGCAGCCTGCTGGACGTGGTGGAGATGGACGCAGCCTCCAACAACGGCGTGGACGATATCCGCGACCTGCGGGACGAGACCGCCTACACCCCCAGCGCCTGCCAGTATAAGGTGTATATCATCGACGAGGTGCACATGCTGTCCACAGCGGCCTTCAATGCGCTGCTGAAAACGCTGGAAGAGCCCCCCGCGCACGTCATCTTCATTCTGGCGACCACCGAGATTCAGAAGGTGCCCGCCACCATCCTCTCCCGCTGTCAGCGGTACGATTTTACCCGCATCGGGCCGGAGGATATCGCACGGCGGGTGGAGTATATCGCCGGGGAGGAAAAGCTGGAGCTGACCTCCGATGGCGCGGAGCTGATCGCCCGTCTGGCCGATGGTGCGCTGCGCGATGCACTGTCCATTCTGGACACCTGCGCCGGCGTTACCGCCAAAATTGACGCGGACGTGGTGCGCCGCATGGCGGGTGTGACCGACCGCAGCTACCTGTTCCATATTTCTGACGCCTTGGAAGCGCAGGACGCCGCCGCCGCGCTGGCACAGCTGGCGCAGCTGCGGCAGCAGTCGGTGGACGTGAAGCGCCTGACCGAGGAACTGATCGCCCACTACCGCGCCCTGATGCTGGCGGCGCTGCCCGGCGGGCAGGCGCTGCTGTCCGGTGTTTCGCCGGAGGAAGAGGCGCTGTACCTGCAAAAAGGCCCGGAGATGGGGCAGCGGGAAGCCATCCGCGCCATCCGCACTTTGGGCACGGCGCTGGAGCACATGACCCGTGGCAGCGACCAGCGCATCGAGTTGGAACTGGCACTGTTCGGCCTGTCCGAGCCGCCCCAGCAGATGCAGGCGGTAACGGTACAGACCGCCCCCGCCCGCGCGGCACAGCCGGAAGCACCTCGCCCCTTTGCGGCAGCGGTGCAGCCCTTTGTCAGCGCCCCGGTGCAGCCCGCCCCCGCAGCTGCTGCACCACAGACCCCGGAAGCAGTAGAAGAGCCTGCCCCTGCCGTGCAGCAGACCCCTCCGCAGCCTGCCGCACAGGAAGCACCGCCCGTCCCTGCGGACGAGCTGCCGCCCATGCCAGAGGAACCGCCAGTACAGCAGAGCAATGCCGCCCTGCCGTGGGACGAGCCTGCCCCGCAGGCACCGCCGCCGGAGGAGCCGGAGCCGGTCAGTCAGCCGGAGCAGCCCGCCCTCGCAGAACCCACGCAGTCGGCTCCTGCGGCAGAGGAACCGCCTGCCCTGGTGCAGGAGCACCCCGCCGACCCGGTGCTGACCAAGCCCCGCAGCGTGGCGCAGCAGGGCACGAACCCCTTCCCGTACTGGGGGCAGATCGTGCAGAAGCTGGAAGGCATCGACCCCATGCTGTATATGTATCTGCGCAAGTCCAAAGCTTACTTTGACGGCACCCGCGTGCTGATCGACGGCGGCAAGACCTTCCGGGATTTTATCCGGGTGAACAAGGACAGCCAGAAGCTGATCAAAAAGCTGATCGCCGAGGTATCCGGCGTGCCGGTGCCCATCGGCCCCTACGAGCCCAAAACAGCCGGAAAGACCGCCTCCAATGCGGAGCAGTCCCTTCTGGCACTGGAAAAGCTGGGGTTAGAGGTCAGCATTGAGGATACCGCCCGCAAAAAGCGATAAAAATTGTTTATAATAAAGGAGAATGCCATTATGAAAGCAAGAATGCCCGCAGGCTACGGCCGCCCCGATATGAACGCCCTGATGCGTCAGGCTCAGAAGATGCAGGAGGACATGAAGAGCAAGCAGGCCGAGTTGGAAGCCGCCGAGTACACCGGCAGTGCCGCCGGTGAGATGGTGACCGTAAAGATGAACGGCAAGCATGAGGTGCTGTCCATCACCATCAAGCCCGAGGCTGTGGATCCGGACGACATCGAGATGCTGGAAGACATGGTGGCTGCTGCCATCAACGCCACCGTAAAGCAGGTGGATGAGACCGCCGAGGCCGAGATGGGCAAGCTGACCGGCGGCCTGAACATTCCGGGTCTCTGAGCCGGGAAGGGGAGATACCATGGACTACACTGCCGCACCGCTGGAAAAGCTGATCGAAGAGTTCGGCAAGTTTCAGGGCGTGGGCCGCAAGGGTGCTACCCGCATGGCCTATCAGGTGCTGAGTATGTCGGATAAGGACGCTGCGGCGCTGGCCGATGCCATCCGCGGCGCACACACCCGGCTGCACCGGTGCCGCATCTGCCAGAACTACACGGACGCTGACCTGTGCCCGGTGTGCGCCAGCGCCAAGCGGGATACCTCGGTGATCTGCGTGGTGGAAAAACCCCGGGACGTGCAGGCTTTTGAGCGCACCCGGGAGTATAACGGCTTGTACCATGTGCTGCATGGTCTGCTGGACCCGCTGGCCGGTGTGGGCGCAGAGCAGTTGACCGTCAAGGAACTGCTGGCGCGGCTGAAGGACGACACGGTGAAGGAGGTCATCATGGCCATGAACCCCACCGTGGAGGGCGAAGCTACCGCCATGTATCTGGCAAAGCTCATCAAGCCGCTGGGCATCCGGGTCACCCGGCTTGCCTCCGGTCTGCCGGTGGGCGCCAGTCTGGAATACGCGGACGAGACCACCCTGTACCGGGCACTTTCCGGCCGGGGAGAACTGTAAATCTGTAAAAATTTACAATTCTGTCAGAAACAGCCCTTGCATTACCCTGAAAAAATGGTATACTGAAACAACAAACGGAACGGAGAAAGGAGGCGCGCAGCATGGCACCCACAAAGGAGCGCCCGGCGACCAAGACCATCGCCACCAACCGCGAAGCGCGCCACGAGTATTTTGTTCTGGAAGCGCTGGAGACCGGTGTGGAACTCAAGGGCACCGAGGTGAAAAGCCTGCGGGCCGGCGGGGTCAACCTGAAGGACAGCTGGGTGGATATTGAAAACGGCGAGCTGCTGGTAAAGGGGATGCACATCAGCCCCTACGACCACGGCAACCTGTTCAATCAGGATCCCATGCGCGTCCGGCGGCTTCTGGCGCACAAAAGTGAGATTCGGCGTCTGCACCAGCAGTGCAAGCTGCAGGGCTATACGCTGGTGCCGCTCTCGCTTTACTTCAAGCATGGCCGCGTAAAGATGGAAGTGGGCTTGTGCAAGGGCAAAAAGCTGTACGACAAGCGTGCCGATGCCGCCCAGCGCGATGCAAAGCGTTCCATTGACCGGGCTGTGAAGTCCAACGGCAAGTATTATTAAGCATTCCAATTGCAGACTGCGGCTCACCGCAGAAATCCAAGCTTTCCGCACATCGCAAGATGTGCTTTATATGGGGGCGTAAAGGTTTCGACGGGGGGAGCGAGGTCTGGGCAGCGGGTAGCAGCGGGGGAACTGCTCTATAACTCCTCCAAAAAAATTAACTGACAACAATAATTATCAGTTGCTCGCAGCCTGAGTGCTGCGCGTTCCGCCCACTCTTGTGTCGTGTGGGGCCGGGGCGTCCTTTAGACACAGCACCTGAACGGACTTAAGCTTTGCGGACCGGCAGGAACTCATGAAGCTACCAAAGCGCTAGCCTGACGATCGGCGTGGCGCGGCGGGAATGTTGTAGATCGCCTGCACCCGGAGACACCTACACTGAGCTCTTTTCGGACATGGGTTCGACTCCCATCGCCTCCACCAGTAAAAAAGCCACCTGAAAACTTACGTTTTCAGGTGGCTTTTGCTATACGGGGCGATGTCGTATTATCACGCCAGATCTGGCAGGATATCCGACCACAGAGCCTGCTCCTGCCGCAAGGCATCGAAGCAGCAGTCCAGATACATTTTATTGACTGCGGCAAAAATGGTGCTGCGCAGCAGCAGACGCTCATCATTGAGCGTAGTCTCCGGCTGGGCTGCCTTGCCGCCGAACACCACAGAAAGACTAGCCTCCAGTTCCTCGCAGAAGATATCGTAGGCTGTTCCGGCGGAGCAGTGCTCCCGCTGCATTTTAAACAGGGTGTCGATATTTTCGATCGAGAGCACCGTTTTGGAGACTGCAATGTACATCAGGGATGCGATCTGGTCCCGGGTGTATTTTTTGCGAATGGGGTGATCCACCACCCCTTTTTTGACGTAGTTGCTCACCATAGAAGGCGTCAGCTCCACCCCGCAGAAGCTGCGGAAGTAGCCGTTGACGAACTGCACCGTCTGGTCCAGATACAGCCCTACCGAGGGAAGATCGTTGTACCGGGGCAGGGCAAAGCCCGCAGCACACGCCGCAACGCGGAGTTTGGTTTCAGCTTTCATAATATCTTGTTCCGTTCATGCTCCTGCGCTTTTTTGCAGGCAGGGACGTTGTTTTTGTGCAAAGGCAGGGCAGTTGCTTTCCGCAAAAGCACTTCTGCCTGTGAAATAGTATACCGCATTTTGGAAAATTGGTCAACGGGCAACGAAAACTTTGTAAAAGAATTTGAGAAAACAGTTGACAGGGTTTTGAAAAACTGCTATGATGGTCACAGACAAAGGAATAATCGCGGCTTTGCGCCGCTTGAAAATGGAGAAAAATATGAAAAGCAAAATCGTTGTAGATTCCTCTGCAAATGTGTACGAGCTCCCCGATGTAGGGTTTGCCTGTGTGCCGCTGAAGATCCTGACCGACGAGCAGGAGTATGTGGACACCGCAGAGGTGGATGCTCCCGCGCTGGCCGAGATGATGCGCACCTATAAGGGCCGCACCAGCACCTCCTGCCCCAACATCTCGGACTGGATGGCTGCCTACGAGGGCGCAGACGAGGTGTACGTTGTGACCATCACCGGTACGCTGTCCGGCGCTTACAACGCCGCGCTGCTGGCGGGCGAGGAGTACGAGCAGAGCCACGAGGGTGCGCGGGTCTTTGTGCTGGATAGCCTGTCCACCGGTGCGGAGTCCCGGCTGCTGGTAGAACGTCTGGCAGCACTGATCAAGGGCGGCAAGCCCTTTGATACCGTGTGTGAGGAGATCCGGGCGTACCATGAGCACACCCATCTGCTGTTTGCGCTGGAATCTCTGGCAAACCTTGCCCGCAATGGCCGCGTGAAGCCCGCTGTGGCTGCGGTGGCGCGGATGTTGGGCATCCGGGTCATCGGTCAGGCCAGCGATGCCGGTGATCTGGAGGTCATTTGCAAGACCCGCGGCGAGCACGGCGCACTGGAGCGCATGGTGCTGGAAATGAAGGCGCACGGCCTGACCAACGGCCGGGTGCACATCGACCACTGCTGCAACGCTGCCGCTGCGGAGCGGCTGAAGCACATGGTCCATGCGGTGTTCCCGGAGGCCAAGGTGGAGGTGGGCACCTGCGGCGCTCTGTGCAGCTACTATGCAGAGTACGGCGGCCTGATGGTGGGCTACGAGGATAACGAAGCACCCACCGTCTGAGCGTAAAATAGGATACTATGATCTTGATTCACCGGGGCATCTGCGGACGCTCCGGTGAACTTTTTTATAAGGGATAATTCCGGTGCACCCGACAGCAAAAACTTGCAAAGGGTGAAAAACCGCGCTATACTTACTTACATTATAGAGGTAAGGAAACACGGGAAGGGGAGAGAATATGCTGTTCCGGTTGCCGATCGTCAAGTTTTTCAACCGCATCCTCAACCGCATCACGGTCACGGTGGTGCTGGTGGCGTTGCAGCTTGCATGGCTGGCGTGGGTGTTTTTTGCCCTCACCACCGGTACGGCACGGGTGTGGGTCACAGGGACACTCAACGGGCTGAGCCTGCTGATCATTCTGTATCTGGTGCGCAAGGACGAAAACAGTGCCTATAAGGTGGGCTGGATCGCCCTCATCGGGCTGCTGCCGCTGCTGGGCGGGGCACTGTATCTGGCCTTTGGCAACAAGCGCCCTTCCCGCCGCCTGCGCAGCAAAATGCAGGCAGTGGAGCAGGCACACCGGGCAGACCGCGTCCAGCAGCCCGGGCAGACCGCCAATCTGTGCGACGAAAACCGGGGCGTGAGCCGCTACCTGACCCAGTACGGCTGCTATCCTGCATGGCAGAACACCACCGCTCGGTATTTCTCCTGCGGCGAAGCCATGTATCCGGCGCTGCTGGCCGACCTTGAAAAAGCGGAGAAGAGCATCTTTCTGGAGTTTTTCATTGTCAGTCAGGGCAAGATGTGGCAGGGCGTGGAGGACATCCTGCGCCGCAAGGCCGCGCAGGGGGTGGACGTGCGGCTGATCTACGACGACTTCGGCAGCCTGCTGGGTCTGCCCAAGGACTTTGTGGTGCGCATGGAGCGGGCGCATATCCGCTGCATCCCCTTTAACCCGGTGGTGCCGCTGCTTTCGCTGGTGATGAACCACCGCGACCACCGCAAGATCGTGGTGATAGACGGCAAGGTGGCCTACACCGGCGGCATCAATCTGGCAGACGAATATATCAACGCAATCACCCGCTTCGGCTACTGGAAGGACGCGGGCCTGCGCATCGAGGGCGCTGCGGTGTGGAACTTTACCGTAACGTTTCTGGATTTCTGGAACGCCTTCCGTCCCTTTGAGCAGGATTACAGCGCCTTCCGTCCGCAGTTTGCGGTGCTGCCTGCCAGCGATGGGGTAGTGCAGCCCTACGCGGACAGCCCGCTGGACGAGGAGCCGGTGGCAGAAACGGTCTATCTGGATATTTTGGCACAATCACAGCAGTACGTTTATTTTTATACGCCCTATCTCGCCATTGGCGAGGAAATGCTGGACGCGCTGCGCAACGCCGCCAAGCGCGGGGTGGATGTGCGGCTGGTGCTGCCGGGCATCCCGGACAAAAAGCTGGTGTTCCGGCTGAGCCGCTCGTACTATCTGCCCCTGCTGCGGGCGGGGGTGCGCATCTACGAGTACACCCCGGGCTTCCTCCACGCCAAGTGCTGCGTCAGCGATGACCGTGCGGCGGTGGTGGGCAGCATCAATATGGACTACCGCAGTATGTTCCTGCACTTCGAGTGCGGGGTGTTGCTGCTGCAAAACAGTCAGGTGCTGGCTTTGCGGGACGATGTGCGCCGCACCCTGCCCCAGTGCCGGGAGGTGCAGTGTGCGGACTGCCGCACCGGGCTGGCCGGTACGGTGCTGGACAGCGTACTGCGGCTGCTTAGCCCGCTGATGTAAACACCTGCTCATAAAATCCCGCGCGGCGGGGTACACTAGCTCCAAAGCCTGCGTCTGCAATGCAGGCACGGAAAGGGAGCGTATGTGACGATATGAAACAGGCATCGCGATGGTTTTTGTGCTGCACGCTGGCGGCAGCACTGGCATTGACCGGCTGCGGCAGGGGAAGCTCCGGCAGCAGCTCCGGCCCGATGAGCGGCAGCACCTCTGCGGGCAGCAGCGCGGCGCAAAGCGCGGCGTGGCGCACCGGGCTGGGGGTTCTGACCGAGACGACCGGCACAGACCGTGCGGGCAACATCCACACCGTGGCGGCTGCCGTGCTGCTGGATGCAGACGGCAAGCTGGCAGGGGTAACACTGGACGAGCTGGAGCTTTCAGTCAGTGCGGACGGCACCGGCAAGGTGACCACCCCCACCGACACCCGCACCAAGCGCCAGAAAGGGAAAGACTACCCACTGGCAGAGGTGTCCGGCCTGAAAAAGGGCTGGGCAGAGCAGGCAGATGCCTTTGGCAGTTGGCTTGAGGGCAAGACCCCGGACGAAGTGAAGAAGCTGAAAACGGATGCGGACGGCAAATCCACCGACGCGGACCTTCTCTCCGGCTGCACCATCGCGGTGGACCGCTACCGGGATGCCGTCGTCCGCGCCTGTGAGAATGCGCAGGTGCTGGGCGCTGCCCGGGGTGATACGGTCAAACTGGGCGTAGAAGTGGCAGAAATGCCGCAGGGGCTTGCGGGCACAGATGACAAGGACGCGCAGGTACAGGCAAAAATCACGCTGGCGGTGGTGACCATGGACGAGAACGCCCGGGTGACCAGCGCCATCGGCGATATGACCGAGCCGGAGCTGACCGTCAGCGCGGACGGTACAGTGTCTGCCCCGCGTGAGCCGGTCTACACCAAAAACGAGCTTGGCGACCGCTACGGAATGCGCAGTGCAAGCGCGTTAGGCAAGGAGTGGTACGAGCATAGCGCAGGCTGGTGCGGCTACCTGAAGGGCAAAAACGCCGTGGAGATCGGAAAACTTTCCGCAGACGGCACGGACGCTGACCTGAAGGCGCTGTGCACCATCTCGGTCACCGACCTGCAAAAGGCGGTACTAAAGGCCATGGCGGAGCAGTAGGGGCGATTTAAAAATACTATTATAATTTGTGGCTCAGAAACGCCTACAGGCGTTTCTGAGCCATTTTTCATGTACATTTTCCCACAAAAAGCGGGCTTATGGGCGGGACAAAGCAGTGCATTGTGCAAAAAATACAGATTTCCTCTTGCAAAACGGCGGCAAACGCGCTATTCTATAACCACAGTTTACCACTTTAGCATGGTAAAATGATAAATCGAGAGGGAAGCGGGACGGCGAACGTCCCCTATGGGAGGAAAAAGATATGAAACTCAAGCGTATTGCAAGTGCATTTCTGGCCGGTGCTCTGGCACTGAGCCTTGCAGCCTGCGGCGGCAGTGCATCCACCTCTGCGGCGGCGTCTGCGTCCGGCAGTGCAGCCGGTTCGGCTTCTGCCGCAGCAGGCAGCGATCTGGATTACATCAAGGGCAAGGGCAAAATGGTCATCGGCTATACCGTGTACGAGCCCATGAACTACACCGATGCCGACGGCAACTTTACCGGCTTTGATACCGAGCTTGCCACTGCTGTGTGCGCAAAGCTGGGCGTAGAGCCGGAGTTTGTGGAGATCAACTGGGACACCAAGGTGGTGGAGCTGGACGCCAAGAGCATCGACTGTATCTGGAACGGCATGACCTTGACCGAGGATATCATGGCCAACACAGCCACCACCAAGGCCTACGCCAAGAATGCACAGGTCGTGGTGGTAAAGGAGGACACCGCCTACACCTCCACCGCCGACCTTGCCGGTAAGACCGTAGTAGCCGAGGCCGGTTCCGCCGGTGAGGCTGCCATTCAGGGCGATGAAAACCTTGCCAAGGCAGACTACGTTTCTAAGAGCGTGCAGACCGACTGCCTGATGGAAGTGGCTGCCGGTACGGCAGATGCCGCTGTGCTGGATCTGACCCTTGCCAATGCCATGATCGGTGAGGGCACCGACTACGCAAGCCTTGCGATCGTGGATGAGCTGAACGCGGAGGAGTACGGCGTGGCTTTCCGCAAGGGCAGTGATGCCGCCGCCGCAGTGGACGCCGCCTTTGATGAGCTGAAGGCCGACGGCACCATGCAGGCACTGGCCGAGAAGTACGAGCTGGCGCTGGCCGACTGAGCCGGGCGTAAAACAAAACGATAGATGGGTGTGTTTTTGTGTCTGTGATCCTTGGGCGCCTTTCCGGCGCGTTCCTGCTCAACTGTGAGCTGTTTGCCCTTACGCTGCTGTTTGCGCTGCCGCTGGGGCTGGTGGTGGCCTTTGGCTCCATGAGCCGGTGCAGGCTGCTGTCCGGTGCGGTAAAGACCTTTGTCTGGGTCATCCGCGGTACGCCGCTGATGCTGCAGATCATCGTCATTTATCTGGGCCCGGGTCTGCTGGGCATGAATAATCCGTGGCCCTCCGGCTCCGGCGGACGCATGGTGGCGGCGGTGGTGGCCTTTGCCATCAACTACGCCTGCTATTTTTCAGAGATCTACCGCGGCGGCATCGAGGCGGTGCCCAAAGGGCAGACCGAGGCCGGGCAGGTGCTGGGCATGACCCGCACGCAGATCTTTTTCAAGGTCACCCTTTTGCAGGTGGTCAAGCGCATTCTGCCGCCCATGGGCAACGAGATCATCACCCTTGTCAAGGACACCTCGCTGGCAAATACCATCGCCAACAAGGAGATCATCATGATGGCCAAGGAGTACAGCGCAAAAGGCCTGATCTGGCCGCTGTTCTCCACGGCGCTGTTCTTCCTTGTGTTCGTAGGCGCGCTCACCCTGCTGTTCAACTGGGCTGAAAAGAAACTGGATTATTTCCGCTGCTGAGGAGGTTTTTAAGAATATGGCATTACTGGAAGCCTCCGGCATTGGCAAAAATTTCGGAGATACAAAGGTCTTAAAGGATATTTCTCTTACTTTGGAGCAGGGCGAAGCGCTGGCCATCATCGGCTCGTCCGGCTCCGGCAAGACCACACTGCTGCGCTGCCTGAACTTTCTGGAGCGGCCGGACACCGGCTGCATCCGGGTGAACGGCGAGACCATGTGGGACGCCGCCGACCCCGCCACCCAGCGGGAGAGCGAGATCCGCAAAAAGCGGCTGCACTTCGGGCTGGTGTTCCAGAACTTCAACCTTTTCCCGCAGTATACCGCCTTGCAGAATGTGATGCTGGCAGGGGAGCTGCTGGCAAAGGAGCGCCCGGACTACCGCGCCAACAAAAAGTCGGTGCACGCCCAGCTGGAACAGCAGGCGCGGGAGCTGCTGGCGCAGATGGGACTTTCGGAGCGGGCAGACCACTACCCGCACCAGCTTTCCGGCGGGCAGCAGCAGCGGGTGGCCATTGCCCGGGCGCTGGCACTGCACCCGGACATCCTCTGCTTCGACGAGCCCACCAGCGCCCTTGACCCGGAACTGACCGGTGAGGTGCTGCGGGTGCTGCGGGAGCTGGCCGACCGCAAGACCACCATGATCATCGTGACCCATGAGATGCACTTTGCCCGGGATGTGGCTGACCGCATCCTGTTCATGGACGGCGGTGTGGTGGTGGAGGAAGGCCCTGCAAAGCAGCTGATCGACCACCCACGCGAACAGCGCACCAAACAGTTTCTGGCACACTACACGGAGTGAGCAAAATCACCAATTCTTTACGCAAAAAAGCGGAAATGTTGATGCAAACCAAATCTTGCAAAACCGGCGCTGCTCCGCTATAATACCACTCATGAATCCTTACAACGTCCTGCCGCTTTTCCGGCAGGGCGTTTTTCACGGCAAAAAATGCAAACATCCATCTTTTTTGTGTGGGCAGGAGGTATATTTCCATGACCAAAGATATGACGCAGGGCAGCCCGCTGAAGCTGATCCTTGCCTTTGCTGTGCCGCTGATGCTGGGCAGCCTGTTCCAGCAGTTCTACAATCTGGCCGATACCATCATCGTGGGTCGGTTCGTGGGCGTGGAGGCGCTGGCGGCGGTAGGCAGCGTGGGCGGCCTGAACTATCTGGTGCTGGGTTTTGTCAACGGCATTGCCTGCGGCTTTTCCATCCCCATCTCATGGACCTTCGGTGCCCGCGACCACCACGAGATGCGCCGCTACACCGCTAATACCGTGTGGCTGTCTGTTGCATTTGCCACGGTGCTCACCATCGTTACGGTGGCTATGACCCGGCTGGTGCTGGTGTGGACGAACACCCCGGCCGATATCATCGACCTTGCGGATGTGTATATCCGCACCATTTTTGCGGGCATCCCTTTCACCCTGCTCTATAACGTGACCAGCGCCCTGATGCGTGCACTGGGCGACAGCAAGCGCCCGCTGTATTTTCTGCTGGTGGCCAGCGTGCTGAACATCGGGCTGGACCTTGCCTGCATCATTGTGTTCAACATGGGCGTGTTCGGCGCCGCCTTTGCCACCGTGTTCAGTCAGGCTGTGGCGGGCATCGGCAGCCTTATTTACATCATGCGCCACTACCCGGAACTGCGCTGGAATAAGGAAGAAGGCCGCATCAGCGCACCGCACTGCGCAAAGCTTTGCGCCATGGGCATCCCCATGGGCTTGCAGTGCAGCATTACCGCCATTGGCAGTGTGGTGCTGCAGGGCGCAGTGAACGGTCTGGGCAGCGGCATCGTGGCCGCGCAGACCGCCGGCGGCAAGGCTGCGCAGTTCCTCAGCGTGCCGCTGGAGAGCATCGGCACCGCCATGACCACCTACACCAGCCAGAATATGGGCGCGAAGGATCTGGATCGCGTGAACCGCGGCGTGAACACCGCACTGGGCATCGGCTGCGTGTACAGCGTGGCCTCCTTCCTCATCCTGCGCGTGCTGGATAAGCCCCTGATCGGCCTGTTTTTGGACGCAGGCGAGACCGCCATTATGGCCAATGCGCAGGACTTCATCTTCTGGAACAGTGTGTTCTACATCCCGCTGGCAGTGCTTATCATCTACCGCTACACCATTCAGGGTCTGGGCCACTCCGGCCTTGCCATGTTTGCCGGTGTGGCCGAGATGATCGCCCGCGCCATGGTGGGCTTCTGGTTCGTGCCGCTGTGGGGCTACTTTGCCGCCTGCATCGCAAACCCGGTGGCATGGTTCTTTGCCTGCTTCTTCCTGATCCCGGCCTATTTTGTGGTGTTCCGCAGACTGCAAAAGGAAAAGCAGCAGGAAGCCGCCGCAAAGGCACAGTAAGGGTTCACAAAAAGTGCTTTTTCTTTTCGCCTTTTCATGCTATAATAACAGGTAAATACGGCTTTGCCGTAACAGGGCAGGGCAGGGGCAAACCTGCACTGCCGGGGCAATGCCCGCAATTGCGGCGGGCGGGAAATACAAAAAGAGAGGCGAATCGAGATGTTGGATATGATCAAATGCAGCACCGGCGGTGCGTACTATGCACGCGGAGAGTGGGTCCCCGCAGACGGCAACGCACCCGCAGCACTGGCTGCAAAGGGCTTTGATGCCGCTGCCGTTGCCACGGCTAAGACCGGTACCATGGCCTACAATATTATGCAGGCACACAATACCAGCGGCGATGCCGAGAACCTGAAGATCAAGTTTGATGCCATGGCAAGCCATGACATCACTTTTGTGGGTATTATCCAGACTGCCCGTGCTTCCGGGCTGGAAAAGTTCCCCATCCCTTATGTGCTCACCAACTGCCACAACAGCCTGTGCGCTGTGGGCGGCACCATCAACGAGGATGACCACCGCTTTGGCCTGTCCGCTGCCAAAAAGTACGGCGGCATCTTTGTGCCCCCGCACATGGCAGTCATCCACCAGTATATGCGCGAACGCTTTGCCGGCTGCGGCAAAATGATCCTTGGCTCGGACTCCCACACCCGCTACGGCGCACTGGGCACCATGGCCATCGGTGAAGGCGGTGGCGAGCTGGCAAAGCAGCTGCTGGGCCGCACCTATGATGTTGCTCGCCCGGGCGTGGTGGCTATCTACCTGACCGGCAGTCTGCCGGCGGGCTGCGGCCCCCACGATGTAGCCATTGCCCTTGTGGGCAAGCTGTTCAAGAGCGGCTACGTCAAAAACAAGGTCATGGAGTTTGTTGGCCCCGGCATTGCCTCCCTGCGGCAGGATACCCGCAACGCCATTGATGCCATGACCACCGAGACCACCTGCCTGTCCTCCATCTGGGAGACCGATGAGACTACGCAGCGTTTTCTGGCAGTGCATGGCCGTGCAGCAGACTATAAAAAGCTTGCACCGGCTGACCTCGCCTACTACGATGGCGTGGTGGAGGTGGATCTTTCTGCCATCCGTCCCATGATCGCCCTGCCTATGCACCCCTCCAATGCCTTTACTATTGAGGAGCTGAACGCAAATCTGGAGGACATCCTCCACGCCTGCGAGCAGGATGTGCAGAAGCTGATCGGCCGCAAGGACGTGCAGCTGGATCTGTGCAGCAAGATCGAAAACGGCAAGCTGCGGGTAGATCAGGGTGTCATTGCAGGCTGCGCAGGCGGTCTGTACGACAGCATCTACGAGGCTGCTTCCATCCTCAAGGGTCACACCGGCGGCTGCGGCGACTACGCCCTGAGCGTTTACCCCGGCAGCCAGCCCATCATGATGGAGCTGGTGCGCACCGGCGTCATCGGCGAGCTGATGGCCAGCGGCGCTACCATCCGCACCGCCTTCTGCGGCCCCTGCTTCGGCGCAGGCGATGTGCCCGCTAACGGCGCACTGTCCATCCGTCACACCACCCGCAACTTCCCCAGCCGTGAGGGCTCTAAGCCCGGCAGCGGCCAGCTGTCCGGTGTGGCACTGATGGATGCCCGCAGCATTGCAGCCACTACCGCCAACGGCGGCATCCTGACCCCCGCCACCGACATTGACTACGATCCCACCGTGCCGGAGTACCAGTACGATGCTTCCAGCTACGACACCCGCGTGTATCAGGGCTTTGGCAAGGGCGATTACGACGCCCTGCTCAAGTTCGGCCCCAACATCAAGGACTGGCCAGAGATCGCACCGCTGGGCGACAACCTGCTGCTGAAGGTGGCTTCTTATATCACCGACCCCGTCACCACCACCGACGAGCTGATCCCCTCCGGCGAGACTTCCTCTTACCGTTCCAATCCGCTGGGTCTGGCAGAGTTCACCCTCAGCCGCAAGGACCCGGAGTATGTGGGCCGCGCCAAGGCTGTGCAGGCCGAAGAAAACGCCCGCCGCGCCGGTGCAGGGGACGCCGCCCTGCTGGCAAAAGTGAACGCCGTGCCCGGCTGCGAGCAGCTGAGCTGGAACGATATCCAGATCGCTTCTACCATCTTTGCAGTCAAGCCCGGTGACGGCTCTGCCCGCGAGCAGGCCGCCAGCTGCCAGCGTGTGCTGGGTGCCGGTGCCAATATCGTTACCGAGTACGCCACCAAGCGTTACCGCTCCAACCTGATCAACTGGGGCATGTTGCCCCTGCAGCTGGCAGGTGCCACCCCCTTTGGTCTGGGGGACTATGTGCTCATCCCCAATGTGCGGGAAGCACTCAAGGGCGATCTGCAGAGCATCAAGGCCTACGTTCTGGGCGATACCGTCAAGGAGTTTGAGCTGTATATGGCTCCGCTCACCACCGACGAACGCCAGATCCTGGCCGACGGCTGCCTGATCAATTTCTATAAGCACTAAGGAAGTAACCCACTATGTCCTGTGACCTGCATATCCATTCCACCTGCTCCGACGGTGCTGTGCCCATTGAGCGGCTGGCACCCATCGCCGCCCGCACCGGGCTGCACGCCATCGCCCTTTCTGACCACGACACCCTGCTCAGCGCCCAGTACGCCTATGCCCACACCGGGCAGGACGGGGTAGAGCTGATCCCCGCCGTGGAGCTGACCGGCTACGACTTTGAGCGGCAGCATCGGGTGCACCTGCTGTGCTACTACCCGGACGTGGACTGCCCGGCGCTGCGGGAGCACTGCGCCATCATGAAGGAGCGCCGCAACGCCTGCGCTTTGCAGAGCGCAAAGGAGCTGGAGCAGCTGTACTCGCAGTTTACCGCCGACCTTGCGTGGGAGACCACCAAGGCCAGCGGGGTACTGTTCAAAAGCGGGCTGATGCAGGCGCTGGAACTGCTTGGCCTGACCGATGGCAGCATCTACGGCGAGACCTACCACAAGCTGTTCGGGTGGAACCCCCGGGGCATCGTGCTGCACTCGCCGGAGTATCTGCCGGTGCGGCAGGTGCTGGCTACCGCTAAAGCCAGCGGCGGCGCGGTGGTGTTTGCCCACCCCACGGTGTACAAAAGTATGCCCCTGCTGCGGGAGCTGGCGGCAGAGGGCGCAGTGGACGGCATAGAGGTGTACCACCCCAGCAACAGTGCGGAGGACAGCGCCGAGTGCCTTGCACTGTGCAAGCAGTACGGCCTTGTTGCAACTGCGGGCACGGACTTCCATGGCCGCAACCACAAGCATCCCCACCCCATCGGCACCTGTACCGCACCGGACGAAGCCGCAGCACAGCTGCGCGCCATCGCCGAAAAACGTAAAAGAGAGAGGACGTAAAGACCATGAGCAAGGAATTTTCCTTCCCGAACAAGGGAACCTGCTCCAAGCAGACCAACTTTGTGCTGAACGATGACCACACCATTGCATCCATCGAGGTCGTCGGCGGCTGCAACGGCAACCTGAAGGGCATCTGCCAGCTGCTTACCGGCATGAAGGCAGAGGACGCCATTGCCCGTCTGGATGGTACGCTGTGCGGCTTCCGTAGCACCAGCTGCCCGGACCAGATCGCCAAGAACCTGAAAAAGGCTCTGGAAGAGATGAACTAAAATCCACCGGAGAGCCGCTGCACAGAGTTTTGTGCGGCGGCTCTCTTTTTGCGCGGGGACGATTTTGAATGCCCGCCGCTATGCTCTGGGCATGAATAGCGGAAAATTATTTTAAATTAGTGCAATGCCGGGCAGCCTGCGGGCTGTCCGGCATTGCACTTTTGAGGGAGTGTTTTAAATGATTTTGCGCTGCGCTTTATGTCACAATTTGTACGCAATTCCAGCAAATAAGGGAGGATGTAAAAAATCTATACACCGGGCGGGGTTTGTTTGTTGTTCAAGTTCACTTTGCGGGGTATACTGTTGCCATAGAGAGCAGCACGATGAAGGCTGTGAAAAAGATATTTTTGAAGCAGGGAGGCTTTTTTATGTACTATTCCAGTGGCAACTATGAAGCTTTTGCACACCCCAAAAAGCCGGAGGGCGTGGATCATAAATCCGCTTATATCATCGGCTCCGGTCTGGCAGCTCTGACTGCTGCCTGCTATCTGGTGCGCGACGGCCAGATGAAGGGCGAGCACGTCCATGTGTTTGAAAAGAACGCACTGGCCGGCGGTGCCTGCGATGGCTACAAGTACGATATCGGCTATGTGATGCGCGGCGGCCGCGAGATGGACAACCACTTCGAAGTTATGTGGGATCTGCTGCACTCCATTCCCTCTCTGGAGACCGAGGGTGCCAGCGTGCTGGACGAGTATTACTGGCTGAACAAGGAGGATCCCAACTTCTCCCTGTGCCGTGCCACCGTCAACCGCGGCGAGGATGCCCACACCGATGGCAAGTTCGGTCTGTCCGATAAGGGCGCCATGGAGATCATGAAGCTGTTCTTTACCCCGGACGAGCAGCTGCAGGATAAAAAGATCACCGATTTCTTCGATGACGAGGTGCTCAACTCCAACTTCTGGATGTACTGGCGCACCATGTTCGCCTTCGAGAACTGGCACAGCGCACTGGAGATGAAGCTGTACCTCAAGCGCTATATCCACCACATCGGCGGTCTGCCGGACTTTACCGCCCTGCGCTTTACCCGCTATAATCAGTACGAGTCCATCATCCTGCCCATGGTGCACTATCTGGAAAGCTTTGGCGTGCAGTTCCACTACAACACCAAGGTCACGGATGTGAAGTTCGACATCCAGAAGGGCCGCAAGCTGGCAAGCTCCGTCACCGTGGAGCACGCGGGCGAGACCACCAACATTGACCTGACCGAGAACGACCTGCTGTTCATCACCAACGGCGGCTGCGTGGAAAGCTGCACCGTTGGTGCACAGAATAAGGCCACCGGCTTCGACCCCACCATCCAGCCCGGCAACGGCTGGGATCTGTGGAAGAAGATCGCCGCACAGGACCCCTCCTTCGGTCACCCGGAGAAGTTCTGCTCTGAGCCGGAGCTGAGCAACTGGGAGAGCGCCACCATCACCACGCTGGACGACAAGATCCCTCAGTATATCCGCAAGATCTGCAAGCGCGACCCCTTCAGCGGCCACACCGTCACCGGCGGCATCGTTACCGTCAAGGACTCCAGCTGGCTGCTCAGCTGGACGCTGAACCGTCAGCAGCAGTTCAAGGACCAGCCCAAGAACCAGCTGTGCGTCTGGGTGTACGGCCTGTTCAGCGATAAGCCCGGCGATTACGTCAAGAAGCCCATGCGTGACTGCACCGGCCGCGAGATCTGCATGGAGTGGCTGTACCACATCGGTGTGCCCGAGGATCAGATCGCGGAGCTGGCAGAGCACAGCGCCAACACCGTGCCGGTGATGATGCCCTATATTGACGCCTTCTTTATGCCCCGCGCCATGGGCGATCGCCCCGATGTTGTGCCCGAGGGTGCTGTGAACTTTGCCTTCCTTGGCCAGTTTGCCGAGACCGCCCGCGACACCATCTTCACCACCGAGTACTCCATGCGCACCGGTATGGAGGCCGTGTACACCCTGCTGAACATTGACCGCGGCGTGCCCGAGGTCTGGGGCAGCACCTACGATGTGCGCGCCCTGATCGATGCCACCGTGAAGCTGCGCGATGGCAAGAAGATCACCGACATGGATCTGCCGCTGATCCCGCGTCTGGCTCTGAAGGAAGCCCTGAAGAAGATCGAGGGCACCGACCTTGAGAAGTTCCTCAAGGAATATAACGCTATCTGATATTTTCCTCTCCTCCGATAGACCCGGCAACGGGTCAACATCCCCCTAAAAAAGACCTCTCCGCTGCTCTGCGACAGGGCACGGGGAGGTCTTTTTTGTGTAAAAATGGTACAATGTGCGTCAAAATAAAGCGGAACGTGAAAATAATTTGTACCAAAAGAATGATTTTGGCTTGTTTGCAGCGGCGTTCTGTGCTATGCTAGAACTATTGAAAGGGCAGGAGGGAAGAGCCTGCCCCAAATGCGATACGCCAAAAATAAAAGGAGGTCGTTTTCCTGTGAAACAACTTATTTCCCGTCGCAGCTTTTTAAAGGCTGCTGGTGTGACCGCTGCCGCTGCATCCATGGCCATCGGTGCGCCTGCCGCATCGGCCTGCTGGCTTGGTGATAAGTCTGACGTCACCATCCTGTACACCAACGATGTCCATACCTACATCGACAAGCAGAGCCCCAAGCTGACCTACGCCGCCATTGCCGACCTGAAGCAGAGCTATCAGGACGCCGGCAAGGATGTGCTGCTGGTGGATGCAGGCGACCATGTGCAGGGCACCGCCTACGGCTCCATGGACGAGGGTGCTTCCATCATCAAGCTGATGAACGCTGCCGGTTACGATGTCGCCACCCCCGGCAACCACGAGTTTGACTACGGCATGGACCGCGCTAAGGCCATCATGAAGGAAGCCGACTTCCCGTACCTGTCCTGTAACTGGGTAGACCTGCGTACTACGCTGCGGGTGCTGCCCTCCGTCAAGGTGTTCGTGCGCGGCGGCAGACGCATCGCCTTTGTGGGCGTTACCACCCCTGAGACCTTTACCAAGTCCACCCCGGCCTACTTTATGGATAAGGCACAGCGCAAGTACATCTACGATATTCAGGGCGGCGAGGACGGCAAAAAGCTCTATGACGCCGTGCAGAAGGCCATTGATAAGGCAAAGCTTCTGGCAGATGTGGTCATCGGTTTGGGCCATCTGGGCGTAGACCCCTCTTCCTCTCCGTGGACCAGTGAGGAAGTCATTGCCCACACCAGCGGCTTTGACGCCTTTATCGACGGCCACTCCCATACCGTAATGGAGAACAAGCAGGTGCAGGATGCCTCCGGCAAGGCTGTCACCCTGACCCAGACCGGCTCTTACTTTGCCAACGTTGGCGAGATGACCATCGCTGCGGACGGCACCATTACCACAAAACTCATCCCCACCCACGAGGGCATGGATGCAGGCATTGCCGCCATGCAGACCAGCTGGGTGAATACTGTGGACGATATGCTGGGCGAGAAGATCGCTGTGGGCGACAGCGATTTCTATGTTTCCGACCCCGCCACCGGTAAGCGCCGCATCCGCTCTGCCGAGACCAACCTCGGCGACTTTGTGGCTGACGGCATCTACACCTACTTCAACGAGGTGGAAAAGCTGCACTGTGACGTGGCCATCATGAACGGCGGCGGCATCCGCGCCGATGTGCCAGCAGGCGACTGGACCTTCAAGACCTGCAAGCAGATCAGCCCCTTCGGCAACGTGGCCTGCCTGATGTCGGTCACCGGCAAGCAGATCCAGGACGCATTGGAGTTTGCAGCCCGCTTTGCAGGCGAGGGCGGCAAAGAGAACGGCGGCTTCCTGCAGGTGGCCGGTGCTACCTACGAGATCCACACCGATATCCCCAACACTGTGCAGACCGACGAGAAGAACGTCTGGATCGGCAGCGCCACCGGCACCCCGCGTGTGCAGAACGTGAAGATCTACGATAAGGCTTCCGGCAGCTATCTGCCGCTGGATCCGGGCGCTACCTATGCACTGGCCGGCATGAACTACACTCTGCGCAATCTGGGCGACGGCTTTGCCATGTTTGACGGCGCAGAGCTGATCAAGGACTATGTGTCCGAGGATTATCTGGTGATGTCTACCTACGCTATGATCTTTGATGGCGCAGATGCTGCGGGTCTGCCGCACCTGTCCAGCGCCAACAGCCCGCTGGCCGCTTACCCCGGCTACCTGCTCAACTACGAGCAGCCCTACGGCGCAGGCCGCATTACCATTCTGTAAAAGAAAGCCCTATCAGGGCAGGTCAACTGTATAGCAAAAAACCGGGCAGTCTGCGGGCTGCCCGGTTTTTTGTGCAGTACGAATGATTGGAAATGCGCTCCGCTATCCCATTTTCACGGGGTAATTATGCGCAGAGCGAACGCGGAGCGCATTTTAAATCGTCCCGCCCCCGGCAGGGGTGACTCTTCAAAAGTCTCCTATGACCCACAGGGGTTTTGAAGAGTCATGAACAAAAAGCAAAGAAAACTGCGTTTTCAGACCATGACTCTTCATCTTGAAGAGTGAGCTTTCAAACATAGATACGCTTCTTTTTCGTCACTCTTCAAAAATCCAAAGTAGTAATAGAGTTATGACTCTTCAAGTTTTGAAGAGTCACGGCCTTGCGGCTGCAGTTCGGAATGATATAAACAGAAAAGCCACCTGAGTTTCCTCAGATGGCTTTGTTCTGGTTGGGGATGAGAGAATCGAACTCCCACAAGTAGAGTCAGAGTCTACCGCACTACCACTATGCAAATCCCCAATATTCTATTGTGTTTTGCGGGGTGAACCGCTCAACGTGTGCTATTATACGGGAAAAGCCCGGAGTTGTCAAGCATATTTTTGAAAAAAGTTGTACTTTTTTGGAAAATGCCGCAGCAGCGCCGAACAATTTGCACCGGAGCGCTGCCACGCTTCGGCAGGTTCTGCGCACCGCACCGCCTATACTGGAAGGTACAAAACCTTGCAAAGTACCAGAAGGAGGATGCCTATGCCGGAACGAACCACACAAAACGCCCAGACCCTGCTTTCACCCCGCGTCCCGCGGGACACCGAGCACGAGCGCTATCACCCGGAGCTGGAGGAGGAACTGAAGGAATGCCTGTTCTGTTTGAAGCGCAACGAGATGATGTTTGACATGGAGGTGGATACCGACCTGATCGAGCAGCGCATCTACGAGCGGCAGGCGCTTTTGTGCCGCTACCGGTACTTACTGGCGCGCGCCCGTGAGCTGGGGCTGCATACGGTGCTTACCCGCTACCAGCCCATGGGCAGGTAAATTGGCTTAGCGAAAAAATCTTGACAAAAGCCGCGCTGCGTGATATCCTATTACAAGATAAAAGCGTACCGGAACTATGTCCGGCGCGATAAATTTTTGAGAGTTAGAGAGGTTTCTATCATGGAGCGTATTAAGACTATTGCTACTCGTGACCTGACCAAGAGCGTTAAGACCGGCGGCTGCGGCGAGTGCCAGACTTCCTGCCAGTCCGCTTGCAAGACCTCCTGCGGCGTGGCTAACCAGCAGTGCGAGAACAGCAACAAGTAATTTCTGCAAACCTTATGCCGCCTTTGCCGGGCGGCATTTTTTTGTGTAATCTGGAATGGAGTGTAAAATGGTACATCAGTATCAATTGAACGGTTATAACATTGTGCTGGACACCTGCAGCGGCTCGGTGCACGTTGTGGACGAGGTGGCCTACGATGTCATTGCCATGTACCCGGAGCATACCGCAGACGAGATCGTTGCCGCTATGCTGGCAAAGTACGGCAGCCGCCCGGATGTGACCGAGGAGGATCTGCGTCAGTGCATCGACGACGTGACCAGCCTGAAGGAAAACGGCAAGCTGTGGAGCCCGGATGTCTATAAGGACATGGCCTTTGACTTCAAGAACCGCAACACCGTGGTAAAGGCGCTGTGCCTGCACGTTGCCCACAGCTGCAACCTGAGCTGCTCTTACTGCTTTGCCTCGCAGGGCCGCTACCACGGCGACCGCGCCCTGATGAGCTTTGAGGTGGGCAAGCGCGCCATGGACTTCCTGATCGAGAACAGCGGCACCCGCCGCAATCTGGAAGTGGACTTCTTTGGCGGCGAGCCGCTGATGAACTTTGATATGGTCAAAAAGCTTGTGGCCTACTGCCGCGAGCAGGAAAAGATCCATAACAAGAACTTCCGCTTTACCATGACCACCAACGGTGTGCTGATCGATGATGATGTTATCGACTTCTGCAACAAGGAGTGCCACAATGTGGTGCTGAGTCTGGACGGCCGCAAGGAGGTCAACGACCGCTTCCGTGTGGACTGCGCAGGCAACGGCAGCTACGACCGTATCGTGCCCAAGTTCCAGGAGTTCGTAAAAAAGCGCGGCGACAAGAACTACTATATGCGCGGCACCTATACCCACTTTAACACTGACTTCACCAACGATATCTTCCACATGGCAGACCTTGGCTTTACCGAGCTGAGCATGGAGCCGGTGGTCTGCGACCCCAGCGACCCCAGCGCCCTGACCGAGGCCGATCTGCCCATCCTGAAGGAGCAGTACGAGATCCTTGCCAAGGAGATGATCAAGCGCGACCGCGAGGGCAGAGGCTTTACCTTCTACCACTACATGATCGACCTGACCGGCGGCCCCTGCATCTATAAGCGCATCTCCGGCTGCGGCTCCGGCACCGAGTACATGGCCGTTACCCCTTGGGGCGATCTGTACCCCTGCCACCAGTTCGTGGGCGACCCCAAGTACCTGCTGGGCGATATCTGGAAGGGTGTCACCAACACCGCCGTGCGGGATGAGTTCAAGCACTGCAACGCCTACGCCCGCAAGGAGTGTCAGGACTGCTGGGCAAAGCTGTACTGCTCCGGCGGCTGCGCTGCCAACTCCTACCATGCCACCGGCAGCATTACCGGCGTGTATGAGTACGGCTGTGAGCTGTTCAAAAAGCGCATGGAGTGCGCCATCATGATCAAGGTTGCTGAGAATCAGGAGCTGGCTGCCAAGGGCATCGAGGTGCCCATTGAGCTGGGTTCTACCTGCAACGCCTGCGCTGACGGCGAAGCCTGCGAATGAGCATGACCACCCCCATCGTGGATTTTGTGCGCAGCTATGCACAGTCCGGCACTGCCCGGCTGCACATGCCCGGCCACAAGGGGCAGGGCCTTTTAGGCTTTGAGCCGCTGGATATCACCGAGATCTGCGGCGCAGACGAGCTTTACGCGCCGGAGGGCATCATTGCCGAGAGCGAGGCTAACGCCACCCGGCTGTTCGGCACGGCGCACAGCTATTACAGCACCGAGGGCTCGTCCCAGTGCATCCGTGCCATGCTGTTTCTGGCGCTGCAAGGCGCACCGCAAAACGGTAAGCGCCCGGTGCTGCTGGCCGCCCGCAACGCCCACAAGGCGCTGCTGTATGCGGCGGCGCTGCTGGATTTTGATATCCGCTGGCTCTGGCCGTCTGCGCAGGCAGAGGGTGCACTGTGCAGCTGCCCCGTCACAGCCGAAGCGCTGACCGGGGCTCTGCACGCGCTGGCGCAGCAGGGGATAAGCCCCTTTGGCGTGTACGTCACCAGCCCGGATTATCTGGGCGGGGTGCAGGACATCCCGGCGCTGGCGGCAGTCTGCCGGGCGCAGGGCGTGCCTTTGCTGGTAGATAACGCCCACGGCGCCTATCTGCGCTTTCTGCCGCAGAACTGCCACCCCATCGCGCAGGGCGCGGCCATGTGCTGCGACTCTGCCCACAAGACCCTGCCGGTGGTCACCGGCGGTGCGTATCTGCATCTGGCGCACGATGCCCCTGTGCAGGACGAAGCAGCCGTGCGGGGCGCGCTGGCGCTGTTCGGCTCTACCAGCCCCTCTTACCTGATTTTGCAATCGCTGGATGCCTGCAACGCAATGCTGGCAGGGGACTACCCCCGGCGGCTGGCGCAATGCTGCGCAGCGCTGGAAGGTCTGCGCCGCAGCCTGAACAAGGCTGCAGCGGCGCGGCAGTGCCCGGTGCCGCTGGCAGTTGCCGGGGCGCAGCAGGAGCCGATGAAGCTCACGCTGGACGCTGCCGCCCTTGGCTGCACCGGCACGGCGCTGGCAGAAGCCCTGCGCTGCGCACAGATGGAGTGTGAATACGCCGACCCCCGCTATGTGGTGCTGATGTTCACCCCGGAAAACCCGCCGCAGGACTACACGCGCCTGCAAACCGCGCTGGAGCAGCTTCTGGCTGCTGTGCCTGCCGGGCTGCTCCGCCCCGAGAACCGGGCAGGGGAGTTTGCTGCCTTGCAGCAGCAGGCGGTGCAGCGCTGCACTATCCGGCAGGCGGTGCTGGGCGCACAGGTGCGCGTCCCGGTGCACAAGGCGCTGGGGAGTGTGTGCGCCATGCCTACGGTGTCCTGCCCGCCCGCCATCCCTGTGGCGGTCAGCGGCGAGGAGATCACCCCGGCGGCCATCGCCCTGATGCAGCGCTACGGCATCGAGGAACTCTCGGTGCTGCGATAAAGATTTTATAAGAAGAGAACCCGGAAGGTCTGCGGACCTTCCGGGTTCTCTATATTTATTCTTAAATATCCGTCCGGGGTGTGGCGCACATCTCCCAGAAGTGCAGCTCGTGCTCCGAGCAGGCGCGGAAGATCGCGCGGCAGCGGGCGGCACGCTCCGGCGAAAGGCCGGTGCAGGCCACCTCGGCACGCTCTGCCCATGCACGGCAGGCGGCATCGTAGCCGGGACCGGCGTAGTCCAGCACCAGCGCGCCGTAGTAGGTGTCCTTTACGGCGGGGGAGCGCTGCAAAAGCTTCTGAAATAGCCACCCGTAACTCAGCATACAGGGCAGGCAGGCCATCAGGCACTCGGCCTCGCCCTCGCCGGTGCGGGCAGCGTCGATCATGCAGTCCAGATAGGCGCGGTTCTCCGGGCGCAGGGGCAGGGACTGGATATCGGCTTCCCGCAGACCGTACTGTTCCAGATACCGCAGCCGGGTCAGGTCCTCGTTCTCCTGCACGAAGGACAGCAGGGAATAGTAGGTACGCATGGCCGCCATGGTGGTGGCCTTGGTCATGCCCCACGCAAAAATTTTGGCGTATTCCCGCAGATACAGGCTGTCCTCCACAAGGTAGCTTTTAAAGCAGTCCTCGCTCAGGGTACCGTTTTCCATCTTTTGCAGAAACTCAGTCTGTAAGCACTGCTCCCACACGGGCAGGTCGGCCTGTACCAGCGCCGAAACGAAGGGCAGGTCAGTCACGGACAAAATCTCCCTTCAGGTTGAAGGTGTGATCCATGGGCCCGGAGCCGTGCCCCAGATCCAGCATGGCAGACAGACAGCCGGAAATGTAGGCCTTGGCGCGCTCCACAGCAGTGTCAAGGTCATACCCCTTGGCCAGATTGGAGGCGATGGCGCTGGACAGGGTGCAGCCGGTGCCGTGGGTGTTGGGGTTTGCAATGCGCTTGCCCTTGAACCACTTGCCGGTGCCGCCCTGCCACAGCAGGTCGTCAGCATCGTTGATCTGGTGGCCGCCCTTGCACAGCACGGCGCAGCCGTAACGCTCGCTGATGGTGCGGGCAGCAGCTTCCATGTCGGCGGCGTTTGCAATGCGCATGCCGGACAAGATCTCAGCCTCCGGGATGTTGGGGGTGAGCATCTCGGCCAGCGGCAGCAGCTTTTCGGTCAGCGCCTGCACGGCATCGTCCTGCAGCAGCTTTGCGCCGGAGGTAGCCACCATCACAGGGTCCACTACGATATGCTTTGCGCCGTAGAAGTGCAGCCGCTCGGCAATGGTGTCGATGAGCGGGGCAGAGGATACCATGCCGATCTTCACCGCGTCCGGGTAGATGTCGGTGAACACGGCATCGAGCTGCTGCGCCAGAAACTGTGGCGTGGTGTCAAAAATGGCGGTCACACCAGTGGTGTTCTGTGCCGTCAGGGCAGTAATAGCGCTCATGGCAAACACGCCGTTGGCGGTCATGGTCTTGATATCGGCCTGAATTCCGGCGCCGCCGCTGGAATCACTGCCGGCAATGGTCAATGCAGTTTTCATGGATAAAATGCTCCTTTGCAGCAAAAATGCGGATATGCCCGCAAAGACATATCCGCAGATAAAAGCGCTATCTCCCTACGTTGGCATGATCCAAATCAGGTCACAGGTCAGGCAATACAGCCCACTCTCAGCCCGCTTGCACGGGCTCCCTTTTTATACTAGAAAGCATACCACAATCGGGGAAAAGATGCAAGAAAACTTCGCGGATGCTGCTAAAGCCTTCACCCCTTGGGGGAAGGCTTTCAAAGCGGTAAGCACTTCAGCAAAAATACGCAGCAGATGTTATTTTATTCACCCAATGCGGTGCGGATGTTGTCCAGCACCTTTTTGCTCAGCAGAACGAAGGCCTGCTTGGTGCGGCCTGCGGACACATTGGCGCAGCGCACATTTTCCCGGGCAAAGAAGTCCTCGGCCACAGGGCCTGCGGCGGCGCGGGTGTCGCAGAAGAAATGGGTGCCGGGCTCGTCCAGCCACTTTTCCAGCGCAGCGGAATCAAAGCCGGGGCCGATGGAGGTGTTGAACAGCACCTTGCCTGCGCCCAGCTGGGCAAACTCATTTTCGCCCAGCAGCAGCACGTTCTTGTTCAGGCAGGTGAACACCACTTCGCTGTCTGCCAGCAGCTGGGGCAGGGGCTTGAAGGTCATACCGGCAGCCTCGGCGTCCGGCTTTGCGCTGCGGGCAAAGTAGCTGATCTCTGCGCCCATAAATTGCAGCGCATCGGCGATCATCCGGCCAGAAACGCCCAGACCCACAATGCCCACCTTTAGCCCGGTGATCTCCACCGGCTCGTCCCGCAGCATGGGCATTCCAAAGCCGTGCAGCAGACCGGTCAACTCGTGCAGAACGTACTCCACAACGCCGCGGTCGCCGTAATCCCGGATGCCCAGCACCTGGATGCCCCGGGTGCGTGCGTAGGCGATATCCACGTTGGCGCTCTCCTCAGAGTACAGGCTGCAGCACATGCCGATATAGCGGATGTTGGGGCACTGCGCAATGACTTCCTTGCCCATGCGGGAGGTGTAGCTCAGCAGCACGGCGTCGGCGTCCCCGATGCGGCGCACCATCTCATCGTCGCTGCCGGGCACGTCCCGGTACAGCACCACCTCTTTGGCGTAGCGGTGCAGTTCCTCCTCGGCAGAGGAGATCAGGCTGACAGGCTCAATGGCAACAAGCTTTTCAAACATGACGGACTCCTCCTTATATTAGTAGAAGCAGACGGGCGAGGCCAGATTGCGCAGCAGGGAGACGGCGCTCCAGCCCGCGATGGCGCTGGTGGAGGAGCAGATATCCACCACGGCCTTCACGCCCTCGATCTCGGCAGTGATGCAGTGGTCGTCGCCCACCCAGCCGGGCACAGAGTGCATGGTCACACCGGTGATCTCGGGGCCGGTGGTGGCCAGAGAGGTAGCTACCGCCACGTTCACCCGGCGGGGGAAGGTAGCAATGGCCTGCTTTGCATTGCCGGTGAACACGGTGGTCTTTTCGGTGTCGGTCAGCAGATGCTCTGCCCACACAGGCGTGTTGCGGAAGCCCTTTGCACCGGTATGGGTCTCGATGCCGGCAGTCTCCGGCAGGCCCTGCGCCTGTGCCATCAGGGTGACCGTTTGCAGCACGTCAAAGCCGCCGATGGCACCGCTGGCCAGATGCACCTTGGCACCGCCCTCCACGGCGGCTGCCTTGACCTGTGCGTAGAAATCCAGATCTGCAAAGGCACCGATGGACAGAATGACCAGATTGACGCCCCGCTTCAGCACCGGAATGGCCATAGCGCGCACCGACTCCACCGAGGCGGCCTCCACGATGTACTCCGGCTCAAGTGCCAGCAGTGCGTCCACGTCCTCACAGACGGCGCAGCTGACATTGGCGGCGGTCTTTTCAGCCGAAGCGCGGGTGCGGCTGGTCACGCCCACCAGCTCGTAGTCCGGCAGAAGACCCTTCTTCCACGCGTCAGCCACGATGTTGCCTAGAAAACCGCAGCCCACAATACCCAATTTTGTTTTCATATCCGTATCCTAAACTCCTTTTTTCTGCCTGTGGCAGCATATTCAAAACCAGTATACCATATCGGGTGCAAAAAGGAAAATGATGTTTGCGGCAGCCCGGCGGGGCAGGACATAAAAAGTTAACAAAATAAATTACAAATAAATTACAAAACCCTATTGCAAAATGGTTTCAAAAGAGTTACAATATGGTTACAGCAAGGGCAAAGCCCCAAGGCTGTGTGTGAAATCTTTTTCTTCTTGTTTTTGGGATACTGGGCGCGGATCCTCCTCCTCCGGCTGTTCTCCTTCACAGCTATGATCCATGCGCCGCACAGGCAGTGTCCCGCTTCGTGTGCAAAAGGGCTCGTCCGCTGTTTCGGACGAGCTTTTTTGCGTTCTGCAAGCCCTATTTTGCCCGCAAAAGTGATACTTCAAAAATCAAAGTATGACCAATGCCCGAAAACGCTTGGCAATTTGTCTGTTTTTCCGCAAAGGACAATTATAAAGTTTGGCGCGGCAGGGGTTTGTATTCTTGCGGGCTTTGTGGTAAAGTATATACAATCAATTTATAAGCAGCAAACATGAATGATTTTGATGCTGATTGTATCGGATGCGTTAAGGTGTATCTGAAAACAAAGAAAATGACGAATATTTCGCAAGCACAAGCGGGATTTAAGGCAAATAGCCGCAGGAATCCTTTGTGGATTTCAAGGCTGTTTAACGCAAAATCCGGCTGTGCTTGTAGAAATAGACTAAATTTTCGACTTTTCAGATACACCCTAAGAGAAAAGGAGTTTGATTATGGCTTATTTCTACGAAGAACCCTCCCGCACCTTTGGCGAGTACCTGCTGGTCCCCGGCTATTCCTCTGCGGAGAATGTGCCCACGGCGGTCAGCCTGAAGACCCCGCTGGTCAAGTACCGCAAGGGACAGGAGGAGTGCCCGCTGCAGATGAATATCCCCATGATCAGCGCCATCATGCAGTCGGTCTCCGGCGATAAGCTGGCCATTGCACTGGCTCGTCAGGGCGGCGTTTCCTTTATCTATGGCTCTCAGAGCATCGAGAACGAGGCCGCCATGGTGCGCCGCGTCAAGAGCTTCAAGGCCGGCTATGTGGTGTCCGATTCCAATCTGGCTCCCACTGCCACCCTGCATGACGTGCTGGAGCTGAAGGCACGTACCGGCCACTCCACCATCGCCATCACTGCCGACGGCACCCCCAATGGCAAGCTGCTGGGCATCGTGGCCTCCCGCGATTACCGCGTCAACCACACCCCGGACGATGCCTGCGTCACCACCTTTATGACTCCCGTTGAAAAGCTGGTCACCGCTCCGGCCAACACCTCCCTGCACGACTGCAACAACATCATCTGGGACAACAAGATCAACACCCTGCCGCTGGTGGATGCCGAGGGCAATCTGGTGTATATGGTGTTCCGCAAGGACTACGATTCCCACAAGGCAAACGCCAACGAGCTGCTGGATAAGAACAAGAGCTATGTTGTGGGTGCCGGTATCAATACCCGCGACTACGCCCAGCGCGTGCCCGCACTGGTAGAGGCCGGTGTGGATGTGCTGTGCATCGACTCCTCCGAGGGCTACTCCGAGTGGCAGAGCCGCACCATCGGCTGGATCCGCGAGCACTACGGCGACACCGTCAAGGTGGGTGCCGGTAACGTGGTGGACGCCGAAGGCTTCCGCTTCCTCGCTGAGGCTGGCGCAGACTTCGTGAAGATCGGCATCGGCGGCGGCTCCATCTGCATCACCCGCGAGACCAAGGGCATCGGCCGTGGTCAGGCTACTGCTGTCATCGAGGTCGCCAAGGCTCGTGACGAGTACTACAAGGAGACTGGCATCTATGTGCCCATCTGCTCCGACGGCGGTATCGTTCACGACTACCACATCACCCTCGCTCTGGCTATGGGTGCAGACTTTGTGATGCTGGGCCGCTACTTTGCCCGCTTTGACGAGAGCCCCACGAACAAGGTGCGCATCAACGGCCAGTATATGAAGGAGTACTGGGGCGAAGGCTCCAACCGTGCCCGCAACTGGCAGCGCTACGATCTGGGCGGCTCCACCAAGCTGAGCTTTGAGGAGGGCGTGGACAGCTATGTGCCTTATGCCGGTCCTCTGGCGGACGGCGTGCAGACCACCCTGTACAAGGTGAAGAGCACCATGTGCAACTGCGGCGCTCTGTCCATCCCCGAGCTGCAGCAGAAGGCCAAGCTGACCGTTGTTTCCTCCACCTCCATCGTGGAGGGCGGCAGCCATGACGTTGTGCTGAAGAACGCCACCCCCAGCATCATGAACGGCTAAGCCTGTTCTGAAGCAAGCGATTGTTATAAACGCAAAGACCGCTGCACAGTGTTTGTGCAGCGGTCTTTTTGCGCGAAAATACTTGCACCGGCAGGGGAATCGTGCTATCATGATAGAAACGCTCTGTCATGACAGGACGGAGGATCCCCCTGCCGGGCAAGCGGCAGGCGGCGCGCAGTAGGGAAGAGCTGACGCCGGGTATAAATAGAGAGGAAAACGTTCATGAACGAGATCAAGGTTGAGCCTTATATCCCCGATGAGGACTACGATAACCCCGCGATGGTGGTGGATTTTTACGAATTCACCATGGCAAACTGCCTGTTCCTGCATGGCTTTAAGAATACCACGCTGGTGTTTGATATGTTCTTCCGCAAAAACCCGGATAATCAGGGCTATTCCATCAGCGCAGGCCAGCGCAAGCTGACCCGCTTTTTGCTGGACTATCACTTCAATGAGCAGGATATCCACTGGCTGCGCACCAAGGGCATGAGCGAGGAGTTCTGCGAGTATCTGCGCACCTACAAGTGGAAGGGTGATATGTACGCCCTGCCCGAGGGCACGGTCTGCTACCCCCATGTGCAGATGGTGCGCATCGAGTGCGATCTGGTGGGCGCGATCCTCATCGAGACCTACCTGCTGCAGACCATGAACTTCCATAGCCTGATCGCCACCAAGGCCACCCGCGTCACCGGCCTGAACACTCACACCCCCCGCAACGTTATGGAGTTCGGCACCCGCCGTGCACAGGGCGAGAGCGCCGGTAACGATGGCGCTTACGCCGCAGTGCTGGGCGGCTGCATCGGCACGGCCAACTGTCTGGCCGAGATGAAGTTCGGCGCAGATGTCAAGGCTGTGGGCACCGTGGCACACAGCTTTATCGAGTTTTTCCCCACCGAGTTCGATGCCTTCAAGGCCTTTGCCGATACCTACCCGGATTCGGTCAGCCTGCTGCTGGATACCTATAATATTATGGAAAGCGGCCTGCCCAATCTGATCAAGCTGGACGATTATCTCATTGAGAAATACCCCAACGACCCCAACCGCCGCGTCAAGAGCGCCCGCATCGACTCCGGCGACCTTGCCCGCGGCTCCAAGCGGCTGCGCAAGGCTCTGGATGCCGCCGGTAAGCCGTATATCAAACTGGTAGCCTCCAACGGTCTGGATGAAAAGAAGATCGCCAACATGGAGTTGTACGAGCACGCACACTTCGACTCCTACGGCGTGGGCGAGAACCTCATCACCTCCGCCTCCGACCCCGTGTTCGGCGGTGTGTACAAGCTGGTGGCCGTGAAGAAGCCGGACGGCAGCTACACCCCCAAGATGAAGTGCTCGGACTCCGCCAGCAAGGCTATCATCCCGGGCAAGAAGATGCCGTGGCGTCTGTACGACGAAAACGGTCAGGCACAGTGCGACCTCATTGCCATGGACGGCGAGGTTATCGAGGCCGGTAAGCCGGTCACGATGGTCAATCTGGACTCGGATGCCATCGAGCGCACCATCACCTTTACCCCCACCGCTGTGCGCCCGCTGCTGGTGCCGCATATTCTGGGCGGCGAGCTGGCTATCGACCTGCCCTCCATTGCAGAGAAGAAGGCCTATATTGCAAAGCAGCTCACCGAGGAGACCTGGGAGAGCGAGCTGCGTCTGGAGTGCCCTCACAAGCACTACGTCAACATGACCCCCGCAGTGGCCGAGTGCCGCTCCCGGATGTACGCCGAGCTGCACGGCGGCAAGGTGTAAGCAGCACCGAATCAGCGGTTTTTCTTGACAAAACAGGGAAACTATTGTATCATAAAAGCCGCTGATTTTGATAAGAATGATACTATCACCAGATTGCGTATAGCAGTGTGGTTGTAATAATTTTTCCTCACACCTGTTATTCCCGGCTCCCTCTCAAGCCAGAGGGCAGCAGGGCTTTGTAAGCCGGGGTTGCGCCGCTGTGGTGAAATTGGCAGACACGAGGGACTTAAAATCCCTTTCTGGAGACAGAGTACGGGTTCGACCCCCGTCGGCGGCATGTAAAAGCCCAGAATCGTTCATTGAATCGAATGGTTCTGGGCTTTTTCTTTATGCCTTGCGGGGAATGGGTGGGGCGCTGTTGTCCGTCAAGCCAAGGATATAATCGGTACTGGTGCGGTAGAAATGGGCAAGCTGGATCAGCACCTCGGTGGGGATATCCCGCTTGCCGGTTTCGTAATTGGAGTAGCAGACCTGTGTACACTTCAGATACGCCGCAACATCCTTTTGCAGCAGATCACGATCCTCCCGCAGATCCCGGATACGTTGATACATGGCGTTTACCTCAAAGGCTTTATTTAAGGTAAAGTATAGGCATAACGAAATGTTATATTGACATATAAAACAAAATGTTATATCATAGTATCGCGCCGGGCGCAGCTGTGAATCTCCGGTGCAAAAGGGGAGATCGTCATGAAACTGGAATTCCGGCAGACAGTATCCTGCAAACACCTTACGCTTGCAAGGGTCTGCAAAACCATCGACTGGCAACAGCCGCTGCCTCGGTGCGGAGAATATGTGACCGGGCTGGATACGCTGGACGGCGAACAGGAGCTACCGGTGCGCAAGCTGCTGCACCGGGCACAGGATGGCGGCTGCCTTGCAGAGCTGCCGGGCTTCAACATTGCGCAGCTGCGGCTTTCTTACCGGGAACTGGAGCAGCTGGCCGAAAAAAATGGCTGGACGCTGCAAAAGCTGTAAAAACTTAAATTTCCCTCTTGCATTCTGGCCAATTCGTGCTATAATAGTAAGGCAATCGTTTCCAAGGCCGCTCGACGGGGTAGCCGATATTGAAGGTTGTGATGGGCACATACATTAAATATGGCCCCAATACGTCAGAACCAGAATTGAGGTGAAAAGAATGAAACAGGGTATCCATCCGAACTACGTTGACTGCACCATTACCTGCGCTTGCGGTAATGTCATCAAGACTCGTTCCACCAAGCCCGAGATCCACGTCGAAGTTTGCTCCAAGTGCCATCCTTTCTACACTGGCAAGCAGAAGCTGGTTGACACCGGCGGACGTGTTGAGCGCTTCAACAAGCGTTTCGGCCGTAAGTAATTATAGGCTATCTCATGCCGCTTCCTTCGGGAGGCGGCATTTTTGCGTTTTTCGCGGGCAAATATTTCGTTTTCCCACACAGGATTGTCTTAATTTAAACACATTTTCCATCTAAAATATAGCAGTTCCAAACCGGAAAGCGCTGGCTCTACGCCGCTTTCCACAAAACAGCTTCTGAAACAAAGGAGAGTTTGCTGTGATCGAAGTTTCTCACCTGAGCAAGTCCTACGGCAGCCGCCCTGCCGTGCAGGATCTCTCGTTTACGGTGCCGGACGGCCAGATCTACGGCCTGCTGGGGCCCAACGGCGCGGGCAAATCCACCATTATGAATATCCTTACCGGCTATCTTGCCCCCACTGAGGGAGAGGTGAAGGTGGCCGGGTTCCGTCTGCCGGAGCAGGCACAGCAGGCCAAAGCCTGTGTGGGCTACCTGCCGGAGCAGCCGCCGCTCTACCCGGAAATGACCGTGCAGGAGTATCTGGACTTTGTGGCAGAGCTCAAGGGGGTAAAGCACGCGCAGCGCAAACAGCAGGTGCTGGCCGCTGCCCGCCGTACCGGGCTGGAAGAAGTGCTGCCCCGGGTCATCCGCAGCCTGTCCAAGGGCTACCGTCAGCGGGTGGGCATTGCGCAGGCGCTGCTGGGCAGCCCGCAGCTTATCATTCTGGACGAGCCCACCGTGGGTCTGGACCCCGCGCAGGTCATCGAGATCCGCAATCTCATCCGGGAGCTGGGCAAGGCGCACACGGTCATCCTGTCCAGCCACATCCTCAGCGAGGTGCAGGCGGTGTGCCAGCAGGTGCTCATCCTTTCTAAAGGTCGTTTGGTGGCGGTGGGCAGCCCGGAGGAGCTGGGCGAGACCCTGAACCCGGGCAGCCGCCTGCGTGCTACCGCGCAGGGCGAGACGGACACTGTGCTTGCTGCGGTGCGCAGCGTGCCGGGCATCTGCAAGGTAGAACTGGAAAGCGCCGCAGACGGTCAGGTCACCTTTACCGCCGAGAGCGAGGACGCCGCCGACCGCCGTGCTGCCGTGTCCCGGGCACTGACCGAGGTCGGCTGCACCGTGCTGGCGCTTGCCGCCGAGAACCGCAGCCTTGAGGAGGTATTCCTTGCGCTGACCGAAAAAACGCCGGAGCAAAAAGCCCCGGCAGAAGGGGAGGAAAACTGAGATGCTTGCCATCTTTAAACGAGAACTCCGCAGCTGCTTTCACGGCATGATCGGCGCGGTGCTTACCGCCTTTATGCTGGCGGCTACGGCTATCTACTTTGTGGCGCTGAATCTGGGCTACGGTCTGCCGGATTTTGGATACTATACGCTGTCCCGCACCATTTTTGTGCTGCTGCTCTACATCCCGGTGCTCACCATGCGCTCCTTTGCGGAGGAACGCCACAGCCGCACCGACCAGCTGCTGCTCACAAGTCCGGTGTCGGTGGGTGGCATCGTGCTGGGCAAATACTTTGCTCTTTGCGTCATTTTTGCGTTGCCCTGCCTTGTGGATGCGGGCATGATCCTTGTGCTGAAGGTGCTGGGCGCTACCGGCACCAGCACGCTGGCTAATTTTTCTGCGCTGCTGTGCTATTACCTCATGGGCTGCGCCGCCATTGCCATAGGGGTGTTCCTTTCCAGCCTGACCGAAAACCAGATCATTGCCGCCGTGTCCGGCGTGGCGGCGCTGCTGCTGGCCTATATGATGCCCAGCCTGCGCACCATGTTCACCACCGGCAGCGCGGTGGCGCTGGCGCTGTTCACCGCCATTGCCGCTGTACTCAGTGTGGTGGCGGGGCTGCGCAGCAAAAGCTTTACGCTGGGCTGCCTTTCCTTTGCGGGGTGCTGCGTGGCACTTACGGCGCTGTTTCTGCTCAAGAGCAGCTGGCTGACCGAGGCTTTCAGCGCGGTGCTCAGCGCGCTGTGCCTGTTTACCCCCTTTGAAGAATTTGTCAACAGCAGCTTTTCCATCCCCACGCTGGTCTACTACCTGACCGTGGCAGCGGTGTTCCTGTTTTTCACCGCGCAGGGGCTGGAAAAGCGCCGCTGGAACTGAGAGGAGGCCACAACGATGAAATGGAACAAGAACGCATCCTCTCAGAAAGGCAGGGTGTTCCGCAGCGGGCTGCTGTCCACCGCTATGCTGGCGGCAGTGCTGGTGCTGGCGGTGCTGCTCAACCTGCTGGTGCGGGCCATCCCTGCAAAATATACCGAGTTCGACCTCTCCGAGGCCAAAATGTACACCCTGAGCGACAGCACCAAAGCGCTGGTAGAGGGGCTGGAAAAGGATGTGCACATCTATTATCTGTGCGAGACCGGCAGCGAGGATGCCATCATCACAAAGCTGCTGGATCACTACGCCGCCGAGAGCGGGCATCTGAGCTGGGAACAGAAAGACCCCACCCTGTACCCCACCTTTGCCGCCAAGTACAGTGCGGAGAATGTTTCCTCCGGCAGTCTGATCGTTACCTGCGGGGAGAACAGCACCGTGCTGGATGCCGCCGACCTGTACGAGTACGACTATACCGACTACTACACCACCGGCTCTGCCAGTGTGACCTTTGGCGGCGAAAAGCAGATCACCTCTGCCATTTATAAGCTTACTGCAGCCGGGCAGAGCCATGCCTACTATACCACCAACCACGGCGAGCAGACCCTGACCGACTCCCTGACCGATGCGCTGGACGCCCAAAATATCGACGCCCAGCCGCTGGATCTGCTCACGAGCACCATCCCGGAGGACTGCGACCTGCTCATCATCAACGCACCCACCACCGATTTTACCGCAGGGGAGGGCCTTGTGGATGAGATCAGCCAGCTGCAGGATTATCTTGCGGCGGGCGGCAAGCTGCTGCTGACCAGTAGCGTCTATGCCCAGACCCCGCAGCTGGATGCCGTGCTGGCGCAGTTCGGCCTTGCCCGCGCAGAGGGCATGGTGGTAGAGGGCGACAGCAGCAAGGCACTGTATAACTCTGCATGGTCGCTGCTGCCGGACTACGGCACGCCCACCGAGAGCACCGCGCTGAACGGTGTGAATACCAGCACCCATGTGATGCTGTCGGTGGCGCAGGGCATCACGGTCACCGAGACCGAGGATGTCACCGCCGAGCCGCTGCTGAACAGCTCCTCCTCTGCCTATGCCAAGGCGGATATCAACGACCTTACCACCATGGAGCGGGAGGACGGGGACGCAGATGGCCCCTTTGCGCTGGCTGTCTGGGCACGGAACGAGGATACCGGCGCCGAGGTCCTCTGGATCGGCTGTCCCAACATGGATAACGAGCAGCTTTATCAGTCCATGCCCGGCAATCTGACCTTTTTGCAGGGCTGCGCCGCTTCGCTGGTAGGGCAGGATATCCTTGTGGACACCAAGGCGCTGGAAGCCGAGCCCATCACGGTGGCGGGCTCCACCGCCGCAGCACTGGGGCTGACCTTTGTGTTCGTGCTCCCGGCGGCTGTGCTCATCGCCGGGGCAGTGGTGGTGCTGCTGCGCCGCCGCAGATAAGGAGACCGCCATGAAAACAAAACAGCGTGTCCTGCTGGCGTTGCTGGCAGCGGCAGTGCTGCTGGGCGCGGCGCTGTGGGCGGTGACCCGCAGCAACGCCAAGGCCGAGCAGGCGGCCAGCGCCGCCGCCGAGGGCAGCATTCCGCTTTCCGGTTTTGCCGCCGAGGACTTAGAGCAGATCGAGTATACCTACAACGGCCAGACCTACACCCTGCAATATTCCGGCGGCAGCTGGCAGTTGGCGCAGGACCTCGCCTATCATCTGGACGAGAGCGCCTGCAACACCATGCGTACTGCCCTGATGGCACTAGCTGCCAAGCGTAGCCTGACACCGCAGGCAGGGGAGGACTACGGTCTGGATACCCCGCAGCTCACCGTTACGGTAACGGCGGCAGGGCAGAGCACCACTCTGACCTTCGGGGCAGAGAACCCGGTCACCGGGGATCTCTATGTGCAAAAAGCCGGGGACGAAGCCATCTACACCGTCAGCGGCAACAAAGCTGCCTGCTTCCAGCTGGATAAGGCCGGGCTTTTCGGCAGCTTCTGCCCCACTGGGCTCACAGCCTCGACCATTACACAGGTAGCCTACACGCTGGCAGACGGTAGCTCCGTCACCCTGAACGCCGTCAGCGAGCCGACCGAAAGCGCCGACAGTACCTCTTCCTCCACCTACGAGACGGTGTGGCAGCTGGCTTCGGACCCCACCGCCAGCCTTGCACAGGATAAGGTGCAAAGCCTGCTGTCTGCCTTGTGCAACTATGCCACCGCTCAGACTACGGACGCAGACCTTGCTGCCTGCGGTTTTGATGCACCGGTGTTTACTGCCACGGTCACCAGCGAGGATGGCTCCACCGTGCAGCTGGCCTACGCCTGCGGTACGGACGGGTGGTATCTGCAAGTTGGGGACGATACTTCGGTATACACAGTGGATACAAGCACTGTGCAGGCGCTTCTGCTGACGGAAAACGACTTGAAAACGCAGGAATGATTCCTTTTGTACGCTGCACCGAAACCAAGGTGCAGCGTATATTTTTTTGCAGCTTTTTATAAAGTTTCGGCAAACAACGGTAGAGTGATTGACAATCCGACTGTGATTGTTTATTATAAACCGTGACAGGGTAAGTTCGCCGCGCAAAATCATGCTGCTGCGCGGGGCAGAACGCCCCTTATACGCAAAAAAGATGGGGCAGGTTCCCTGTCTTTTTTCGTATCTGAGAACAAGGAGGATAACATATAAAATGGACAACTCGGTGGTCGTTTCACTGCGGGATATCGTAGTGGAATTTGATGGACAGCGCATTCTGGATGGGCTGAATCTGGATATCCATGATAAGGAGTTCGTGACGCTGCTCGGTTCCTCCGGCTGCGGCAAAACTACCACCCTGCGCCTGATCGCAGGTTTTCTGGAGCCGAACGCCGGCAAGGTGCTGCTGAAAGGGGAGGACATTACCGGTGTGCCGCCTTATAAGCGCCCGGTGAATACCGTGTTCCAGAAATACGCGCTGTTCCCGCACCTGAATGTGTTCGAGAACGTGGCCTTTGGTCTGCGGCTCAAAAAGCTGGACGAGGACACCATCCGCCGCAAGGTGCGCGATATGCTGGAGGTCGTGGGCTTAAAGGGCTTCGAGCGCCGCAGCATCAGCCAGATGTCCGGCGGTCAGCAGCAGCGCGTGGCCATTGCCCGCAGTCTGGTCAACGAGCCGGAGATCCTGCTGCTGGACGAGCCGCTGGGCGCACTGGACCTGAAGCTGCGCAAGGAGATGCAGCTGGAACTCAAGCGCCTGCAGCGCGAGATGAACATTACCTTTATCTACGTTACTCACGATCAGGAGGAAGCGCTTACCATGTCCGATACCGTCGTGGTCATGAACGGCGGCAAGGTGCAGCAGATCGGCACCCCGGAGGATATCTACAACGAGCCGAAAAATGCCTTTGTGGCAGACTTTATCGGCGATTCCAACATCGTGGACGGCGTGATGCACAAGGACTTTCTGGTGTCCTTCTCCGGTGTGGACTTCCCCTGTGTGGACCGCGGCTTTGCCCGGGAGCAGAGCGTGCAGGTGGTGGTGCGCCCGGAGGATATCGAGGTGGTCTCCCCCGTGGAGGGCCAGCTTGTGGGCGTGGTGAACGATGTCATCTTCAAGGGCGTGCACTTTGAGATGCACGTGGAGTGCGAAGGCCGCGAGTGGCTGATCCACTCCACCCGCGCCTGCACCCCCGGCGAGACCATTGGTATGCGCATCGGCCCCAACGAGATCCATATCATGGCGCGGAGCGAGGGGTGATGTGCCATGAAGATCTATGATAAAAAGCTGGCCTATCCGTACTTTGTATGGATGGTGCTGTTTACCGTTGTGCCCTTGTTCATTGTGGTGTACTACGCCATGACGGATGCCGAGGGAAACTTTACCCTGAATAACCTTACCTCCATCAGCGGCTACGGCTCGGTGTTTGCCCGCAGCCTGCTGCTGGCGCTCATTGCTACGGTCATCTGCCTTGTCATCGCCTTTCCGGTGGGATATTTCCTGTCCCGCCTGCGGGTGAATAAGCAGCACATCATGCTTATGCTGGTCATGCTGCCCATGTGGATGAACTTTTTGCTGCGTACCTACGCATGGATGGGTCTGCTCAGCGTCAATGGCCCGGTGAACACCCTGCTGGGCTTTATCGGCCTTGGCCCCTATACTATGCTCAACACCTCCGGCGCGGTGGTGCTGGGCATGGTGTATAACTATGTGCCCTACATGATCCTGCCGCTGTACACTAGCATGACCAAGATCGACCAGAGCCTTGTGGAAGCTGCGCAGGATCTTGGTGCCAACACTACCAAGACCCTTGTGCGGGTGCTTATCCCTATGAGCGTGCCGGGCATCAGCACCGGCATCACCATGGTGTTCGTGCCGGCGGTGTCTACCTTTGTCATCAGCCGTATGCTGGGCGGCGGCTCCAACCTGCTGATCGGCGATCTGATCGAGATGCAGTTTCTGGGCAACAGCTACAACCTGAACGTCGGTTCTGCTATGAGCTTGGTGCTGATGATCATCGTACTGCTGTGCATGAGCTTTACGTCCAGCTTTGACGAGGATGAAATGGAGGGCGTATCCTGATGAAAACAAAACATCTGCGCCTGATGCAGCGGGTCTATATCATCCTGTTCTTCTGCTTCATGTATCTGCCCATTGCCTACATGATCGTGTTCAGCTTCAATCAGAGCAAGGGCTATTCGCTGTTCACCGGCTTTACCCTCAAGTGGTACCGCAGCCTGTTCACGAATGCGTCCATCCTCCATGCACTGTGGGTGTCCGTTGAGGTGGCCATTCTGTCTGCCATCATCGCCACGGTGCTGGGCACGGCAGCCAGCCTTGGCATTGCCTCCATGAGCCGCAAAAGCCGCCTGCTGGTGACCAACATCACCTATATCCCGGTGGTCAACCCGGAAATCATCACCGGCATCTCCCTGATGCTGCTGTTCGTGGCCTACCAGCGTTTTGCCGCGCAGTCCGCATGGCTGCCGGACAACATCATGGGTCTGCCCACGCTGCTCATTGCGCATATCGCGTTCAACGTGCCCTACGTTATCTTTAACGTGAGCCCCAAGCTCAAGCAGCTGGATATCAAGCTGTACGAAGCAGCGCTGGATCTTGGCTGTGACCCCCGGCAGGCCTTCTTCAAGGTCATTCTGCCGGAGATCAGTCCCGCCATCCTGTCGGCCTTCCTCATCTGCCTGACCTATTCCATCGACGATTTCATGATCTCCTACTTCAACTGCGGCACGGTAGAGACTTTGCCCATTGCCATCTACTCCATGACCCGCAAAAAGGTCAGCCCGGAGATCTACGCACTGTCCACCATCATGTTCGTGGTCATCCTCAGTGTCATTCTGGTGTCCAACGCCATGGAGAGCCGCAGCTACCGCAAGGATCAGAAAACGTTGCGAGAGGAGGGCGCATGATGAAACGCATTGCTGCATTGCTGCTGACGCTGGCCGTGGCGCTGTGCGCCGCATTGCCGGTGTTTGCCGCCGGTACCATTGAGGTGACCGAGGACGTGTCGGTGTCGGACGCTTACGACTGGACCCGCTTCAAGGGGCAGAACGTCACCCTGAACGTCTACAACTGGGGCGAGTACATCTCCAACGGCTCAGATGACAGCGTGGACGTGGTGGCCGCCTTTGAAAAACTGACCGGCATCAAGGTGAACTACACCACCTTCGACTCCAACGAGTCTTTGTACGCCAAGCTCAAGTCCGGCGCAGCCAACTACGATGTGATCATCCCCTCCGACTACATGGTGGCAAAGATGATCAACGAGGGGATGCTTGCACCCCTTGACTACGACAATATCCCTAATTTCCAGAAGATCGATGCAGGCTACCGCAACCCGGATTACGACCCGCAGAACGCCTACACCGTGCCCTATATGCTGTGCACCACCGGCATCATCTACAACACCACTATGGTAGACGAAGCCCCCACCTGCTGGGCAGACCTATGGGACGAGCAGTATGCGGGCAACATTCTGATGTTCAACAACAGCCGCGATGCCTACGCCATCGCCGCGTTCAAGAGCGGCCACAGCATCAACCCCGCCACCCCGGAAGAGGTGGACGAGGTGGTAGAAGAGCTTAAGGCGCAGAAGCCGCTGGTGCAGGCCTACGTCATGGACGAGATCTTTGATAAGATGATCGGCGGCGAGGCTGCCATCGGCGTGTACTACTCCGGCGATGCCATTACCATGATCGATGATAACCCGGACTTGGCTTGGGTGTTCCCGGAGGAGGGCAGTGTGCTTTCGGTGGACTGCATGGCTGTGCCTGCCGCCAGCGAGCACAAGGAAGCTGCCGAAATGTTCATCAACTTTATGTGCGAGACCGACATCGGCAAGGCCAACAGCGAGTATATTGGCTACACCACCCCCATGCACGATGTATGGGAGGTACTGGACGAGGATCTGAAAACCAGCGAGATCGCCTACCCGTCTGAGGAGGACGCCGCCCGCGAGAAGGTGTTCACCGCCCTGAGCGACGAGGTGAACAGCGAACTGGATCTGAAGTGGAGCGAGATGAAGAGCTACGATGAAGGCGGCGGCAGCTACTTGTTTTTGTTGCTGCTGCTGGCTATGCTGGCACTTGCTTGCTTTAATATCTGGCGCAAAGTGCGCAGAAAGACCCGCAATCAGTATTGATCGTTTTGCCAAGGCTGCCGTCCCGGACGTGGTGCGGCGGCCTTTTTCCGATAGGAGGGAAAGAATATGGAACAGTTTTATTATGAAGGCACCGCCGTGGTAGAAAATGCCGATGCAGACTGCCACAGTCTGCTCAAGGCCAGTGCGCTGCTGCGTTATGTGGAGCAGATCTCCACCATGCACGCCCGCCACTTTGGCATGGACGATAAGTTCTTTGAGGATCACGGCGTAGCGTTTCTGGTGGGCAAGCAGGCGCTGCGGTTCAGCCGTGTGCCCCGCCGTGGTGAGACTTTGACCCTTTGCTCCCGCTCAGAAAAGGCTTTCCGCGGCTCTATCAAGCGCGTCACCACCCTTACGGACGAAGCCGGGCAGGAGGTAGCCATGGTGGACAGCCGCTGGATCATGTCCAGCCTTGAAGATGGCCATATTCTGCGCCAGCCGGGCTGGACGGTAGAGGGATACTGGAATGAGACGGTGGAAGAGGAACTGCCCCTTTTGCTGCATAAGCGCCGGGACAGCCTGACCAGCGCCGGTCTGGTTACGGCGCGCTACTCCCAGTGCGACCTGCACTACCACATCAACAACGCCTTTTATCTGGATATCGTTTGTGACGCACTGCCGCAGGAGATCATGCGCGATCATGTTGTGAAGTTTGCCTCCATCAATTACCACCGCGAAGTCCCCATGGGACAGCAGGTGGAGGTGCTCTACACGCCTTCGGATGATGGCTGGTATTTTATTGCCAAGCGCGCAGACAAAACGGCTTTCGAGTGCTATCTGGAACTGGAGCCGGTCAAACAGTAAAAAGTGGAGGGATGCCTATGCCCAAAATCAGAGAATTGTTCGGCACCTTTTTTAAAATCGGTGCCTTTACCTTTGGCGGCGGCTACGCCATGGTGGCGCTGCTGGAGCACGAATTTGTAGAGGAAAAGCGCTGGCTCACCAGGGAGGAATTTCTGGATATGGTCGCCATTGCCGAGTCCACCCCCGGCCCTGTGGCGGTGAACAGCGCCACCTATATCGGCTATAAGCTGGCCGGTGTTGCCGGTGCGGCGGCTTCCACCTTGGCGGTGTGTCTGCCGTCCTTCGGGGTCATCTATCTTATTTCACTGTTTTTCGACCGTTTTTTGCAGCTGACAGTGGTGGCGAATGCCTTTAAGGGCATTCAGGCCTGCGTCATTTATCTGATCCTGTCCGCAGGGGTCAAGATGCTCAAAAACTTGCAGCGCACCCCCTTCAACACGGCAGTGGTGGCGGTGGTGCTGGCGGCCATGGTGGGCTGCTCTGTGCTGGCGGTAAAGTTTTCCTCCATCTGCTGCATCCTACTTTGCGGCACAGCCGGGGTGCTGGCCTATGCGGTAGGGCAGGGGAAGAAAGGCGGCACAAAATGATCTTGCTGGAGCTTTTCTGGAACTTTCTTGTCATCGGCGCGGTGTCCTTTGGCGGCGGCTACGGCATGATCTCACTGGTGCGGGAAACGGTGCTGGGGCATGGCTGGCTGACCGAGAGCGAGTTTCTCAGCTTTATCGCGGTGTCAGAGTCTACGCCCGGCCCGCTGGCGGTGAATATGGCTACCTTTATCGGGTCTTCGCAGGCGGGGCTGGCAGGCTCCTTTGTGGCAACGATGGGGGTGGTGCTGCCCTCTTTTGTCATCATTCTGCTGATTGCGGCGGCGCTGCACAGCCTGATGAAGTACGCCGGGGTCAACGCCTTTCTGGCCGGGGTGCGCCCCTGCGTGGTGGCTATGATCTTGGCTACCGCCTGCACCATGGGGCTTTCCACGCTGGGGGGCTTTACCACTGTTTCCGGCGGCTTTGCCCCGGATATGCGTGCGCTGGCAGTGTTTGCTCTTTTGGGCATCCTGCATCTTGCCTATAAAAAGAAAACGCAGAAAGCACCGTCCCCCATCGGGATGATCCTGCTTTCTGCGGTGCTGGGCGCGGTGCTGTGGAGCATCTGACCCGGCAAGAAAGGATACTGCAATGAACATTACCGTGTATCTGGGGGCAAACCTTGGCACCGACCCTGCATTGCCGCAGGCCGTGCAGCAGTTGGGGCGCTGGATCGGTGAAAGCGGCAACGCGCTGGTGTACGGCGGCAGCAAAAGCGGCCTGATGGGGCTTTTAGCCGACAGCGTACTGGCTGCAGGCGGCAGGGTGACCGGTGTAGAGCCCAAGTGCTTTCTGGACGCAGAGCTGCAGCACGAGGGACTGACAGAGTTGATCGTGACCGAGGATATGCCCGCCCGCAAGACCAAAATGATCGAGCTGGGCGATGCCTTTATCGCATTTCCCGGCGGCACTGGCACGCTGGAGGAGATCACCGAGGTCATCAGCAAGCTGTCTCTGGGGCAGCTGGATGCACCCTGCATCCTCTACGACCTGAACGGCTACTACCAGCCCCTGCACCAGCTTTTGCGGCAGATGATCGCCATGGGGCTTTCCACTCCGGCGCGGCAGCGGAATATCACCTTTGCTGCCGACCTTGCCCAGATCCGCGCGATTCTTGAAAAATGATACTGGGAAGCTTACTTCTCAAACGTAAGGAGACTGCTGTACATGGCTTTGTGCGGCGGTCCTTTTTCATAAAATGGGATACCGGGGCGTCCACAGACGACCCGGTATCCCGAAAAAAATCATTCCGCTGGTTATGCCCATAGCGCACGCGGAGGGTATTTAAATCTTTCTGTGCAATCAAAAAGGCCGCTGCACAAAATAATGTGCAACGGCCTTTTGCTATTTTGTTATGTACGCTGTGCGCGTTAAACTTAGGCGGCAGTGGTGGAAGCAGCCTCAGAAGAAGCAGCCTCGCTGACAGCGGCCTCAGAGGAAGCAGCCTCGGAAGATGCAGCCTCAGAGGAAGCGGCCTCGCTGGAAGCAGCCTCAGAAGAAGCAGCCTCGGAAACAGCGGTGCTTGCGGAAGCAGCCTCAGAGGTGGAGGAAGCGGAAGCGGCAGAAGCACCACCGCAGGCGGTCATGCCAGCAGCCAGAGCCAGAGCAACAACAGCGATGCAAATATTCTTGAGTTTCATATCAATAATCTCCTTGTTTTTCCTATGTGTGTTTAGCAGCGGGCACTCCGTAGCACCTCACTGCGATGCTATATTCTAGTCCGTTTTTGAAAAAAATCAAGAGGTTTTTGGTCGAAAGTTATAATCTATGTAAAAAATCTGCATAGTTGTCATAAAGTTTCGCCAAAAGTCAAAGACTTTTTGGTAAAAATAAAGCCCGGGATAGCGCCTATATCGCCGGGCGGGGAACACAAAAATAGAAAAACTTGAAATAACCTGTTACAAATCCATTTTATTGGACTGCAAATGTGGATAATAGAGGCATGGCGAGGGACGGACATCCCCCGAAAGGTTGAACAACAAAAACATTTGTGGAGGATAACACGATGAAAGACTTTGATTTTGGCTACTTTGGCACCGGCGACGAGGGCTATGCCCAGTACATGACCGCATTCGAACGCAATTTCAGCACGGACAGCACCGACAGCTTTACGTCCGATGACACAGACTGCGATGCAGACAGCTGCGATAGCAGCGAGGACGATTTCTAAGGCTTGCACCTTTTTTCCCGTTTGTGCATACAACGGGCAAAGGGGGAATGCGGCTTGAACCGGATCGTTTTCACACTTGGGATCTGGCTGTTCCCGGCGGCGTGCACCGCGCTGGGAGCAGCAGGGGTGTTTTTGCTGCGCAGGCAGACAAGACCGGCTACCCGGCGCATCCTGTGCGGGATGGCGGCGGGCATCATGCTGGCGGCCAGCGTGTGGAGCCTGCTGCTTCCGGCCATTGCCCGGTCGCAGGGCAGGGCGGCATGGGTGCCCCCGGCGCTGGGGCTTATTTTAGGCGCTGTGGGGCTTTTGCGGCTGGAGGATGCCGCCGGGCAGCTGCTGGCTGGCGGTCCCGGGCATTGCGGGCGTATGGTGCTGGCGGTCACCCTGCACAACCTGCCGGAAGGCATGGTGGTGGGGCTGGCTGCGGCGCTGGCGCTGCACGGGGACGCGGACGCTGTAAGCGGCGCGCTGGCGCTGAGCCTTGGCATCGGCTTGCAGAACATCCCGGAGGGGGCGGCGGTCAGTCTGCCGCTGACCCAGAGCGGGCGCACCCGGGGGCAGTCCTTTGCCGCCGGGGCGGCCTCCGGGCTGGTGGAGCCCTTGGGCGCGGTGCTGGCCTTTGTGCTGGCCGAGTGGGTAGGTGCAGCGCTGCCGTGGCTTATGAGCGCGGCGGCGGGCTGTATGGTGTGTGTGACCGCACAGGAGATGATCCCTGAGGCGGTGGAACCGGATGAAGTGGCCGGTGTCATCAGCATCGTGTTGGGGTTTGCCCTGATGATGGCACTGGATGTGGCCCTGTGATAGAGTAAAAGCAATGCCGGACAGACCTTTTGGCCTACCCGGCATTGCTTTTATGCAAAAAGGATTTATATCGTCTGCGGCTGCTTCTGGCGCAGCTTACGCCGCACCACCAGCAGGCAGGTCAGGTGCACCAGCGCGGTCAGCGCCCAGCTGATAGGGTAGCTGATGTACAGCATAAAGGGGGTGCGGTTCAGCTGGAAAATCGTTGCGATCCACACCAGCCGCAGCGCGCACACGCCGATAAGGCTTACCACCATGGGCAGTACGCTGTACCCCAGCCCGCGCAGGCTGCTGGCCAGCACGTCCATAATGCCGCACAGCAGGTAGAAGCCGCAGATCAGCCGCAGCCGCTCAGCGCCGGTGGCGATGACCGCGGCGTCCGAGGAGTAGAAGCGCAGCAGCTGATTTCCCGCCAGTGCCGCGCCGCCGCCCAGTACAAGGCCGGTGACTACGACACACAGCAGACAGTTGCGGATCACCCGGTCAAGGTTGTGGTACTTGCGTGCGCCGATGTTCTGGCTGGTAAAGGTGACCGCGGCCTGCGCAAAGGCGTTCATGGCGGTGTACACAAAGCCCTCCAGATTGGAGGAGGCAGAGTTGCCCGCCACCACCATGGAGCCGAAGGAGTTGATGGAGGACTGGATGACCACATTGGAAAGGCTGAACACCGTGCTTTGCAGCCCGGCAGGCAGGCCGATGAGCAAGATTTGCTTCAGCGTCCCGGCGTGGAAGGCCAGCCGCCGCAGGTCCAGCCGCAGTGCACCCTCCTCCCGGACGAGCATCCCGGTCACCAGCAGCGCGGAAACAGTCTGGCTGATGATGGTAGCCAGTGCCACGCCCGCCACACTCATGGAAAAGCCGATGACAAAGACCAGATTCAGCACCACATTGATGACACCGGCAGCGGCCAGACAGTACAGCGGGCGCTTGGTGTCGCCCACCGCCCGCAGCAGCGCACTGCTGAAGTTGTACAGCATGGTCATGGGCATTCCGATAAAATAGATCTTCAGGTACAGGGTGGAAAGGCCGATCACGTCCTCCGGGCAGCTCATCAGCTCCAGCAGGCCGCGCGCGGCGCAAAAGCCCACCACCGCCAGCAATACGCCGCTGACTAAGCCCAGCGCTACGGCGGTGTGCACCGTATCCTGTACGCCCTTTTCGTCCCGGGCGCCAAAGCACCGGGCTGCCACTACATTGGCACCCAGCGAAAGCCCGACGAACAGGTTGACCAGCAGATTGATCAACGCACCGTTGGAGCCGACGGCAGCCAGCGCCGTGCTGCCCGCAAAGCGCCCCACCACCACAACATCGGCGGCATTGAACAGCAATTGCAGAATGCTGGATGCCGCCAGCGGCACGGAAAACAAGATGATCTTTTGCAGCATGGGTCCGCTGGTCAGGTCTGCGGAACGGCTGGTCGTAGCCATGAGTTATCTACCTCCTATAATAAACCTGAATTGACATAGCAATTGCCTATTATAGCGCGATATTAGGTAAAAAACAAGAGGTAAAGCGCCCTATTCTCTCCAAAAGCGGCAAATATCGCCCGCCGGGCGCAGCCTGCAATTGAAAAATGCTGCCCATACTGCTATAATAAGGCGGTAGACCCGTAGAAAACGGAGGAAGTTTTATTTATGTATCGGAATTGGATCAAACGGCTGCTGGATATTTTTCTGTCGGCCTGCGGCATTTTGTGCCTTTCGTGGCTGCTGCTGCTTCTGGCTGTTGCCATCAAGCTGGACTCTCCAGGGCCGGTGTTTTTCCGGCAGAAGCGTGTGGGCATCGGCAAGCGGCATTTCCAGATCCTCAAGTTCCGCACCATGCGCATTGATACCCCCCACGATATGCCCACTCATCTGCTGCACGACCCGGAGCAGTATATCACCCGCATGGGGCGTTTTCTGCGCAAGACCAGTCTGGACGAGCTGCCCCAGCTGTGGAATATTCTTGTGGGGGATATGGCGGTCATCGGCCCGCGCCCTGCGCTGTGGAACCAGTACGACCTGCTGGCCGAGCGGGATAAGTACGGCGCAAACGATGTGCGCCCGGGGCTGACCGGCTGGGCGCAGATCCATGGCCGTGACGAGCTGGAAATTGCCGAAAAGGCAAAGCTGGACGGCTGGTATGTGGAGCATATCAGCTTTGGGCTGGATGTGAAGTGCTTCTTTGGCACCATTACCGCCGTGCTCAAGCATGACGGCGTAGTGGAGGGCGGCACCGGCACCCTGCATGATGAAAAATGAGGCTTGCTGCGCAAAATGATATGCTGGCGCAGCGATGCTCCGGCTGTGCCGGAATGATGTGCGCTGCGGCGCATGATGGATGATAGCCGGAAATATGCTAAAAATCGAGCGGCTTCGGGTGAACTGCGGTCTGCCCGCAGCCGCATTTTTATGTTAAGCGCAGTACAGACCTGCTGAAATTGGCATATCTCTTGATTTATCCCCTGAAAAGCGTATAATAAAACAGTACACAAGACGTTAAAGGAGGATTCCTGTATTATGGAACGCACCTATATCAATGAGGCTCAAAAGGCCATCGGCGGCACGGTGAAGGTGCAGGGCTTTATCGAGAACCTGCGCAACAGCAAGTATATGGCATTTATCGTGCTGAAGGATATTACCGGCAAGCTGCAGATCACAGTGGAAAAGGCCGACCACCCCGAGCTGGTGGATACCATTGATCAGCTCACCCCGGACTCTGTCATCACCGTCACCGGTAAGGTGATGGAGAACGACTACGTCAAGATGGGCGGCGTGGAGATGATCCCCGAGAGCATCGAGGTGGAGAGCACCGCCAATGCACTGCCCATCGTCCGCAAGGAGATCGCAGCCACCAAGAAAAAGAAGGCTGTGGAGCGCTCCAGCATCGACCAGCGCATCGACTACCGCTGGATCGACCTGCGCACCGACGAGAACCAGCTGATGTTCAAGGCACAGAGCTGCTTCGTCAATGCCATGCGCAAGTTCCTGCTGGACCGCAACTTCATCGAGATCCACACCCCCAAGCTGATCGCTGCTGCCAGCGAGAGCGGCTCTGAGGTGTTCAAGGTGGACTACTTCGACCGCAACGCCTATCTGGCACAGAGCCCCCAGTTCTATAAGCAGATGGCCATGGCTGCCGGCTTTGAGCGTATCTTCGAGACCGGCCCCGTGTTCCGCGCCGAGAAGAGCTACACCAACAAGCACGCTACCGAGTTCTCCGGCTTCGACCTGGAGTTCAGCTACATCACCTCCTTCAAAGACGTGATGAAGATGGAAGAGGAGCTGCTGACCGCAGGTCTGCAGGCCGTTAAGGACAGCTACGGCGACCAGATCAAGGAGCTGTTCGGGCAGGAAGTCATCGTGCCCACCACCCCGTTCCCGGTGGTCAAGCTGGCAGACCTGTACAAGGCTCTGGAGGAAGAGTTCGGCTACACCGTGGACGAGAGTGAGAAGGGCGATTTGACCACCGAGGCCGAGCGCTTGAGCTACGACTGGGTCAAGAAGCACTACGGTCACGAGTTCCTGTTCATTACCGATTACTCTGCCGAGAAGCGCGCTTTCTACCACATGCGTGATGAGAACGGCGTGCCGCAGGGCTATGACCTGATCTGGCGCGGTGTGGAGATCACCACTGGTGCCCAGCGTGAGCACCGCTACGAGGTGCTGAAGAAGCAGGCTGAGGAGAAGGGTCTGGCCGAGGACGTCAAGTTCTATCTGGAGTTCTTCCAGTACGGCTGCCCGCCCCACGGCGGCTTTGGCATCGGCATCGACCGCCTGACTATGTTGCTGTGCGGCCTGAGCATCAAGGATGCAGAGTTCCTGTTCCGCGGCCCCAACCGCCTGACCCCGTGATTTTATAAAAACCTTTCTAAGAGCTGCTGTGTGTTTCGCACGGTAGCTCTTTTTTGAGTTCCGTGAAAAGGCAATTGAGGAAAATCCGCAGATTTTCCTCAATTGCAATTATAAAAATTTTTTTCGCTGACTATGCCCAGAGCAAAGCGTAGGGCATTTAAGATCATTCCGGCATAATAAACGGCCCCTTTTCATACGATACAACGAGCACACCCACCCCTACGGGCGCGGTGCGCAGCGCAACAGGAAGGGGAGAAGGACCTTGGAGAAACAGGAACAGAACAGCATCTGTCGCGAGATCGGCGCACGCACCGGCGGGGATATCTACATCGGTGTGGTGGGGCCGGTGCGCAGTGGCAAATCCACCTTTATCAAGCGGTTCATGGAGCAGCTGGTGCTGCCCGCCATGTCCGGCTCTGCCGCCGCCCGGGAGCGTGCCCGGGACGAGCTGCCGCAGTCGGCGGCGGGGCGCACCATCATGACCACCGAGCCGAAATTCATCCCGGAGACTGCCGTGCCCTTGCAGCTGGAGGGCGGCGGGGCGTGTCGGGTGCGGCTGATCGACTGCGTGGGCTACATGGTGGAAGGTGCCATGGGGCACGAGGAGGACGCAAAGCCCCGCATGGTCAAAAGCCCGTGGTTCGAGCAGGAGGTGCCCTTTGACCTTGCCGCAGAGACCGGCACCCGCAAGGTGATCTGCGAGCACTCCACCATCGGGGTGGTGGTCACCACGGACGGTTCAATCAGCGATATCCCCCGGGCGGGCTACGCAGAGGCGGAAAGGCGGGTCATCACCGAGCTGGAAGCGCTGGGCAAGCCCTATATCATCCTGCTCAACAGCACCCACCCGGATGCGCCGGAGACCCGGCAGCTGGCCGAGGGTATGGCGCGGGACTACCACCGCACCGTGCTGCCGGTAAGCTGCGTGGACTTGGATGCCGCCATGCTGGGGGAGATTTTGCGGCGGGTACTGTACGAGTTCCCGGTGCAGGAGCTGGATTTTGCCCTGCCCCGTTGGGTGACCATGCTGGAGCCCGGGCACTGGCTGCAGGCGCAGGTGTATGCAGCCGCCATGCAGCTGGCAGAGCGGGTGTCCCGCATGAAGGATCTGCCAGCCGGAACGGACGCACCTGCGCTGGAATGCGATGCCGTGCAGCGATCGGCAGTGGCAGGGGCAGACCTTGCTGCCGGCAGTGTGCGGGTGAGTGTGGAGCTGAAGCCGGAGATCTTTTATCAGGTGCTCAGCGAGCAGACCGGGCTGGATATCGGGGACGAGGCGGGGCTGATGCCCTGCATCATGGAACTTGCCCGGGCAAAACGCGCCTACGAGAAGGTGCGCAGTGCCTTGGAGCAGGTGGAAGCCACCGGCTATGGCATCGTGATGCCCTCCATCGACGAGCTGCATCTGGAACCGCCTGAGATCGTGCATCAGGACGGGCGCTGCGGGGTGCGGCTGCAAGCCTGTGCGCCCTCTATCCAGATGATGAAAGCCACCATCCACACTGAACTGAGCCCCATCGTGGGTACCGAGAAGCAGAGCGAGGACTTGGTGCAAAGCTTGTTGGCCGATTTTGCGGACGACCCGGTGCAGCTGTGGGAGTCCAACATCTTCGGCAAAAGCCTGCACGAATTAGTGAACGATGGCTTGCAGAACAAGCTGCTCCACATCCCGCAGGAAGCCCGCACCCGCCTGCAGGAAACGCTGGAACGGGTCATCAACGAGGGCTGCACCGGACTGATCTGTATCCTGATTTAGGGCGTATCTGAAAAAATCCCCGCCCGCCGTAAGGTTTGCTTACAGCGGGCGGGGATCGTTCTGTCTTATTTTTCTTCCTCGGTCAGCTTGTTGATCAGCAGCTGATAGATCTCGTTGCCCTTCAGGATGAACTGCTTCTTCACCAGCTCGGCGCTCAGCCGGTCGGGTGCGCCCAGTTCCAGACAGAACAGCTCGCTGTCCAGCCCCTTTACAGTGCAGCGCACGGTGCAGTGGCCGTCTGCCTTTTCGGTGATGCGGGCGCTGTATTTGGCCTCCTTGCGGGCCCATGTCTGGCAGCGCAGCACGGCAGCCACCGCCCGCTCCCGCACGCTGCGGGGCAGGTCGTAGGCCAGCTCCTGCGCCACCTTGCGGCCTTTGTCGGTAATGGCATAGCTGTCGCCGGTCAGGGTGACCAGTTCCTGTTTTGTGATATCGTCCAGACAGGAGCCGATCTCAAAATAGTTGACAAGGGCTTCCTCCATCAGGGCGTTCTCGATCTCCTGCCGGGTAATGGGGCCGGCGTTTTTCACCAGATAGCACAATAGCAGCCGGATCTCGGTGCTGCTGGTCAGGCCGCCGGGACGGACACCGGCGGTAAAAGCATCATTGGCGCTCATCGTTCCTTACATCCCCCTTGCGCTTTCACATGGTATCAAAGGTCTGCGCCGCTGCCAAAAGGGCGGGCAGCGGGCAGACAAAAACTCTTTCTATTAGTATAAAGGCTTTCAGCCCGGATTGCAAGCCGCAACGGCAAAATCTGTCTCAATACGCTTGGGGCACTCCGGTGTGGAGTACACCCACCTGTCCAGATGTCCTTCGGTGATAAAGTACCGCAGCTCAAACCGGTGAGGCTGGCTCAGGGCGTGGTTCACGATGACCAGTTTGATCTTCATCTTTTCCGGCAGAATGTTTTTGATGTAGACGCTTACCGCCTGCCCGGGCGCAAGACCGGTGCAGCTTTCCGCAAGACCGGCAAGGTTTGGCGCAATTTCCACAAAGGTGCCGTATTCCTCTACGCTGCGCACGATGCCCACCACCGTTTCGCCTACGGTGAACCGGGCAGCGTTCTCTGCCCATGTGCCCAGCAGTTCCCGGATGGTCAGTACAAAGCGCCCCTGCGCGTCCCGGTTCTTGATGGCACACAAAATCTGCTGCCCTACGCTGACCCGGTCGGCAGGGGAGGAGATGCGGCTTACCGACATACAGTCGATGGGCAGCAGGGCGCTGATGCCGCAGCCTACGTCACAAAACGCGCCGAACGGCTCGATGTGGGTCACCGTGCAGGGCAGGATATCCCCGGGCGAGAGGGTGTCCAGATACTCTGCCTTGCACAGCTGCTGCGCCTTGGCGCGGGAAAGTCGGTAGCAGGGCGCGCCGTCCTCGTCCGTGTCCAGCCCCTCAATGACAAAGCAGGTGGGGCGTCCCACCCGGGTCAGCACCGCAATATCCCGCACGGTGCCGGTCTCGGCACCGTCTGCGCACTGGGCAAAGGGCATTACCGCCTTAACCCCGCCCAGCTCAAACCGCAGCTGCCGCCGGGTGTCAAAGGCAAGGGCAGTGGCCTGCAAAATTTCGCCGCTGGCCATGGCAGCCCGCAGCTCGGCAGGAGAAAGGCGGGCGGCAGAGCGGTAACTGTTTTCGGTACGATAAGCTTGCATCATGTTTCATTCCTCTTTCTATATGGTTTTCGGGTCTCTGTGCGATGCTACAACGATATGCAGCAGTGTGCGCAGATATTTGCATTTTGTGCGGCTTTGCATTATACTATATCTGTATGCGCAGCACCCGCTGGGCGGGCGGCGGCACACACTGGCTCTGCCGGGCATCTGCGCGGCAGAAAAGAAGGGAGAGGTCGGATAAATATGGACGTCGCTGTGGGAGATACCATCCTCACCCGCAAAAAGCACCCCTGCGGAGCATCCAGCTTCGAGGTGCTGCGGGTGGGCATGGATTTTAAGATCCGCTGCACCGGCTGCGGACGCGAGGTCATGCTGCCCCGCGCCAAAATTGAAAAGAACATCAAAAAGGTGGTAAAGCCCGGCAGCGCGCAGTAGCGCAGCCAACGCACCCGAACCGGAACGAATTTTGTAAGGAGAACTGCAAGGATGCAAGATATTTCTTCCCGGATGGATGCGGTCTGCCGCCGCTTTGAGGAGCTTTCCATGCGGCTGAACCAGCCCGATACCGCTGCCGACCCGGCACAGTTCCGCAAACTGATGCGGGAGTACCACGACACCGAGCCGGTGGTGGAAGCTTACCGGGACTGGCAGACCGCGCTGGATCATCTGGCGCAGGCCAAAGCCCTGCTGGAGGAGCCCGGTTCACTGGACCCGGACTTCAAGCAGATGATACAGCAGGAAATCAGCGAAAAAAGTCAAGATGTGGCAAAGCTGGAAAATAATCTCAAAATTTTGCTGTTACCCAAGGACATGAACGATGGCAAAAACGTCATCATGGAGATACGCGGCGGCGCCGGCGGCGAGGAAGCCGCCCTGTTTGCCCACAGTCTGCTGCGGATGTACACCATGTACGCCCAGAACCGTGGCTGGACGCTGGAGGTGCTCAACCTGAACGAGACCGAGCTTGGCGGTGTAAAGGAAGCCATCGTCTCGGTGGATGGCGCGGGCGCATATAACCGCCTCAAGTACGAGAGCGGGGTGCACCGGGTGCAGCGGGTGCCGGAGACCGAGACCCAAGGCCGCATCCACACCTCTACCGCCACCGTGGCGGTAATGCCGCAGGCAGAGGAGGTGGACTTTGCGCTGGATATGAAGGATCTGCGCATCGATACCTTCCGCTCTTCCGGTGCGGGCGGTCAGCACATCAATAAGACCTCCAGCGCCATCCGCGTGACCCATATCCCCACGGGTACGGTGGTGGAGTGCCAGAACGAGCGCAGCCAGTTCCAGAACAAGGATAAGGCGCTGGAGATCCTGCGCAGCCGCCTGCTTGCGCAAAAGCAGAAGGAGCAGCAGGATGCCATCAACGCCCAGCGTCAGGGGCAGGTGGGCACCGGCGACCGCAGCGAGAAGATCCGCACCTACAACTTCCCGCAGGACCGCTGCACCGACCACCGCATCGGGCTGACCGTCCACAATCTGGAAAAGATCATGGACGGCAATCTGGACGAGGTGATCGACGCCCTTGCCACCCGGGAACAGGCCGAAAAGCTGCAAAAGCTGGGTGGGTAAACCCCGGCTTTGCAGGTGCAAAACCACTTGAATGACTGACAAGCAACTATACTTTACAGATAGAAAGAACGATGATTCGTATGGAAATCAAAACCAGAGTTTTGCCTGCCGATGAAGCAGGCGTGGCCGAAGCCGCACAGCTGCTGCGGCAGGGACAGCTTGTAGCTCTGCCCACCGAGACAGTCTACGGCATTGCCGCCGATGCCCGCAACGGTGCGGCGGTGCGCGATATCTTTGTGGCCAAGGGACGCCCGCAGGATAACCCCCTTATCGTCCACGTCACCGGGCCGGAGATGCTGCCGGGTCTTGTCAGCGAGGTGCCGGAGCGTGCCCAGCTGTTGATGGCAGCCTTCTGCCCCGGGCCGCTGACCATCATTATGCCGCGCGGGCCGGAGGTGGCAGATGAGTGCTGCGCCGGGCTGGATACCGTGGGCATCCGTATGCCCAGCCATCCGGTGGCGCGGGCGGTCATCCAGCAGAGCGGCTGTGCCTTTGCCGCCCCCAGCGCCAACCTTTCCGGCAAGCCCAGCCCCACCAACGCGCAGGACGTGTTCACCGATATGGATGGCCGCCTGCCGCTGATCTTGGACGGCGGCGAGTGCGATGTGGGTGTGGAGAGTACCGTGGTGTCGGTGGTGGGAGAGAAGCCCACCCTGTTTCGCCCGGGGCACATCACGCTGGAGGATTTGGAACGCGCTCTTGGTGAAGAAGTAGAGGTGTCCAAGGCTATTCTGGAAAAGCTGCCGGAGGGTGCCGTGGTGCGCAGCCCGGGCATGAAGTATAAGCACTACGCCCCCAAGGCGGATGTAACGCTGCTCAACGGCACCTTTGAGCAGTTCAAGGCCTATGTGGACGCTCATAAAAACGAGAACCCCAGCTGCCTGTGCTTTACCGGCGAAAGCGCAAAGCTGGATGTGCCCTGCGTGGAATACGGCCGCGAGGGGGACGGTGCCGATCAGGCAAAGCACATCTTCCGCTCCCTGCGGGCGCTGGATGAGCAGGGCGACGGCGTGGTCTACGCCCGTTGCCCGCAGAAGGACGGCCTGTCCATGGCGGTGTACAATCGCCTGATCCGCGCCGCCGCCTTCCGGGTGATCGACCTATGATCACCTTGGGCATCACAGGGCGCAGCGGTTGCGGCAAGTCCACGGTCACGGCGGTATTTGCCGCCCACGGTGTGCCGCTGGCGGACGCCGACCAGCTCAGCCGGGAAATTCTGCTGCCCGGCTCGCCGCTGCTGCCACAGCTTGCGGCGCGGTTCGGCGGGGATATCCTCCACCCGGACGGCACGCTGGATCGCCGCTTGCTGGCTGACCGTGCCTTTGCCACCCCGGAGGGCAAGGCTTCACTGGACAGCCTGACCCACCCCGCCATCGTGGCACGCATCCGGGCGGCAAAGCAGGCGGCGCAGGCCGCCGGAGCACCCCTTTTTGTGCTGGACGGTGCAGTCATCGTGGGCACAGCGGCGCAGGCTGAGTGCGACCGCCTGTGCGTGGTCACTGCGCCCTTTGAGACCAGCGTGGCGCGCATCGTGGCGCGGGACGGCATCTCGCCGGAGATGGCCGCCCGCCGCCTGAACGCTCAGACCCCGGAAGAGACCCTGACCGCACAGGCAGACTACACCCTGCACAACGACGCCGGGCTGGAGGCGCTGCAAGCCGCAGCCGCCCGCCTGTGTGAGCGGCTGCAGGCAGAAGGGGGCGTGACGGCAGCGCTTTGAACGAACAAAATTATGAAAAAGCCTACGACCCCATAGCCGCCCGGGAGCGCCGCGCCGCGCGGGAAAAACAGCGTATACGTAAACAGCAGCGCCGCCGACGGCGGCTACTGCGGCTGGTTTCCCTGTTTCTGGTAGTGATCGTAGCAGTGTGTGCAGTGCCGCCTTTGTGTAACCGGGCAGAGCAATTTTTGTACCCCCGCAAGTACGAGCAGCTGGTGGAAAAATGGGCAACCGCCTACGAGCTGGACCCGCTGCTGGTCTACGCCTTTATCCGCACCGAAAGCGGCTTTGACCCGCAGGCTACCTCCAGCGTGGATGCCCGGGGCCTGATGCAGATGACCGAGGAGACCTTTCTCTGGATGCGTAGTAAGATCGCCCCGGAGGAGCCGCTGACCTTTGCCGACCTCTACAACCCCGACATTGCCATCCGCTTTGGGTGCTATTACCTACACCTGTGCATGGAACGCTACAAAGGGGATGTATCCACGGCGGCAGCGGCCTACCACAGCGGCTGGGGTACGGTGGATCAGCTGCTGCAAATGGAAGAACACTCGGCAGACGGGGAAACCCTGCAAGGCTTCCCCTATAACCAGATGCACCACTACGTCAACAAGATCACCGCCTGCTACCAGACCTATCAGCGTCTGTACGCAGGTCAATGATAAAAAGTTAAGGAGCAAAAAATCATGAGCGAGAAACTTACTGCAAAAGAGTACGCCGAAAAGCTGCTCTACACCCCCGAATACGCTGCCGACAAGCAGGCAGACGTAAAGGAAAAGGCTGCTGCCTTTGCCGAGGGCTACAAGAAATTTATGGACAGCGCCAAGACCGAGCGCGAGGCTGCCGTTGTCAGCGAGCAGATGCTGCTGGCTGCCGGCTACAAGGCTTTTGAGCCCAAAAAGGCTTACGCCCCCGGCGAGAAGGTCTACTTCATTCAGGAGAACAAGGCCGTTGTGGCGGCTACCATCGGCCAGAAGCCCTATGAGGAGGGCTTCCGTCTGGTCATTGCCCACATCGACTGCCCCCGTCTGGACCTGCGTCCCAACCCTCTGTACGAGTCTGACCACATGAGCTACTTCCGCACCCACTACTATGGCGGCGTGCGCAAGTACCAGTGGGCTACCATCCCGCTGGCTATCCACGGCGTGTTCACCCGTGCCGACGGCTCCAGCGTCAACTTTGCCGTCGGTGAGGACGAGAACAATCCCGTGTTCTGCATCACCGACCTGCTGCCCCATCTGGGTGCCGAGCAGAACGAGCGCAAGCTCAGCGAGGGCATCAAGGGCGAGGAGCTGAACGTGCTCATCGGCTCTGACACCGTGGAGGAAGAGGACGTCAAGGAGGCTGTCAAGCTGAACACCCTCATCCTGCTGAACCAGAAGTACGGCATCACCGAGCGCGACTTCACCCGCGCCGAGATCGAAGTCGTGCCCGCTACCAAGGCACGCGATGTGGGCTTTGACCGCTCCATGATCGGTGCCTACGGTCACGATGACCGCGTGGATGCTTACCCCGCACTGCTGGCCGAGATCGAGACCAAGGACCCTGTGCACACCACCATCTGCGTGCTGACCGATAAGGAAGAGATCGGCTCCGACGGCGTGACCGGTATGCAGAGCATGTATGTGTTCCACTTTATGCAGCTGCTCTGCCGCGCTGCCGGTCAGGACGACATTCTGGCCTTCCGCAACAGCGTGTGCCTGTCTGCGGACGTGACCGCCGCCTTCGACCCCTCTTGGGCAAGCGCCTTTGAGAAGCAGAACGGCACCTACGCAGGCCGCGGTATTGCCATCTTCAAGTACACCGGCAGCCGCGGCAAGAGCTCTGCCAGCGATGCCAACGCCGAGCTGCTGGGCGACATCACCCGGATGCTGGATGCCAACAACGTGGCATGGCAGATCGGCGAGATGGGCCGTCTGGATCTGGGCGGCGGCGGCACCATTGCCAAGTATGTGGCAAACCGCGGCATCAAGGTGCTGGATATGGGTGTGCCTGTGCTGTCCATGCACTCTCCCTTCGAGGTCATCCATAAGACCGACCTGTACATGGCCTACCGCACCTTCAGCCTGTTCTGCCAGTCTGCGGACTAAAAAAATGCGTGTGCCGCAGCCTGCGGCATACACGCAATAAAATTATCTTTTCAGAGCCGTCTGCACATTTTTGTGCGGCGGCTCTGTTTTTTGCGCAAAACCCTTGACCTTCAACCGGCTTTAAGGTGTAATGTAAGGGCGGAGGTGAAGCAAATGAACATCAAACAGGCTTCCGAACAAAGCGGTGTGTCCGCCCCGAACATCCGCTTTTATGAAAAAGAAGGGCTCCTTACGCCGGCACGCCGACAGGGCAATGACTACCGCGATTATACCGCCGGGGATGTCCGCACCCTCAAGCTCATCCGTATGCTGCGGATGCTGGATGTGCCGCTGCCTACCATCAAGGCGGTACTGCGCGGGGAACAGCCTTTGCAGCAGGCGCTGCAAGCCCAGCAGACCGTGCTGGAACAGCAGGCGGCGCAGCTGGCGGCAGCCATGCAGTTTTGTGCCGACCTTGCCCGGCAGGCTCCGCAGACGGACACGCTGGACGTGGATGCCTGCCTGACCCGCATGGAAAGCCCCGCCCCGCAGCAGGGCTTCTTCTCCGGCTGGCTGCAGGATTACTGCACGCTGGCGCAGGTGCAGCACCAGAAGCACTTTTTCTTTATTCCGCAGGGCAGCATCAACACACCGCAGGAGTTTACGGCGGCGTTGCAGGCCTATGCAGAGGAAAAGGGGATGTGGTTCACCCTGACCAAAGAGGGGATGTACCCGGAGTTTTCGCTGGACGGCATCGCGTATAAGGCCTACCGCAACCCGGGCAAGTACCGGGACGAGATCTGCTGCGATGCTGTGCACCCCGAGCAGCTGGACGCCGGACTGCCCGCCCGGCGGGAGAAGTTGCTGCGCATCTTGCGCATCGCTGTGCCGTCGGTATGTACCTTTGCCGCCATTCTGGCGGCAGGGTGGGTGGTGACCGGTGGCGCAGGCTGGTTCTGGCTGGCGGCGCTGGTCTCTGCCGGGGTGCTGCTGGGACGCTGCTTTGAAAGGTGGCTGTAAGGCGCGTTACCCCAGCGGCAGCGCCTCGGCTACGGTCAAAAAGGTGTAGCCGTTATTCGTATACCACCGGATGATATCCGGCAGTGCCTCGGCGGTGGTGCGGGTGGTGGCAGAGTCGTGCATCAGCACCACGCAATGGGTCTGCTCGCCGGTCTCCCGCACCACGTTGCGGTAGATGGTATCCGCGCTGGGGTGCCCGCCCACGGCGTCCTCGGCGCAGACGTTCCAGTCTACCCACTGCCAGCCGCGTTGCTCCACCTCGGTTTTCAGCTGCGACATCAGCCCCTTGCCGCCGTAGCGGCGGCTCACGGTGTTGGTGCTGCCGCCGGGAAAGCGCAGGTAGCGGATGCTCTCTGCGTCCACATAGGGCGCAATGCGCTCCTTCAGCAGGGCGATATCCTTCCAGTAGGCGGCGCTGCTGCGGTAGATGTCGCTGTATTCGTGGGAGGCAGAGTGCAGCGCGATTTGGTGCCCGGCGGCAGCAGCCTGTGTGAGCAGGGGCAGGTATTTCTCGTTGTAGCCGGTGGCTACCACAAAAAAGGTGCCGTGCACCCCGGCGGCGTCCAGCGCAGCCAGCACCTCCGGGGTGGTCTTGCTGGGGCCGTCATCAAAGGTTAGGCAGACCCATTTTTCCGGCAGGGAAGGGGCAGCGGGCGTACCGGCATCGGATGCAGCCACTGCCGGTGCGGCAGGGGCAAAGGGACTGAAGTCCGGCGCGGCGGTCAGCTCGCCCAGCTTACAGCCCGCCGGTGCGCGTGCCGGTACCAGCCACCCTGCCGCAAACGCTGCCAGCGTTGCCGCCAGCAGCCCGCCCCATAGTCCGATGCGCCAGCCGGTGCGCTGCACAAATAGTTTCATACACAAACCCCTCCTTTGCTCTGGGCGCAGCGCCACAGGCAGACTTCCTACGAACAAATGACCTGTGAAATTGCCCGGAAAGCTGCTTTTGCGCGCGCTCTGCGCTGCTAATATAGATATGAAACTTAAAAAAACTTATGAGAAACAAAGAAACCACTTGACGAATTGCCGGAAATGTGTTACTATATGCAAGCAGTCCGCACCAACGGTTTTCTACCTCAAAAACCGGAGAACTGTAAAACAGGTATGCGAGGGTGGCGGAACTGGCAGACGCGCACGTTTGAGGTGCGTGTGGTTTATCCTTGGGGGTTCGAGTCCCCTCCCTCGCACCAGAAGGCAAGTCGGTTTTTGACTTGCCTTTTTTCTATGAGCAGAAGTGGTGGAATGGCAGACACGCTGGTTTTAGGCACCAGTTCCTAGTGAGTGAGGGTTCAAGTCCCTTCTTCTGCACCAGCAAAAGACCCGCAGCGGCCCTGAAAGTTCAGGCGCGGCCTGCGGGTTTTTTGTCTTTTTAAGCGGCAAAAGCAGGGTAACTCTGCGTGAATCGCCCTTAAAACAACACGAATCGCCCCGGGGATGTGTTGACAGGCTTTTTTGCGGAATGGTATAATGTTATTAGGAATAGTGTCGGTTTATATGGGAGCTGACACGCGGCACTTGTGCACTTTTGCGGAACTTTGTGCACAGCGCTTTGGCATAAAGCCTTTGGAAGAACGTATTGTGAAGAGGTCTGGCTGCGAGGCAGCCGGGGTGGGGGAAAACCTATGAAGCAGAAACAAAAAAATATACTGCTCATAGCAGGGATGCTGCTGGTGATGCTGGTAAGCATCTTTGTTTACAGCTTCTATACACAGAAGCAGATCTATCAGGAAAGCACGGCAAACCTGCTTTCCACCTATGGGCAGTCTGCCAAGACCTTTACCATGTTTGCGCAGCGCAACTGGAATATCCTGACCGACTGGGACGGCTACTTGGGCACCCTTGCGGAGCGGGGAGGACAGGAGGGGCAGTGGCAGGAGTATATCGCCCAAAAGGCTACCTGGCTGTACACGGATTTTTACCTGTTCAACGAGCAGTGCGAGTTCTGGACCACCGCCGGGCGGCAGGGCACAGCAGAGTACATGAAGGCGACTTTTGAAAAGCTGTATACCGAAAACAAGCCAGTGATCTCCAGCTATATCTCCAGTCAGGGCATCCGCAAGATCCTGTTTGCCATCCCTATGGAGCAGCCGCTGCAGTTGGACGGTACTACCTATACGGCGCTGGTGGTCAGCTACGACAACGCCGTGCTGGAAAAGCTGCTGGGCAGCATGGTCTATGAGGGACAGAGCGATTGCTATATCGTGCGCTCAAACGGCGATGTGGTGCTTTCCACCGAGACAAAGACCGAGATCACCGAGCAGATGACCAACCTGTTTGATTACTTACGGCAAAACGCCAGCGTGGATCAGCCCTACTATGACACCATGGTGCAGACCCTGCCGCAGGGTGGCGAGGGCTGCGTGCTGTTCACCATGAACGGGCAGAAATATTACCTGATCTATCAGCCGCTGGGGCTCATGGATTGGAGCATCATCGGCATCGTGCCCACCGGGGTGGTGGATGCCGGTATGCGCAAGGTGCAAAATGCTACCATTCTGGTTATTGCGCTGCTGGGGCTTCTGATCATAGCAGGCGTGGTAAAGATCCAACGTGACGCGGAACGCAGCCGCCGCCGGGAGCTGGAGCGCCGCCGGGAGACGAGCGATATGATGTTTGCAGGCATGGCACGCGTTGTGGAGCGCTTTGTGGTATGCGATCTGGACCGCGACCGCTACCAGTACCACGAGCGGCGCGGGGAACCGCTGTACCCGCCGGAGGGCTCCTACCGGCAAATGCTGGAGCAGATATCGCGCAAGTATGTGGTGCTGACCGACACCGAAAACGCCAAGATCACCCAGATGCTGGCCCCGGAAAACCTGCGCAGGCTGATCAAAACGGACAACGACTCCCTCAAGCTGGAATATGCTGCCCGCGATAAAAGCGCGTTTTTCATGATGACAGTGGTTCCCATGGCATGGAAGAGTGACCGCCTGACCCGTGTGATGATAATCACACAGGATATGGGCAAGCAGCACCTGCTGCAAAGCCTTGCCAACACCGATGGCCTGACCGGGTTGCTGAACAAGCGCTATTTTGACCGGGTGCTGACAGTGCTGGAGCAGCACAGCCAGCCCTTTGCACTGTTCTATATGGACTTGGATCGCTTCAAGCCGGTCAACGATACCTACGGCCATGATGTGGGCGATGAGCTGCTGAAGGGCGTTTCCCAGCGGCTGCAGGGCTGCATCCGCAGCCGGGACTACGCCTTCCGTCTGGGCGGCGATGAGTTCGCTCTGCTGCTGCTCGGCCCGATGAAGCCGGAGGCCTGCGCCAGCAAGATGAATATGATTTGTGAGATGGTCGCTGTGCCCTACGAGATCGACGGCAATACCGTGAGTGTGGGTGCCAGCTGCGGTTACGCCCTGTACCCCGCCGAAAGCGTGGATGTGCAGCAGGTGCGCTACATCGCCGACCAGCGGATGTACGAGAATAAGCAGGCAAACCACGCCAGACAGGACGGCGCGGAAGGCATTTGAAATCGTTATACATAAAGCAAGGCCGCAGCACGGTATTTTGTGCTGCGGCCTTGCCGTTATATTATGCTGTTACAGATGCAGCATATCCCGCTTGGCGGCAGCGCGGTAGCGCAGCGCAGCGGCAATAAAGCCCTTGAACAGGGGATGTGCGCGGTTGGGGCGGCTCTTGAACTCCGGGTGGAACTGTGCACCCAGATGGAAGTCGCGGCCGGGCAGCTCCACAGTCTCCACCAGATGGCCGTCCGGGCTTGTGCCGGAGATGACCAGCCCGGCGTCCTGCATCTCCTGCCGGAAGTCGTTGTTGAACTCGTACCGGTGGCGGTGGCGCTCCCAGATCTCGCTCTCGCCGTAGCACTCGGCCATCTTGGTGCCGGGCGCCACCGCGCAGGGGTACTTGCCCAGACGCATGGTGCCGCCCTTGGGAATGTTGCCCTGCTGGTCCGGCATCAGGGAGATGACGTTGTGGGCACCGTCCGGGGTGAACTCGCTGGAATTAGCGTCCTTGTAGCCCAGCACATTGCGGGCAAATTCAATGACCATGATCTGCATACCAAGGCAGATGCCAAAGCAGGGAACACGGTTCTCGCGGGCATACTGGGCGGCTTGGATCATGCCCTCGATGCCGCGGTCGCCAAAGCCGCCGGGCACGATGATGCCGTCCACGTCCGCAAAGGCCTCCTTGCAGGCGGCCTGATCGGTCAGATCCTCACTTTCCACCCAGCGGATCTCCACCTGACTGTCGTTCTCAAACCCGGCATGGTACAGGCTTTCCATCACCGAGAGGTAAGCGTCGTGCAGCTTGACGTACTTGCCCACCAGTGCAATGGTGCAGGTCTTGCTGCGGGTGGCAATGCGGGAGACCACCTGCTTCCACTCGGTCAGGTCGGCAGGGGGAACATCCAGATGCAGCTGCTGCACCACCACATCGTCCAGACCGTTGGTGTGCAGCATCAGCGGGCACTGGTAGAGGCTGGGCATGGTCAGATTCTCGATGACGCACTCCGGCTTGACATTGCAGAAGGTGCTGATCTTGCGGCGGATGTCGCTGCCCACGCTGCCGTCTGCGCGCAGGATGATGATGTCGGGGCTTACGCCCATGCCTTGCAGCTCCTTGACCGAGTGCTGCGCAGGCTTGGATTTGTATTCGTCCGAGCCGGAGATGTAGGGCACCAGCACCACATGGATGAAGCAGCAGTTCTCCCGTCCCTGCTCCAGACCGACCTGACGGATGGCCTCAAGGAAAGGCTGGCTCTCGATATCGCCGGTGGTGCCGCCGATCTCGGTAATGACCACATCTGCCTCGGTGGAGGAGGCCAGGTTGTAGATGTAGCTCTTGATCTCGTTGGTGATGTGGGGGATGATCTGCACCGTCTGTCCCAGATAAGCGCCCTGACGCTCCTTGTTCAGCACGTTCCAGTACACCTTGCCGGTGGTCAGGTTGGAGTACTTGTTTAGATTTTCGTCAATAAAGCGCTCGTAGTGTCCCAGATCCAGATCGGTCTCGGTGCCGTCATCGGTCACGAACACCTCGCCGTGCTGCAGCGGGCTCATGGTGCCCGGGTCCACGTTCACATAGGGGTCCAGCTTCTGGCTGGCCACCTTCAGGCCGCGGCACTTCAAAAGCCGACCCAGAGATGCAGCGGTAATGCCTTTGCCAAGACCGGAGACCACGCCGCCGGTCACAAAAATAAATTTTGCCATAAAAATATACCTTCCTCTGTCGTAAAATAAAACTTTCCTATAAAAGGCTCGCTCCCGGCGCACCCCTTTCCCTGCGGGTGCGTCTCATTCGCTTCTGTCAGCGTACTCCTCCAGCACCTCCTGCGCCACCTCGGCGCGGTCGCGGCGGGTGTCCATGGCCTGTTTTTCAAGGTAGCGGTGCGCTTCGGACTCGGTCATGTGGGCGTGCTCTACCAGACAGCACTTTGCCCGGCTGATCAGCCGCAGCTGCCCGATCTTGTCCTGCAGGCGAGCGTTCTCCTGCCGCAGACGCTGCAGGCGGTGGTTGCCGGCAGCTGCCATGTGCATGGCCTGCAAAAACAACGGGGTGGTGAAGGGTTTGCTCAGCAGCAGCACCCCCTGCTCGTTCAGGGGGGCAAGCAATTGTTCAGCCTGTGCGGCCTTTACCAGAAAGACCACACCGGCATCGGTCTGCTCCACGGCGGTGATGCACAATTCGTGCCCGAACTCATCGGGCAGGGGAGCGTTGACAACGATCAACTCAAAATCAGATTCCGACATTCTGCGCCGCGCCTCGGCTCCGCTGGGAATGATCACCGGGCGGCTGTAACCCATCTCGGACAGCCGTGCGGCAATATATTCGTTGGAGTTGGCACCGGCGCTTACGATCAGTGCGCGTCCCATTTTCCGCACTCCTTTCTCCTGCGCAGGCAGGGATCAGATGGCGTTGAAATAGTAGACGCGCTCGTGCTCGGCCTGGTCAGGCGCACTCCGCAGTGCGGCGCAGCGCTTCAGCTCCTCCGAGAAATAGCGTTTAGAAAGCCCCTCCGGCAGCACCTTGCGCAAGAACTCGCTCTCCTCGGCTACCTGTACGGCCTCCTCAAGGGTAGCGGGCAGGGTCTCAAGGCCAAGTCCCTCGGCCTCGGCGGCATCGAACAGGTTACGGTTCACCGGCGGGGGCAACACCATGCGCTGCTCAATGCCGTCCAGTCCGGCAGCCAAAATCAGGCCAATGGCCAGATACGGGTTGCAGGCGGGGTCTGGGCTGCGCAGCTCCATGCGGCAACTGTCGCCCTTGACCATGGGGATGCGCACCAGCTGGCTGCGGTTTTGGCGGCTCCAGCTCACATAGCGGGGCGCTTCGTCACAGCCAAAGCGCTGGTAGCTGTTGGGCAGGGGATTGGTGAACACGGTCAGTTCCCGGCTGTGGGCCAGTACACCGGCCATAAAGCTGCCTGCTACGCTGTCCGGGGCAATATCGCCCTCAAACAGGTTTTTGCCGTCCATGTAAAGCGAGAGGTTGATGTGCAGCCCGCTGCCGGCCTGCTGGGGCAGGGGCTTGGGCAGAAAGCTGGCGTGCAGACCATTGCGCATGGCAATGGCACGGACGATCTGCTTAAAGGTCATCACGTTGTCGGCGGTTTTCAGCGGTCCGGCATAGCGGCAGTCGATCTCGTTCTGGCCGTTGCCGCTTTCGTGGTGGCTGTGCTGGGGTGCCATACCCATCTGCTCCATGGTCAGGCAGATATCCCGGCGCAGGTTTTCACCCGCATCCAGCGGTGCTACGTCAAAATATCCGCCAAAGTCAATGGGAATGCAGGTGGGGCGGCCACGGTCGTCCTTTTCAAACAGATAAAACTCGCACTCGGTGCCCACGTTGCAGGTAAGTCCCAGCTTTTTGAATTTGCGGTTCATATCCCGCAAAAAGCCGCGGCAGTTGCCGCTAAAGGCTGCGCCGTCCGGCATTTCCACATCGCAGAAGAACTGCATCACTCGGCCTTCGGTGGGACGCCACGGCAGGATGGTCACGGTGGAAAGATCCGGCCGCAGTACAAGATCGCTTTCCTCAACGTGCATAAAGCCTGCAATGGAACTGCCGTCAAAGCACACGCCCTCTTCCAGCGCCTTGGACAGATTGCTTGCCAGCACGGCAATGTTCTTCTGGGTGCCAAAGATATCGCAGAAGGCAAAGCGCACAAATTTGACGTTGTTGTCCTCCACGAAATCCAGAATATCCTGTTGGGTGGAATAGCTCATAAATAACCCCCCTTACAAAAAATTCATTTCAAGTAAAACGCCCAAAGGCCTGCCCTCAAAAAGGGAGCAGGTCTTTGGGCTGGTGTAAGAAATAGGAAAAGGAGAATGGCTAATTGATCCGGCAGCCGGCGGATGCTTATTTTTTACGTTGTCAGGAGATTATCAGACGTAGTAAAGCATCTTGCTGTAGCTGGGCAGAGGCCAGTAATCCTCGCCGCAGATAGTCTCGGCATCGTCGGCAGCGGCGCGCAGGGCGTCCATCACCGGGAGAACGTTATCGTGGAAGGCAACGGCCTTCTCGCTCTCGGTGGGCAGTGCCTTGGCGGCATTCACGGCATCCTGCAGGGTGTCGATGGCATCGCTCATGGCATCGGCGTCAGAAGAAAGCTTTTCCAAAGTCTTGGTCTCGCTGTGCACGCTGATGTGCTCGCTGACAGCCAGCTTGGAGGCAGCGGTGTTGGCAACCTCGCTCATGTAGGCGTTGATGGCGGGCAGCAGCTGCTTGCGGGCCATCTCCAGCATGGTCAGAGCCTCGATGTTGATGATCTTGGAGTAATGCTCCATCTCAACCTCGTAGCGGCTCTCCATCTCCACCTTGGTCAGCACGCCGAACTCTTCCATCAGGGCGATGTTCTTGGGCTCGACCAGTGCGGGCAGAGCAGCGGGAGTATTCTTCTTGTTGGGCAGGCCGCGCTTGGCTGCTTCGGCCTCCCACTCGGCGGTGTAGCCGTTGCCGTTGAAGATGACGCGGCGATGGTCGCGGATGGTGCGCTTTACCAGAGCGATGGCAGCGCTGGTAAAGTCCTCAGCGCCTTCCAGCTCGTCGGCGTAGCCCTTCAGCTCCTTGGCAACAGCGGTGTTCAGAATGGTGTCGCAGTCGCTCAGGTTCTGAGAAGAGCCGGGCATACGGAACTCGAACTTGTTGCCGGTAAAGGCAAAGGGAGAGGTGCGGTTGCGGTCGGTGGTGTCCTTGCTGAATTTAGGCAGCACGTCCACACCCAGATCCATCTTCATCTTGACGGGGCCGGCATAGGGGGAATCGGATGCAATCGCATCGATCACAGCCTCCAGCTCCTCGCCCACGAAGATGGAGATGATAGCCGGGGGTGCCTCGTTGGCGCCCAGACGGTGATCGTTGCCCGGGGTAGCCACGGAGGTGCGCAGCAGGTCGGCGTACTCGTCCACAGCCTTGATGACGGCGGCAAGGAACACCAGGAACTGCAGGTTCTCCATGGGGGTGTCGCCGGGATCCAGCAGGTTCTCCTCGGTGGTGGACAGCGACCAGTTGTTGTGCTTGCCGCTGCCGTTCACGCCTTCAAAGGGCTTCTCGTGCTGCAGGCAGACCAGACCATACTTGGGAGCGATCTTTTTCATCATCTCCATGGTCAGCAGGTTGTGGTCGATGGCGACGTTGGTGGTATCGAAGATGGGAGCAAGCTCGTGCTGGCAGGGAGCGACCTCGTTGTGCTTGGTCTTGGCGGGCACGCCCAGCTTCCACAGCTCCTCGTCCAGCTCCTTCATGAACTCGGAAACCTCGGGACGAATCACGCCGAAGTAGTGCTCCTCCAGCTCCTGACCCTTGGCAGAGGGAGCGCCGAACAGGGTGCGGCCGGTGAGGATCAGATCCTGACGTGCCTCGTAGTCCTCCTTCTTGACAAGGAAGTACTCCTGCTCGGGGCCAACGGTGGTGGAAACGTAGTCCACATCCTTGCCGAACAGCTTCAGGATACGGATAGCCTGACCGGACAGTGCGTTCATGGAACGCAGCAGGGGAGTCTTTTTATCCAGAGCCTCGCCGGTGTAGCTGACGAATGCGGTGGGGATGCACAGCACATCATCCTTCACAAAGGCGTAGCTGGTGGGGTCCCATGCGGTGTAGCCGCGTGCTTCGCAGGTAGCGCGCAGACCGCCGGAAGGGAAGGAGGATGCATCGGGCTCGCCGCGTACCAGCTCCTTACCGGAGAACTCCATGATGGCGGTGCCGTCGCCCACGGGGCTGACGAAGCCATCGTGCTTCTCGCTGGTGATGCCGGTCAGGGGCTGGAACCAGTGGGTGTAATGGGTGGCACCCAGTTCCATAGCCCAGCGCTTCATCACGCTGGCAACGACGTTTGCCACCTCAATATCCAGCGGAGCACCCTTGTGCAGGGTGTTCTTCAGGCTCTTGTAAGTAGCGCTGGGCAGGCGCTCCTTCATAACGTGCTCATTAAAGACCTTGCTGCCGTAGATCTCCATAACATTTGCTGCCATAAATCCTACTCCTTACTTGATCTTACTTTCTTATACGCTTCGAGCCTGCCGCAATGCAGAAGCCCAAAGCACGGATAACATTTTAACAAAAACGGCGCTGCGAGTCAGGAGGTGACCCACAGCGCCGTTGCTGTCTATGGCTAAGATTATAGTCCTTGCGGGCAAAAAAGGCAATTGACAAAACTGACGATTCTGCACAAACACGATCTCGGATTTTTGGAACAACCGCGATTGGTATGACTTTTACACCGGAAAAGCCCCGTTCAGGACAGCTTTCTCTGGCTGAAAGGTGCGCAGCGCGCGGCAATTGTTCTTATTGTAAAAGCATCAGATGACCTGAAACAGGAAAAACTTGAGGTAGTTCGTCTCCGGTACGCCCCACAGAATGGGGTGATCCGGTGCCTGCTGCTTTACCTCGATCTGCCGCAGCTGCCGGTGAGCGTCCTTAGCGGCGGCGCGCAGCATCTTGATGAACAACTCCTCGGTGGCAAAGTGGGAGCAGCTGGCAGTAGCCAGATACCCGCCCCGGGGCAGCAGCTTCATGGCGCGGTAGTTGATCTCCTTGTAGCCGCGCATGGCATTCTCCACCGTGCGGCGCGCCTTGGTAAAGGCAGGGGGATCCAGAATGATAAAGTCGTAGGGGTGGCCCTCCTTTTCCAGCCGGGGCAGTAGCTCGAAGGTGTCCTCGCAGAGGAAGTCCATGTTGGTCAGGCCATTGCGGTCGGCGTTGCGCTTTGCCATGGCAATGGCCTCGGCGCTGATGTCGGCAGCGGTCACCCGTGCAGCCCCGCCCTTGGCAGCGTTCAAGGCAAAGCTGCCGGTGTGGGTAAAGCAGTCCAGCACGGTATGCCCGGCGGCAAGGCGTGCCACAGCCCGGCGGTTATATTTCTGGTCAAGGAAAAAGCCGGTCTTTTGCCCGTTTTCAAAGTCCACATGGTAGTACACGCCGTTTTCACAGATCTCGGTCTGGGTGGTTTCCGGGTGGCTCTCGCCGGGCAGGGTAAACCAGCCCTTATTTTGTTCCAGCCCCTCCTTGGCGCGCAGGGCTTCGTCATTGCGCTCATAGATGCCGTCAATGGTCTGTCCGTCCGCCCGCAGCACCTCAGCCAAAAGCGGGAAGAGCACCGGCTTCAGCTTTTCCATGCCCACGCTCAGGGTCTGGGTGACCAGAACATTGTTGAACCGGTCCACCGTCAGCCCGGGGAACTGGTCGGCCTCGCCAAAGATGAAGCGGCAGGCGGAAAGGTCGGCAGGTTCCAGCACGGTCTTGCGGTAAGCCCATGCGTACTCCACCCGGCGCCGCCAGAAGGCGGCGTCAAAGGTATCGTTGGCGTTGCGGGAGATCAGCCGCACCCGGATCTTGCTTTTCAGCGAGAGAAAGCCGGTGCCGAGATAGGAACCCTTGGGGCTGACCACATCCACCAGCGTGCCGTTTTCCGGCTCGGTGCCGGGTGCTTCCAGAATATCGTTCTCGTACACCCATGGGTGCCCGCCCACCAAAAGACCTTCGGCGTGCTTGTTGACTTTATATACAGGATAAGTGCGTTCGTTTTTCATAAAATGCTCCTTCAACTAAGAATGCGCAAAATCATACTTGTTCTGCTCTTTATCATAACATAAAAATATGGTAGAATAAATACAAAATTTTGCGGAAGGAAGAGAACGCTATGGAGATCGAACGCAAATGGATGGTGACCGGCTGGCCGCAGGGGCTGCCCCTTGAGGAAGAGTTCACCATGCGACAGGGCTATATCAGCGTGCAGCCCACGGTGCGCATCCGGGAGGAGGCGCTGACCGGCGGCAGCACCGACTATATCCTCTGCTTCAAGTCCGCAGGGGGCTTGGCGCGGGAGGAGATCGAGCGCAGCATCGACAAGGATCTGTTTGTGCAGCTGGAAGAGAAGATCATCGGCAAGCCCCTGATCAAAAAGGTGCGCCGGAGCTACCGCCTGCCGGACGGCGCAGTGCTGGAGGTGAACCATGTGGACGAGGGCCTGCCCACAGCGTTCTGGTACGCCGAGGTAGAGTACCCCACGGTGGAAGCCGCGCTCAGCTGGCAGCCTGCGGCCTGCGGCCTTGCGGCGTACCTCAACGATGAAGTAACGAACCAGCCCGGCCAGAGCATGGGCGCATACTGGGTGCAAACCAGAGGGTAAAGCCGATAATACTGTGAAGGGAATGACTGTTTACGAAGAAGATCAAGCTGAAACTGGAGCTCCAGTATAACTCGCCGGTGATCCTTACCTTTTTTCTGCTGTCCATGCTGGTACTGCTGGCAGACGGCTGGACGAACGGCTGGAGCACCATGAACCTGTTCTGCGTGTACCGCTCCTCGTGGCGGGACCCGCTGGGCTACATCCGGCTGTTCGGCCATGTGCTGGGTCATGCAAACTGGGAGCATTTTCTTAACAATATGCTGCTGCTGTTGGTGGTGGGCCCGCCCATGGAGGAAAAATACGGCAGCATCCCGCTGCTCAAGGGCATTTTGTTCACCGCGCTGGTCACCGGCGTGCTGCAGTGTATCCTGTTCCCCCACACGGGGCTGTTGGGTGCATCCGGCATCGTGTTCATGCTCATCATGCTGTCCTCGCTGGCGGGCTTCTCCGGCGGCATCCCGGTCACTATGCTGCTGGTGGCGGCGCTGTACTTCGGCCAGCAGGTGTATGATATCATCTTTGTGCACGATAACGTGGCAAACTTTATGCACATCGTGGGCGGTTTGTGCGGTACCGCCTTCGGTTATTACTGCGCCCTCCACCGCCGCCCGGCGCGCAGCCGTAGATAAAAAAGAAGAATTATGGATAAAAACGGGATACCGGAGCGTCTGTGGACGCTCCGGTATCCCGTTTATACAAGAAAGAAAATAATGAGTGCGGCAAACTGGAACTTGTCGGGGCAAAGCCCCTCCATCTTGCTACGCAAGACCATTCTGTCGCTTAAAGTCCCCACTGGGGACTTCATTGCTGCGCTGCGCTTCGCAAACGCGAACTTGTCGGGGCAAAGCCCCTCCATCTTGCTACGCAAGACCGTTCTGTCGCTTAAAAGCCCCACTGGGGCTTTCATTGTTCTGCTTCGCTCCACAAACGCGAATTTTCAAATTAGTCTTTGCAAATAACCTTTGAACCTTCACCATCAATTACAATTCCCTGACGGTTGTTAATTGGGCATAGATTCAAATCCGAAAACTCCGTCATTATTTTCTCGGTAACTTTCTTAAATGGTGCTGTAAGATAATGCGGAAGAACATAGAAATCAATCAAATCAAGCCCTGCATCATCTTCTTGTGAGTAGTCCTCCGGCTTTTCATCCATTTGCTCGATATATTGGATGCTTGGAGCGCATATAATCGCACCTGCCGACTCGCCAATCATCAGTTTTCCCTTTGCCAATTCTTTCTTCAACAGATCATCCGTTCCCGTTTTACGGAGCTGGTCTATAAGGAAAAAAGAATTTCCGCCGGTAAAATATATCACATCCGCATCTTCAAAAACAGACTGTATCGTTGAATAAGCCTCCGTTGAAATATCAATTTCAGTTACGATTGCTCCCAACTTTTTGAATAATTTTCGAGCCGAGCCGACATAACCGGTGTAGCCTTCACGCAGCGAAGCTGTTGGAATAAATGCGACTTTCTTATTTTCAATTTCTTCCTTTATCAGACTTCCTACACTTGAAAAGTGCGAACATAAAAATAGTTTCATCAATATTCTCCTTTATAAATCCCGATTTGTTGAACTAAGCCTAGTATACCATACCAGCCAATGAAAGAATACCCCTCTAGGGGAGAATTGGCTGAAAAAAGCGTTCAAAGTGCGCCGTAGAGCACTTCAAACGCGAATAATAAAAATATTATTTCCATCCCCGGTCGGTGGGGTCCAGCATCCCGGCGGCGGAATACACCAGCGCGTTGCAGATGGCGGCGGAAACGTTACTGCCGCCCTTACGCCCCATGGCAACAATGGCGGGCACGCCGTGGGCGGTGCACACCTCAAACAGCCGCTCCTTGCTTTCCACCACGTTCACAAAGCCCACCGGCACCCCGATGACCAGCGCAGGGCGCAGCCCGGCGGTTTCGATCAGGTCGGCGATGGTCAGCAGCGCCGTGGGTGCGTTGCCCACCGCAAGGATGGCACCGGGATGCTCGGCGGCGGCTTTTTGCATGGATGCCACCGCCCGGGTGGTGCCGTTTTCTTTTGCCAGCGCGGCCACCTCCGGGTCTGCCATGTAGCACAGTGCCGTGCCGCCCAGCCGTGCAAGCCCCGGCTTTGTAATGCCGGAAAGCGCCATGTTGGTGTCGGTAACGATGGGAGCAGCGGCTTGCAGCGCCGCCACGCCCGCCGCCACCGCGCCGGGGGTAAACCGCAGATTACGGGCGTAGTCGAAATCTGCGGTGGTGTGGATCACCCGCTTGACCACAGCGGCAGTCTCCGGCGGCGGGGTCAGACCCAGTGTGTCCAGCTCTGCGGTGATGATGGAAAGGCTTGTCCGTTCGATATCGGCGGGCAGATGGTGCTGCGGGGTCATACGGTGTTCCTCCCTTCCAGTCCCATGGCGGCGTACAGGGCGTTCATGTCCAGCGCCTTGCGCACGCCGTCCGCCAACAGGTCAAACTGCTGCTGCCGGTACTCCTCCATGGAGAGCAGCGGCGCCTCGGCAGGGGAGATGCCCTTGCGGCTGCACAGCAGCTGCACCAGCTTTTCGGTCAGCTCCCCGGTGTCAAACAGGCCGTGCAGATAAGTGCCCGCCACGTTGCCCTGCACGCAGCCCTCGGCGCTGCCGTCTGCAAGGCGGCAGAAGGGCACACCCTGCACAGTGGTGCGCCCGGTATGGATCTGGTAACCGGTCAGCACTGCCCCTGCCAGCTGCGGCGCGGTGACGGTGGCGGTATCCTGTGTGCGGTGCTTTGCATCCGTAAACACCGTCTGGATGGGCAGCAGCCCCAGCCCGCGCACGGTCTGGCTGCGTCCGCTCTCAGTGCCCTCGGGGTCGGCAAGGGTCTCGCCCAACATCTGGTAGCCGCCGCACACGCCCAGCACCGGCGTGCCGGAAGCTGCCAGTTTCTGCACCGCAGCTTCCAGCCCGCACTGCCGCAGCCAGAGCAGGTCGTCTATGGTGTTTTTAGTGCCCGGCAGAATGACCACATCCGGTGCGCCCAGCTGCCGGGGGCTTTGCACATACCGCACGCTCAGCAGCGGGTGCTGTTCCAGCGGCATAAAATCTGTAAAATTGGAGATATGCGGCAGCCGCAGAATGGCAGCGTCCAGCGGCTTGACAGCGGTGTTGCTTTCCAGCCGGGAGGAGAGGGAGTCCTCGTCCTCGATATCCACCCGCAGGTAGGGCACAACGCCCAGCACGGGCAGATGGGTCTTTTCCTCCAGCATGGTAAGGCCTGGCTTCAGGATGGCGGCATCGCCCCGGAACTTGTTGATGACCAGCCCTTTGATGCGTGCCCGCTCGGCGGGCTCCAGCAGTTCTACCGTGCCGTACAGCTGCGCAAACACGCCGCCCCGGTCGATATCTCCCGCCAGCAGCACCGGAGCATCCACCAGCTTTGCCAGCCCCATATTGACGATATCATCCGCCTTTAAATTGATCTCTGCCGGGCTGCCTGCGCCCTCAATAACGATGATGTCCACCTCTTTGGCCAGACTGTTATACGCGGCTAAAATGTCCGGGATCAGGCTCTTTTTCAGCTTGAAGTAGGCGGCTGCGGGCATCTGTCCGCGTACCTCGCCGTTCACGATGACCTGGCTGCCCACATCGCTGCTGGGTTTGAGCAGAATGGGGTTCATGCGCACATCCGGTTCCATGCCGGCGGCCTGTGCCTGCACCACCTGTGCCCGGCCCATCTCTAGCCCGTCCCGGGTGACAAAGCTGTTCAGCGCCATGTTCTGGCTTTTAAAGGGGGCTACCCGGTAGCCGTCCTGTGCAAAAATACGGCACAGCGCGGTGCATAGCAGGCTTTTGCCTGCTCCGCTCATCGTGCCCTGTACCATGATACATTTTGCCCGGCTCATGCAAGCACCTCCTGTAAGGCTTTTAAAAGCTGCTGATTTTCCGGCGCGGTGCGCACGGCGGTACGGTACCAGCTGCCGTCTAACCCGGGGTAATTGCCACAGCTGCGCAGCACGATGCCGCGCTGCCGCAGGCTGTCGCTCAGTGTTTCCGATGCCTGAAACAGTAGATAATTCGCACTGCCATGCAGCACCCGCAGCCCCAGTGCACGCAAACCATCCCGCAAAACAGGACGCTGCTCTGCAATCAATTCTTGCACCCGTGCTACATAGGCGGTCTCGTCCAGCGCCGCCAGCCCCGCCGCCTGTGCAAGGCTGGAAACTGCCCACGGTTGCCCGGCAGTCTGCATTTTGTCCAGTAGGGCGATGTTGCTGCACAGGCAGTAGCCCAGCCGCACCCCGGCCATGCCGTACAGCTTTGTAAAGGCTTTCAGGATGATAAGGTTCTGGCTTGCCAGCAGCTTTTTGGCAGACAGTGCTTCGCTTTCCGGCAAAAAGTCCAGAAAGCACTCATCCACCACCAACAGCGCACTGCAAGCCTCGCAACGGCGCACCAGCGCCTCCACCAGTGCTAGCGGCGTCAGCTGCCCGGTAGGGTTATTGGGCTGGCAGAGGAATACCATGTCGGTGTCCTCGTCCACAGCGGAAACAAAGGCTTCCGTCACTGCGAAATCTTCGTTCTCGCGCAGAAAATGCCGCCGGACGGTGCAGCCAGCCGTTTCCAGCGCGGCGGCATATTCCGCAAAGGTAGGGGCGGGCAGCAGCGCGGTGCGGGGCTTTGCCGCCCACACCAGCCGGAAGATGAGGTCTGCCGCGCCGTTGCCGCAAAGGATCTGCTCTGCAGGCACCTTCTCGTGCACTGCCAGCTTTGCCCGCAGAGCGCGGCAGAGGGGGTCGGGGTAGCGGTCTGCGGTGGTAAGCGCGGCGGTGATGGCCTTTGCCACCCCCTCCGGCAGTCCCAGCGGGCTGACATTGGCCGAAAAGTCCAGCGCGTCCTGTCCGTACTGCGCCCGGTAACCCGCCCAGTCGCCGCCATGTACAAGCTGCATCATAAAATACCTCGTATCACCAGCCCAAGCGCCAGCGCCAGCAGGCTTTCAGCGTACATCATGCGGTCCGCGCGGCGGATATCCTCCGGCTCAATGGGACGCACGGCATCGCCGATGGTGGGCTTTTTGTAGTATTCACCAAAATAGTAGGCAGGCCCCGCCAGCTGCACGTTCAGTGCACCGGCGCAGGCGCTCTCGGTCTGGGCGCTGTTGGGGCTGGCATGGTTGCGGCGGTCCCGCCGCCAGATGCGCCACGCGCTGCGGGCATCGTTTCCGGTCAGAGCGGCAGCGACTACCCACAGCAGGGCGGCAATGCGGCTGGGCAGGTAGTTTGCAACATCGTCCAGTTTTGCCGCCGCACGGCCAAAATAGAGATACTGCGTGTTTTTGTAGCCCACCATGCTGTCCATGGTGTTGATAGCTTTATAAGTCAGCGCCAGCGGAGCGCCGCCCAGCAGCATATAGAACAGCGGCGCAATCACGCCGTCGCTGGCGTTTTCGGCAACCGTTTCCACAGCGGCCTTGGTCACGCCCTCGGCGGTCAATGCCTGCGTATCCCGCCCCACGATGCGGCTCACGGCAGTGCGGGCAGCGGGCAGGTCGGGCTTTGTCAGCTCCCGGTAAACGTTCATGCTCTCCTGCACAAGCCCCTTTGCCGCCAGTGCCTGTCCGCACCAGAACATCTGCACTGCCAGCCCCAGCAGCGGGTGCAGGGCAGCGGCTCCAATGCAGACAAGGCTCGTAAGCGCAAAGGTGCCCACCGGCAGACATAAAGCTAGAATGCGCCCGCCCCAAAGCTCACCTTCCGGCGTTTTGGGCAGACGGGCGCGCAGCCCTTTTTCCAGCACAGAGATGGCCTTGCCCATGTACACTACCGGGTGCGGCAGCCACGCGGGGTCGCCGAAAATGGCGTCCAGCACAAAACCGCCCAGTACCGCGTAGCCGATCATGCCTGCGCCTCCTTTGTGTACTGCACGGTCTTTAAAAGATGCAGCACCCGCTTTGCCGCCCAGTCCCGTGCATCCAGCACAAAACCGCCGGCGTTGGGAGCGCACCATTCGTAATAATCCTTGTGGGGCAGGGCATAGCGTTCCATGGCAGCCATTTGGGTGCCGCCGTGGGCTAAGATGACCAGCATCTCCTCGCCGTCCGCAAGGGCTTTATCCACCAGTGCGGAAAAGGCGGCGCAAATGCGCTCACAAAATGCGGCCTTGGTCTCGCCGTCCGGGCAGGGACTTTCGCAGTTGGCGGCTACCCATGCAAGATAGTCCGGGTCGTGCTCCATCTCGATATAATTTCTCCCCTCAAAGCTGCCAAAGCACATCTCCTTCAGCCCGTCTATTTCTACAAGCTTTGCCCCCGGGAACAGCACCTCAGCAGTCTGCCGGGTGCGGCAAAGGGGAGTGATGTACACGGTCTTGGGGGAAATGTCCGCCCGGCACAGCATTGCACGCCCGGCGGCAGAAAGCGGGATATCCCGCTGCCCCTGATAGCGCTTTTCGGCGTTGTATTCGGTCAGCCCGTGACGTAATAAATAGATCAGCATTCCGGCAATTCTCCTTTCAAAACGGTGGGGATGCCGCAGAACATCTGCACCACGCACGCAGCGCGTGCCGCCAGCATACAGGCCAGCCGCCCGGCGTTTTCCCGCGCGGCACGCTCGGCGGGGTCTATGGGCACCACACCGCCGCCCACCTCGGTGGACAGCACGATATCATAAGCGGATAATTTGTCCGCGAGTTTCTCAAGTTCAGCGTTATTTTTGCACCCGGCGGCAAGCTGCTGCGCATCCGCGATGCAGCGGCCGGGCAGGGTGCGGGCAAAGGTGCGCTTGCCGCTGTACAGCGGCCCGGTGATCAAGATCATAACAGCCCTCCCCATTGGCAGGCGCACAGCGCCGCCAGCATCCACAGCTCAGTCTTTTGCAAAAACCACCCGGCCAAATCGCCGGTAATGCCGCCCAGCTGCTGTACGGCTACATGGTGATACCACAAAAACAGCAAAATTGCAACTGCTGCCAGTGCCCCGCCGCCCAAAGCAAGCAGCGCCCCGCAAAGCAGCACCGTCAGCACGGCAAGCAGGTTGCGCACGGTGGTGCGGTCGGCGGCAGTTGCAAAAGTGTGGGCAAGGCCGGTATTTTTCGCCATGGGAAAAGCAGCCACCGCAAGGCCGGAAAGCGCCCGCTCCAGCACCAGCGCCAGCGTCCACAGTGCGCCCACCCGGGGCGTGAACTGCACGCAGGCGGCAAGGCAGAGATAAGCCGCAAAATAGCTGCACAGCCGGATAACGGCAAAGGCGCCGCAGTGCGGATCCTTTAAAATTTCCAGCTTCTTTTCCCGGTCGCCGTAGCTGGCAAGGGCGTCACAGGTGTCGGCGTAGCCGTCCAGATGGATGCCGCCGGTCACCCACACCGGCACAAGGCAAAACCCTGCCGCCTGCGCCGGGGCAGGCAGGGGCAGCACCCCGCACACGCACCACAGCGCCCCGCATAAAAGCCCTACCAGCGGGAAGGCGCACAGCGCATACCGCATATTCTTTTCGTTCCACGCAAACTGCGGCACCGGCACCGCCGAAAACATGGCAAAGGCCACCGCAATGGTCTGCAAAACGATCATTTTTCCACTCCTTTATAATACACAGGAATGCCACACACCACCCGCACCACGGCGTCTGCCCGGGCGGCAAGGGCGTTGTTCACCCGCGCCAGCGCCAGCAAATAGCGGTCGGTGTCCCCAACATAGTCCGCGCCGCCGCTGAACACCTCGTTGGAGACAACGATCAAATTTTCGCACTGCGCGGCAAGGGCGTCCAGCCCCTGCAAAATGTGCTCGGCGGCGGCATCACCAGCCCCGGCGGGGTCGTACAGCTCGTTGGCGGTCAGGTTGCCCAAGTCCTCCAGCAGCGCTGTGCCCCGGCGCGGCAGATGCACAGCATCCAGATACAGCGGGCACTCGATGGTCTTAAACTGTTTTGCAGCGCGCATTTTGCGGTGCTTTTCCACCCGGGCAGCGCACTCGGCATCCCACACCTGCATGGTTGCCAGGTAGTACCGCGGCAAAGCACTGCACAGCACAAGGGCTTCAGCGTATTCGCTTTTGCCGCTGGCAGCACCGCCCAGCACCAGCGTCAGCATTGGGGTGTATACGGCGCAATGCCGCCCTCCGCAAAGGAATAGCACCCCTCGTACACTGCCAGCGCCATGTCCCACAGCGGGATGCTGGCCACTGCGCCGGTACCCTCGCCCAGATGCAGCCCGGCGGTAAGCAGGGGCGTTTTGCCCAGCGCTTCCAGTACCAGCCGGGCGGCAGGCTCTGTGGAGCAGTGGCTGGCAAACACGGCCTTTGCCGCTGCCGGGCACAGCCGCACGGCGCCCAGCGCCGCCACCCCGCTGATGAAACCATCCATCAGCACGGGCACACCCGCCAGTGCCCCGCCCAGAAACATCCCGCACAGCCCGGCGATATCAAAGCCGCCCAGCTTGCTCAGTACGTCCAAGGCGTCATCAGGGTCGGGACTGTTGCAGGCAATGCCCCTGCGGATGGCATCCACCTTGCGGGTAAGCCCTGCATCGGAAAGCCCCGCACCACGCCCGGTCATAGTCTGCACCGGCTGTGCCAGCAGCACGGCAGCCACGGCGCTGGAGGTGGTAGTGTTGCCAATGCCCATCTCGCCGGTAGCCACCAGCCCGTAGCCCTCGGCGGCAAGCTGCCGGGTCAGGGCGATGCCCCGGCCAATGGCCTCCACCGCCTCGGCGCGTGTCATGGCGGGGCCTTTGGTAAAGTCCGCAGTTCCGGCGGCAATGCGGCAGTCCCGCACGCCGGGCACCGGCGCACCGGCAATGCCCATATCCACCGGCAGCACATCGCAGTGCGCCGCCTGCGCCATCCGGCAGACGCTGGTGCGCCGCGCGGCAAGGTTTTCGGCTACGGTGCGGGTCACGCTCTGGTCGGTCTGGCTTACGCCCTGCGCCACCACGCCATTGTCCGCGCAGAGCACCGCCACCGCCCGGCGGGAAAAATCAAACTGCGCCGTGCCGGTAAGTGCGGCGGCATCCTCCAGCATCGTCTCCAGTGCACCCAGCCCGCCCAAGGGTTTGGCAAGGCTTGCCCAGTGGGCATGGGCGGCGGCGCGGGCGGCTTCGTCCGGCGGGGTGATGGCAGCAAGCAGCTGCATCAGTTCAGCTTCGGTCATTTTCGTCATCCTTTGTGTTTTAAAAAGTGCTGCGCTGCTTGTACAAAGCGGCGGGGCAGGGCAGTGCCCGCCCAGTAAAGATGCGGGAAACCGGCATACAAATGCGCGTTTGCAAAGCCGCATTTCCACTGCCTTTTTTCGGTTTTGCGCACAGAAAAGTCTGCGCCATTCTCGGAGGAATCCCAGTGGTGGAATTCATGGATGGGCAGCGCTTCTCCGGTGCGGAAAAGCATACTGTCGGCCTTTGCCGTCATAGCGGCATAGCCAAAGCGCACCAGCCGCCCGGCGTTGTGCCCGCTGCCCGGCAGCGCACCCGCCATGGGGTAAACCTTGCCGTCCGTGCCCTCCAACGCCTGCCCTAGGTACAGAAAGCCGCCGCACTCGGCAGCGGTGGGCAGACCCTCTTGCACAGCGTCCCGGATGGCAGCACGCAGGGCGCAGTTCTCGCTCAGCTGCCGGGCGTACAGCTCCGGGTAGCCCCCGGGCAGGTACAGCCCGCTGATATTTTCCGGCAGGGCGGCATCCCGCAGCGGGCTGAAAAACACAAGCTCTGCACCCGCGTCCCGCAAGGCATCCAGCGTTTCGGCGTAGGCAAAGCAGAAGGCTTCATCCTGCGCCACAGCAATGCGGACGGTGGGTGCGCACGGTGCGGCAAGCTGCGGCGCAGCTGGGGCAGGGCAGTCGGTCAGCGCCGCCAGCTGTGCCCAGTCCAGCACAAGAGCATCAGCTAATCGCCCCAGTTTTTGCTGTAAGTCTACGATCTCCCCGGCGGTTTTCAGCCCGAGGTGGCGGCTCTCGATGGCGCACCCCGGCAGATGGGGCAGATACCCCACCACCGGCAACCCGGTCTCGGCTTCCAGCATCGGCCGCAGCGTTTTGTATAAAGAATCAGAGCAATCATTGAGTAATAGGCCCGCGATATGGCTGGGCGTGCGGAACTGCAAAAGCCCCCGCAGCTCGGCGGCAAGGGTGATGCTTGCCCCTTTGGGCTGCACCACCAGCAGCACCGGCAGGGCAAGCGTGTCGGCCAGTTCCCATGCACTTGCGCGTGTGGTCAGCCCCTGCCCATCGTAAAAGCCCATGGCACCCTCGCATACGGCAGCGCCGTGCCCGGTGGCGTAGCGGGCGTAAAGTGTGTGCACCGTATCCGGGGCAGAGAGGTAGAGATCTAAGTTGTGGCTTTCTACCCCTAGCGCGCTGCGGTGGAACATGGGGTCGATGTAGTCCGGCCCGCACTTGAAGGCACAGGGATCAGCCCCGCGCCGCTGCAAGGCGGTAAGCACAGCACAGGTAACGGTGGTCTTGCCGCTGCCGGAGCGCGGCGCGGCGATGAGAAACTGCATCATGTCCGTGTCCCCGTAATGAGAAACACTGGGTTATTGGCCATCAGCAGGTGCAGACTGCCCGCCGCTTTTGTGCGGCTGACCGCAATCTGGGTCACCTCGGCAGAAAGCCCGTGTGCAGTCAGAGCAGCCACGGCTGTGCTGAGCGTTTCCAGCGCAATGGCGGCGATGCACAGCTGCGCGTCTGGATTTTTGTGCAGCACAACGTCTATAACGGCGTCCATATTGCCCTTTGTGCCGCCGATGAATACAGCATCCGGGGCGGGCAGCGCGTCCAATGCTTCGGGTGCTTTGCCCTCGATCAGGGTTAGATTATAAGCTGCGAATTTCTCCCGGTTTTTCTGGATAAGTATACAGGCCTCCGGGTCGCACTCCACGGCATATACCTGCCCGGCAGGGGCGGCAAGCGCCAGCTCCACGCTCACGCTGCCGGTGCCCGCGCCCACGTCCCATAGGGTATCCGTGGGGGTAACTGCCAGCTTTGCCAGCGCGGCGGCGCGCACCTCCTGTTTTGTCATAGGCACAGCGCCCCGGATAAAAGCATCGTCCGGCAGGCCGGGGGTGCGGCGGGGCGGCAAGGCTTCCCGCTCGATGAGTAGCACGCTCAGCGGTGCGAAGCTTTGCGCTGCCAGCTCCCGGGCAAGGCCAAACCGGATGGTTTCCACCGGCGTGCCAAGGTTTTCGCCCACAAGGGCGTGGGCAGCGCCCAGCCCGGAGGCGGTCAGCTTGGCGCACAGCGTGGCAGGGCTATCCCCGCCGCCGGTGAGGAAAAACACCTGCGGATGCGTCAAAACCTCAGCCACCGGGTCGCAGGTACGGCCATGTGCCGACACCAGTTTCCAGTCCTGCCAAGGGCGTCCCACAGCGGCGGCTAAAAGCTGCACACTGGAAAGCCCGGGCAGCACCCGGACAGAGTATCCCATAGCCCGCAGCAGGGGTAACAGCTTTGCCGCACCGGAGTAAAACCCGGTGTCGCCGCTGTACAAAACAGCGGTGTCGGTATCTGGCTGTGCGGCAAGACAGGCAAGAATTTCCTCGGATTTATACACGGCTTTGCAGTTATCAGTGCACCCCACCGGTAAATGCTCCAGCAGGCGCTTTGCCCCAAGAATGAGCCCTGCGCCTTGCAGCGCAGCCAGCCCCTGTGCGGTCAGGTTTTCCGGGCAGCCGGAGCCCATTCCGATCAGAGAGATCATACCAGAACCTCCTTGCAGCGTGCCAGAATTTGTGCAGCAGTTTGTCCGTTTTCAGCCGGGCGGCGCACCACGATCAGCTGTGCGCCGGTGTCCTGCGCGGCCTGTGCCTTTTCGGCAAAGCCGCCCACAGCACCGCCGTCCTTTGTGACTAGATACCGGATGGAGAATTGCTTCATCAGGGCGCAGTTCAGCGCATAACTGAAAGGCCCCTGCATGGCAATGATATTCTTGTGCGGAATACCAGCAGCCTCGCAGGCGGCAATGCCTTCCCGCGTGGGCAGCACCCGGGGAAATAGCCGCTCCGGGCCGAGTGCCGCAAAAGCGGCAAGCTCTTTCGCACCGGTGGCCAGCAGCACATTGCCACGGCATCCGGCCAGAAACGCGGCGGCGTGGGCAGCGGTGGCAAACACCATGCTCCCGGCAGGCAGCGGGCTTTCTGCCCGCAGCAGCCGGTGGTATTCCACTCTGGCTGCTGCACACGCTGCCCGGATGTTTTTGGTGGCGTCCACCGCGTAGGGGTGGGTGGCGTCCACGCACAAGGCAGCGCCCTGCAAAAGGGCGGCCATTTCTTCGGTGGTCAGCCGCCCGCAGTGCACGGTGATGCCGTCCGCTTCGCCCTGCTCCTCCGCACCCAGCGGAGTGGCTACGCTGACCAGCACCTCTGCGCCCAGCGCAGCCAGCTGCCGGGAGAACACCCGTCCCTCGGTCGTGCCGCTGAAAACCACTGCCTTCATCTGCGGTACCCCCGCGGGGTGACCATTCTGCTGCCCAGCTGCTTTGTGGCGGCGTTGCCGATGTACACGGTGGTAAACATATCTGCCGCAGTGCGTTCCAGCTGCGCAAGGGTCAGGACGCGGGCGGTCTGCCCCTCCCGGCCGATGTTGCGCACGATGCCGCAGACGGTATCGGCGCTTTTGCCGTTTTCCAGCAGGATGCGCACCGCCTTTGCCAGATAGTCCGGCCTGCCTTTGGAGGATGGATTGTACAGCGCAACGCAGAAATCCCCCATGGCGGCACAGGCCAGCCTCTTTTCGATGACCTCCCACGGGGTCAGCCGGTCGGAAAGGGAAATGACGCAGAAATCGTGCGCCAGCGGCGCGCCCAGTACCGCCCCGCCGCTGAGGGCAGCGGTCAGTCCGGGTACGACTTCCACGGCAACGTCCGGGTAGTCCGGGGCCAACTCCAGCAGGGGACTTGCCATGCCGTACACCCCGGCATCGCCGGAGCAGACCAGCGCCACCCGCTTGCCGGTGCGTGCTTTTTCCAGCGCCCAGCGGCAGCGGTCAAGCTCCTGCGTCATGCCGGTGGCATAGTATTCCTCGCAGGGGAATTCATCGCGGATGAGGTCAAGATAGACCTTATACCCGCAGATAGCGTCAACGCTTTCCAGTGTGTTCGCAGCCTGCTGGGTCATATAAAAAGGCTCGCCGGGGCCAATCCCCACGACATAAACTACCTTCTCAGGACGGTCGATGTCAATTTCCATCACGTCAATCATTCTGCCACCTCCAGTCCGGGGCAAAGGGCCTGCATGCCAGCGCAAAGGTCACGCCGTTGCAGGCAAATTTCGGGTAAAATAAGCTGCCGTCTGCGTCCAGTACCGCCGCCCGTTCGCAGACGTTATCCACCCCGGTCACGCTCTTTACAAAAGGGGAGGGGGTGAACTGCCCGGGCACACTGCACAGCTGTGCGGCAGAGTAAAAACGCACCGGCCAGCCGTGCGCCTGACAAAAGGCCAGCAAGCCCGGTTCGTTCTTCTTCAGGTCGATGCTTGCAGCGGCGGTAACTGCCTGCGCAGCAAAGCCGTACCGGGCGCAGAAGGCAGCAAAGGCAGCATCCAGTGTGTCAGCGCTAGTGCCCCGCTTGCAGCCGATGCCCAGCACCCCGATACGCGGCACAAGATGCAGTGCCTGCCCGGTGGGGCAAAGGGTGAGTGCAAAGTCGGCTTTTTCCTGGGTATCAGCGGGGAATAACCCTGCGGGCACAGTGCCTGTTACCGGGATATCAGTCCGGTAATGTACCGGCTGTCCGGCCAGTAATTTGCCGCTGACCAGCTTGATGCGCCCCGGCTCCAGCACTATGCAGTTTTGGTGCTTTGCCCACTCGTCCACCGCAAAAATGCCGTGGGCATCGGTGGCGGTGGTGATCACCGGCACCGCACCGCATACAGCAGCAATGGCCCGCGCCAGATCGTTCGCGCCGCCCAGATGCCCGGACAAAATGGGCACGGCAAACCGCCCGCATTCATCCACCACCACCACAGCCGGGTCGGTGGTCTTGCTCTTGCAGTGGGGCGCGATAGCCCGCACTGCAATGCCCGCTGCGCCTACAAATATCAGTGCATCCGACTGCACAAACTGCGTGCTTGTCCATTCGGCAAGAGAAGCGCCATCCTGCCCGCACCGGGCAACGCTGCCGGGCAGGGCATCGGCAAGGCGTTTTGCCAGCGCAAGACCGGTATCCGTAAAGGCAAGGTAGGCGCGGGTCATACCGGCTCTCCTTTGCGGAACTCGGTGGTAAAGGCAGGGTCATACAGCTTGCTCCGCTCGTACTGCGTGCCGAGAAAATCTCCCACCACGATAAGCGCCGTCTTGGTAATGCCCGCTGCGCGGGTGCTCTCAGCTAAAGAACCGACCGTGCACCGTACGATTTTTTCTTCCGGCCAGCTGGCCTTGTACACTACGGCAGCGGGGGTGTCCGGTGTGTACGCACCCTGCAAAAGCGCTGCCTGCACCTTATCGATCAGCCCGATGGACAGGAAAATCACCATGGTCGCGCCGTGTGCGGCAAGGCTTGCCAGCCTTTCCCGCTCCGGTACCGGGGTGCGTCCCTCCATGCGGGTGATGATGACCGTCTGGCTGACCGTTGGCAGGGTGTACTCGGCGTTCAGCGCGGCGGCAGCGCCGCAAAAACTGGAAACACCGGGGGTATCATCGTAACAAATACCGTCTGCATCCAGCGCATCCATCTGTTCCCGGATCGCACCGTACAGGCAGGGGTCGCCGGTGTGCAGACGCACGGTGGTTTTGCCGGCGGCTTCCATCCGGCGCATCACGTCCAGCACCTGTTCCAGTGTCATCTCGGCGCTGTTATAGATAGTACAGCCGGGCTTTGCCAGCCCAAGCAGCGCCGGGTTGACCAGACTGCCTGCATAAATAATGCAGTCTGCGGCCTGTAAAAATGCTGCGCCGCGCTGGGTGATTAGATCCGGTGCGCCGGGCCCGGCGCCCACAAAATGTACCATGTGCATTACTCCTTCCATTCGTCTAACAGGCGGGCGGCAGTCTCGGTCTGTCCCAGCGGGCCGTGCTGGTTTGAAAACAGCACCGCGCCCACCCGGAACGCCCCGCCCGCGCGGCGGTCGAGATGCAGCTGGATGGCGGCAAGCAGGCTTTGCAGCACCGGCTCCCGCAGCCCGGCAGCATCCAGAATTTCCAGACAGGCATCCGTGGTGGCTGCATTGTACAGCGCGGTGCAAACCTCCCGGTCAGCACCGCACAGGGCGGCGTGGGTGCAAAACAGCTCCGTGCGGCAATCTGCCGTGTGGGAGTGGGTGTTCATAATGCCGCCTGCCAGCTTGCACAGCTTGCCGACATGTCCCACCAGCAGCACCTGCTCAAAGTGTGCCGCTGCTGCCATATCCAGCGTATCTCCGATAAAGTTGGATGTCTTGACCACCGGGATATCAGCAAACTGCGGGTAGGCTTCGTGCAGATAGTCCAGCCCGTAGTTGCCCGGGGCAAGAATGAGCCGCCGGTGGTCGTTTGCCCGCAGCGCCGCCTGATTCATCTCCAGCTGGATGGTATCCAGAATGGCCTGCTGGCTCATAGGCTCCACGATACCGCTGGTGCCCAGCACCGACAGCCCGCCCTCCACCCCGATATGCGGGTTGAAGGTGCGCCGAGCCACCTCCTCGCCGCCGGGGATGGAGATGGTCACGGCAAAACCGCCGGGATAACAGGCGGCTTCTGCCTCCCGGCGTAGCGCCTCGGTGATCATCTGCCGGGGCACATGGTTGATGGCGGCTTGCCCGACCGGCTGGTCCAGCCCGGGCTTTGTCACCCGGCCAACCCCTGCACCGCCGGTAATGCGCACCTCCGGCGTGCCGGGCAGCAACATCACCGTGGCGGTCACCGGCAGACCGGTGGTCACGTCCACATCGTCGCCGCCGTCCTTTTCAATGGCGCATTCCGCGCCATCGGCAGCGGTGCGGCAGAACAGGGGAGCCACCTCCACCACGATGCCTTTTGGCGTGCGCAGAGCGACTGTTTCCGGCGCAGTGCCGGTCAGCAGCAGCCGGGCAGCCCCGGCAGCGGCCAGCGCCGCGCAGGTGCCGGTGGTGTAGCCGCAGCGCAGCAGCTTTTGCCCGCTGCGCACATAGTGCTCAAATTGGGGCTTTTCCGGCTTTGGTGGGCCAAAAACAGCGCTGTACTGTTCCTCGGTCAGGCCGTAGAGCGCTTTGATATTTTCCCGGGCAAAGGCCTGCGCCGGGGGCATGGGGGCGGAGACGCCGTGCGGCGAAACGCAAACTACCGCGTCCGCGATCTTCTGTGCCATGTCCAGCTCGTGCAGGGTGACGATGACCGCAAGCTGCTGCTCATGCGCCAGTTTTTGCAGGATAGTCAGCAGCTCTATCTTGCCTTTTACATCTAAAAATGACGTGGGCTCATCCAGCAAAAGCACCTGCGGCTGCTGACAGACTGCCCGCGCCAGCAAAATGCGCTGCCGCTGCCCGTCGCTGACGCAGTTGAAGTCGCGGTCGGCCAGATGCGCCGCGCCCACCAGCTCCAGCGCGCTCTGTACCTGTTTTTTGTCCTCGGCAGAAAGGATGCCCAGCCGCCCGGTGTAGGGAATGCGCCCTGCCGCCGCAAACTCAAAGCAAGTAGTCAGCTCGGTGCGGCGGGTGTGGGGCAGCATCAGCGCCAGTTTTTGCGCCCGTGCGTTGCCGGGGATGCGGGCAAGCTCCTGCCCGTCCAGCAGTACTGCGCCGCCTAAAGGGGAAAGTTGCCCGGCCAAGGTCTTGAGCAGGGTGGATTTGCCCGCGCCGTTCGGGCCGATGAGCGCTAGTACCTGCCCTTTTGCAGCGCCCAGCGCGATATCCCGCGCAAGGGCAGCTTTGCCGTAGCCGATGGCAAGGGCATTGGTTTCAACGGAGTTTTTCATCGCACACCCTCCCGGTTGCGGCGCAGCAACAGCCCAATGACCACCGGTGCACCAAATACAGCGGTGACCGCGCTGATGGAAAGCTCCATGGGCGCAAACAGGCTGCGGGCGATCAGATCACACAGCAGGCAGAACGCCGCCCCGCCCAGGCAGCACCCGGGCAGCACATACAGCGGGCGGGCGCTGCCCAGCAGCTGCTTGACAAGGTGCGGCACCGCGATGCCCACAAAGGAGATGGGCCCCGCAAAGGCGGTAACACAGGCGGCCAGCAAACTGGAAAGCAGCACCAGCAGGCGGGAGAAACGCCGCACATCCACGCCCACGCTGCGGGCGTAGGCTTCACCCATCTGGTAAGCTGCCATGGGCTTTGCAAGGCAGAAAGCCGCCGCCAGCGCGGGCAGCACCACCAGTGCCGCCGTGCGCACGTTGCCCCACGTCATGCCGGAAAAGCTGCCCTGCGACCAGTTGTGCAGGTTGACGATGCTGCTATCCTGCGCAAAGGCCACCACAAACTCGGTGATGGCAGAGCAGATGTAACCGATCATCACGCCGCATATTACAAGGATGCTCATGCGCTGCACCCGGCGGGCAGCAGCCAGCACAAAGGCCATAGCTGCCATAGCGCCCGCAAAGGCTGCAAGGATCAGCACGGCAGAGCTGGTCAGCAGACCGTAGTTCAAAAAAAGCACCATCACCAACGCCACCGCCAGCTTTGCTCCGCTGGAAATGCCCATGACAAAGGGGCCGGCAATGGGGTTGGCAAAAAAGGTCTGCAACAAGTAGCCTGCCGCCGAAAGTGCAGCGCCCAGCAACGCGGCCATCACCGCGCGGGGCAGGCGCAGCTGGGTGATGATGCCTACGCTCAGCGCGTCCTGTCCGCGGCCGGTCAGGGCGGCAAGCACAGCCTGCGGGGTAAGTGCAACGCTGCCCCAGAACAGGCTTACGGCAAATAGCACCGCCAGCAGCAGGGCAAGGCAGCAGTAAGATAAAACAAGGCGTTTGCGGCTGGTCATAAGCGGCTCCTCAGGTGATCTTAGTCAAAAAATGCAGGGTGTCGGGGTCGGCAGTCTCTCCGGTAAAAACGGCATGGAGATCCAGCATAAAATCTGCCAGCGCCATGCTCTGCTGGAAGAAGCTGGGTGTGGTGCACCAGATGTCCCCATTTTGCACCGCCTTGCACTCTGCCAGCAACGCGCAGCGGGCAAGCAGTTCTTCCTTGGTGGAGATCGTGCCCTCGATGGTGCCGTTATAGATGAGCACATCGGCGTCCTTGATCCCGGCGTAAAGATCCTCCAATGGGATATTCATCGTAGAAAGATTGTTGCCACTGTCGGCAAGGTCTGCAAAAACATATTCGCCCCCGGCCATGCCGATCATCTGCGCCACATAGTCTCCACTTTTGCGCACGGTGGCAAGGCCGCTGGAAGTAATGGAGAAAAACGCGCAGCGTTTGCCGGTAGAGGGTTGCTTCAGCAGCGGCGCAATGCGCTGCGCCTGCCGGGCGAACACTTCCTCGGCAAGGGTTTCTTTGCCCAGCAAGATGCCATACAGCTTGATCCATTCCATTCGCGCCAGCGGGCTGCTCTCGTAGCTGGAACGCTCTACCAGCACCGGAATGCCGAACCGCTCCAGCTGTTCCTTCACTTCCGGGGTGTGGTAGATCATGGTGTTTTCCACCGCAAGGCCGCATTCTGCGGTCAGGATGCGCTCATAGTCCGGGGCGCTGTACTTGCCCGCGTAGGCGATGCGCCCGGACTGCATGGCCTGCTTGGCCTCGTCCAGATACCAGCCCTCGGCGCGTGTGCCGGAAAGGGCAATGCTGTCCAGCGCGTCCAGATGGAGAAATAAGTCCATGGCAGAGGTGGACACCAGATAGATGTTCTGCACCGGCTGCTGCAAAACAGTCACGCCCTCTGGTACGGTGCGCAGAGTGGCGGCGCCCTCCGGCCGGACAAGGAACTTTGCCTGTGTGTCCGGGATGGTCAGCAGGGTAGAGCCGTCCGCATAACAGTCAGCGGTGAACTGGGTGGCGTAGTCCAGCGGATAGGCGTGGTCGAACACCAGCTCGTCCGTATCAGCTGGTGCAGTGGGCGCGGCAGCGCAGCCTGCAAGCACCAGTGTTGCGGCGGGCAGTGCCTTTAAAAATTGAGCGCGGGTCAGCTTCATGGAAGGTTACTCCAAGGTAAAGGTCAGGGTGTATTCGATCTCGTGGGGCTTGCTCATGGCTACGGTGTCGGCGGTAACAGCCAGCGGGGTGCCCAGAGCGGCTACGGGAATTTCAAAGGTAGAGTTGCCCTCGGTGTTGGTGGGCAGATACTTCTCGCCGTCCACGATCATGTAGTCGTAGTTGGGGCTGCTCCACACGATGGTAGCGGTCATCTTACCGTCTGCCACGGTCAGAGCAGCAGGGCTTTCCACGGTAGCGCGGCCGGAGCCGCCCTCCAGCACCACGGCGGCGGTGTATGCACCATCTGCGGGGGTCTCGGCGGCCTGTTCCGTCTTAGGCTCGGCATTGCGCACGCTGACGATATGGTCGTACCACTTGCCCTTGGTGCCCAGCAATGCCAGCTGGAAGTCAGTGTCCAGCGCTTCCACCGGGATGTCGTAGCCGTACACCTCCTCGGTGGTGCCGTCTGCGTAGGTAACGGTGTCCACGGTGGGGATGAGCCACGCGGTCTTGTTGGCCTCGGCATCGGCGGCAAGGCCGGGGTAGAGGTTCACGATCTTTTTGGAAGCCAGACTGACGTGGAAGGTCATCACGCCGTTTTCCACGGTCAAAGTACCCTTTCCGTTGCAGGCCTCGCTGGTGTGGAACATACTGCTGTCGGTCTCAAAATCAGCGGCGTATACGCCATCCGGCAGGGCAGCCTCTGCCACAGCAGAGGAAACCGCTACAGAAGAAGCAACAGAGCTTGCCGCAGCGGAGGAGGCGGGAGCAGCCCCGCCGCAGCCTGCCAGAGAAGCAGCCAGCACCACACCGGCCAGAGAAACGATGATAAACTGTTTGCAGCGCATAAATAAGTACCTCAGTATCCTAAATTTTTGCCCGGCGTCTAAGCTGCCGGGGTAGGGGCACGTTCTCCTCGTGCGGGGAATGCACCCATAAAAGAAAGCCCTCTCCGTATGCTTGGCAGCGCCGGAGAGGGCTTCTGAATCCATTAGCCGTTCAGAAGATCCATAGCGGCCTTGGTATGTGCAATGTACAGCTGCTGGATATCCGCAATGCGGCCCAGACCGGAGATCTGGCAGTCCACATTTTCAAAGCAGCCTGCGGCGGTAAACTGGCTCAGCCAGCTGTCGGCGTCCTCACCAGCCATGTCGTTGTTGGCGTGGTCGCCTGCTACCACCATCAGCGGGCGCAGGATGACCTTGGTGTAACCGGCAGCCTTCACGGCCTCGATGACGGCCTCGCAGGAGGTGTCCTCGGGCTCGCCCTCCACCGTGCCGATGAATACGTTGTCGTAGCCCAAGGTCTGCATGGTGGTCTGCATCTGGCTGTAACTCACCTTGGCGGTGTGGCTAGTGCCGTGACCCATAAAGACGAAAGCAGTCTTATCGGCAGCGGCAGCAGCGGCGCTGTCGTAACCGGCTTCCTTCACAGCGGCAGCGGTAACGGCCTTGGCAACAGCTTCCTTGTCTGCATTGATGACGGAAGCATCTGCGCCGACCTCGCCCAGCAGGGGCTCGGCCACAGCGATGCTCTCAAACTTATCGCGGTACTGGTCCAGCATCTCGTTCATCTCGTCGTACTCGGCACCGTGCATCAGATGGGTGGGCTGCACGATCAGGTTCTTCACGCCGTTTGCCACAGCGCGGTCCAGTGCCTGCTGCATATTGTCGATCTTTTCGCCATCGCGTGCCTGCACATGGTTGATGATGATCTGTGCGGTAAAGGCGCGGCGCACGCTCCAGTCGGGGTAAGCGGCCTGCAAAGCGTCCTCAATGCCCTTGATGTCAGCAGCGCGGCTGTCGTTGAAGGAGGTGCCGAAGGACACCACCAGCAGCTCGTTCTCGCCGATCTCATCGGCGTTGCGGGCATCGTCCTTGGAAGCATCGCCGGTGTCGCGGCCAAAGTAGTCGGGGTCGGCGTTCTCGCCCTCCACCAGCTCCTTCTGGGCATCGGTCAAAGCGTCCCAAGCGGCCTTTGCGGCTTCGCACTGGGCGTCGGTGTCGTCGGTGCGCTGCTGTACATAGATGGCATCGATCAGGTCTGCCACGTTCTGTGCAGCCAGTGCGTCAGCGTCTGCGCCGGAAGCTTCGCTGCTGGCGGCAGAACTGGCAGCAACAGAGGAAGCCGTGCTGGAGGCAGCCCCGCCGCAGCCGGTCAGTACACCGGCGCACAGAGCCAGAGCGGTCAGAGCGGCCGCCGTTTTGCGGATGTTGCGTTTTCTCATTTTGTTTTCCTTTCCTGATATGGGTAAAATACGGCACCGAACAGAAGGGTACAGGAAAGAGAAGCTAGGGTGTGTCTGAAAACAAAGAAAATGACGAATATTTCGCAAGCACAAGCGGGATTTAAGGCAAATAGCCGCAGGAATCCTTTGTGGATTTCAAGGCTGTTTAACGCAAAATCCAGCTGTGCTTGTAGAAATAGACTAAATTTTCGACTTTTCAGATACACCTGAAAAAACGGGGCCTTCTGCTTGCGAAATGGCAAAGCAAAAAGACCCCGTATCTTACAGGCTTTTTGGTACAACCAATTCCTCGTGATCTGGGACGGCAAAGCCCCGGTACCAACAGCGGGCAGGTTTCCTGACTGAAAGTTCAACGCCCGCTGCCGCCTTCCCAAGCCGGATGGCTCAGTGACCGGTGCGAAAGCACCCTGACAGTGGACTCCCTTATCACAGTGACGAGATCGTGCGGGATTTGCACCCGCTTCCCTTTTAACATTCCTGCCGCCGCCCGGTGGGGCAAAGTGACGGAACGCACCTGCTGTTTTCTGTTCAGTTCGTCAAAAAGTATAGCACAGCCCCATACAAAACGCAAGAAAAAACGGAGAAATGCTTGACCTTCCCCCCGCCGGAAGGTGTATACTTGGCTCGAAACCGAAAGCAAGGAGGCAGCCCATGTTAAAAATAGAGCATCTGACCAAAACCTACGGCGGAAAGCCCGCCGTGCAGGACCTTTGTCTGCACATCCGCCCGGGGGAACTGTGCGCCTTTATCGGCCACAACGGCGCGGGCAAGACCACTACCTTAAAATGCTGCTGCGGCATCCAGCAATTCGATGCCGGCGAAATTTATGTGGACGGCATTTCCGTGCGAGACGACCCGCTGGAATGCAAGCGCCGCTTAGCCTACCTGCCGGACGACCCGCAGCTTTACGATTATATGACCGGCATCCAGTACCTTGATTTTATTGCGGATGTTTTTGGCGTAAGCGCGGCACAGCGGGCGCAGCGCATCCGGCAGTACGGCGATGCCTTTGGCCTGACGCAGGACTTGGCACAGTCCATTGGGGCATACTCCCACGGCATGAAGCAGAAGCTTGCCATCATTGCGGCGCTGCTGCACGAGCCGAAGCTGATTTTAATGGACGAGCCTTTTGTCGGGCTGGATCCGCTGGCCTCCCATCAACTCAAGACCCAGATGAAAGCCTTCTGTGCGCAGGGCGGGGCGATCTTCTTCTCCACCCATGTGCTGGAGGTGGCCGAAAAACTCTGTGACCGGGTAGCCATTCTGCGCAAAGGTCAGCTGGTGCGCGAGGGTGCCATGGAGCAGGTGCGCGGCGATGACACGTTGGAAGAGGTCTTTCTGGAGCTGGAGGATACGGGGGGAGCGCTATGATCCGTGCATTGCTCAAAAAACAGCTTCTGGAGCTGTGCGCAGCCTTTGTGCGCAGCAGCAAAACTGGCAAGCGGCGCTCCCGGGTAGAAGCCCTTGGCTACGCACTGCTGTTTACGGTGCTGATCCTGCTGGTCATGCTCAGCTTTGGCTCGATGGCATTGCCTCTGGCAGTGACGCTGGTGCCGCAGGGGCTGAACTGGCTCTATTTTGTGCTGATGGAGCTTTCGGCGCTGACGGTCAGTGTGCTGGCCAGCGCCTTTACCAGCTACGGGCATTTGTTCCGCTGCCGGGATAACCAGCAGCTGCTGGCGCTGCCCATCCCGCCGGGCGCTATTTTTGCGGTGCGCTGCGGCGGGGTGTACCTGACCGGGCTGATTTATCTGCTGCTGGCGTGGGTGCCCTCGGTGGTCTGCTATGCGCTGGCAGCACCCCGCCCCGGCGGAGCCCTGCTGGCGGCGCTGCCGGTGGCGTTGGCACTGGCGGGGGTCTCCATGGTGCTGGCCGTTCTGCTGGGCTGGGCGGTGGCGCTGCTCAACCGCCGCGCCCGGCACAAAAGTCTTGTTACAGTGGTGGGTACGCTGCTCTTTCTGGCGGCCTACTATGCAGCGTTCTGCTGGGTGGGCGACGCAGTGGATGCTCTTGCGCTGGACGCCGTACAGGCGGGCGCTGCGGCAAGCCGTGCCGCTGCACCGCTGCGTCTGCTGGGCTTGGCCGCAGTGGGCGATATTCCGGCACTGCTGCTGTTGCTGGTGCTGGCTGCGGCCTGTGTGCTGCTCTGCGGCAAGGTGCTGGCAAAGCCGTATCTGCGGCTGTTGACCCTTGAACCGGGCAGAGCCAAAACGGTATACCGCGCAAAGGCGCAAAAAAAGCAGTCCCCGCGCCGGGCATTACTGCGGCGGGAACTGCTGCATCTGGGGGCTTGCCCCATGTGGCTGCTCAACTGCGCATTAAGCAGTCTGCTGCTGCCGGTGCTGGGCGCAGCAGCGCTGTGGAAGGCCGCAGATCTGCGCGCCTTTACCGCTGTTTACCCGCCCGAGAGTCTGCCCATGCTGTTGTGCGGGGCGGTGTGCGCCGCAGCTGCCATGAACTTCATCACAGCACCGTCGGTGTCGCTGGAGGGCGGCACCCTTTGGCTGCTGCAAAGCCTGCCGGTGACCCCGCAGCAGGTGCTGCGGGCAAAGATAGAACTGCAACTGCTGCTTACGCTGCCGGGGGCGTGGCTGTGCGCCGGGTGCGCCATGGCGGCGCTGCGCATTCCGGCAGGGCAGGGACTGCCGGTGCTGGCTGTGCTGGCAGCCTTTGTGTGGCTGACAGCGCAGCTTGGGCTTGCTTTGGGGTTGTGCCTGCCCAACCTCCACTGGGTCAGCGAAGCCGCCGTGGTCAAGCGGAGCGCCGCCAGTATGCTGGCCATGTTCGGCGGGTGGCTACTGGCGGGCGGGGTGCTGTTTTTGCCCCTGAGCCTGCTGGACTACGCTGTGCCGCCGCTGGCAGCACAGGCTGTTAGTCTGGCTGTGCTGCTGGGGCTGGATTTACTGCTGCACCGCTGGCTGTGCACCCGCGGCGCAGCCCGGTTTTCCACTCTGCACTGAGGGGGAAAACTTTATTAGAGCAAAATCGGGCAGCCTGCGGGCTGCCCGATTTTGCATTTTCACGGGAGGGGGCGTAATGGGAAACGGCAGAATGCAGTGCCTGTTTCCTGCGGAAACAGCTGACCTATGTGCAGACGGATGCTTTCCTATTATGCCGGAATAGGATATAAAAGTTTCGTTTGTCCGTTACAGCGCATCCAATGCGGTGCGGGCGGCGCGGATGTTTGCTTCGCTGGTCTGCCAAATCTCGAACTCCGAAAAGCCCGGCAGACCCATGGGCACACCCTCCCGCCGGAAGGTCATGCGGCTGTCCAGCACCTGCTTGCCGGAAAGGTGGAACGCCCGGGCACCAGTCTGGGCGGCAAGGGCGGGGATGTTGGCGGCAGATACGCCTGCGCCCACCAATATTTCCACTTCCTGCCCGGCAGCATCTACCAACTGCCGCAGCAGGGCAGCACCCTGCGGGGCGCTTGCGGCCTGTCCGCTGGTCAAGATGGTGGCAAGCCCCAGCTGCTTTGCAGCTTCCAGCGCGGCAAAGGGGTCGCAGCAGACATCAAAGGCGCGGTGCAGGGTGCAGTCCACGGTGCGGTGGGCTTTTTCTGCCGCCTGCCGGGCTGCGGCGTAGATGGGGCGCAGGGCATCGGTGTCCAGCGTGCCCGCCGGGGTCAGCACGCCGGTCACGATGCCGTCTGCACCGGCAGAGACCAGCTCGGCGGCGCACTCAGCCATCTGTGCCAGCTCGTAGCGGTCGTAGCAAAAATCGCCAAAGCGGGGACGGAGCAGCGCCCGCACCGGCAAGCCGGTCTCGGCCTTGACCTGACGCAGCAGGGCAGGGGAAGGGGTGGTGCCGCCGATGATCAGGTCGGCGCACAGTTCCAGCCGGTCAGCGCCGCCGCGTTTTGCCGCCAGCGCACTGGCGGTGCTGTCTACGCATACTTCCAAAGTATAATTCATTTGAATCTCCTATAATATAAAATAGAGTTGCTACACAGTTTTTTGAACGTAGCAACTCTATTTGGCTTATGTGAAAGATTGCAGTAGGGTTATAATAGTCGCAAAATCATCTGAAGAAGAATTCAATACATCAATTGCTTGTGCGATAGAATACCCTTCAAAAATATTTTTGAATTCTCTTGTCAGCCCTAGATGTCGTAAAACATTTCCTGACTTCCAACCGCGCGTTTTTTGACCATCTAAGCCAAGAACCTCAGTGTCTAACTGACAATGGCCTTTTTTATCAAACAAAAAGCCTTTTACGATTTTTGCTTTTTGGTCAAAAGTATATGTGTCAAATAAGCGGTCAGGAGTGATTTTCAGGTGTGGAAGCAACATAGAGATGGAACTCCTTATACGCTTTCAAGGAAGCGGACAAAACCGGCGCGGCCTGCTTCATCCAGCTTGTACACACCGGCATCTGCCAGCACCTGTGCGAACACATGACCCACCTCGTCCTGTAGGATGGTGTGGACGTTATCTGCGTTCAGCTCCGGGTGCTTTGCAAGAATCTCCCCGGCCCACTCGGCGTGCTTTTGCAGGGCTTCGGGGTACTCTGCGGCGGGCAGGTGCGCCACCAGCACATCTGCAAGGTCGAACAGCTCCTGCTTCAGGCGGCTGGGCAGCACAGCCAGACCCATCACTTCGATCAGGCCGATGTTCTCTTTTTTGATGTGGTGCAGCTTGGCATGGGGGTGGTACACACCCAGCGGATGCTCCGGGGTGGTGATGTTGTTGCGCAGCACGAGGTCCAGCTGATACTTGCCGTCCCGCATCCGGGCAATGGGGGTGATGGTGTTGTGGGGTTCGCCGTCGGTCTCGGCAAAGATAAAGCAGCTCTCGTCGGTGTAGCCGCGCCAAGCGGTCAGAAGCTTATCGGCCAGCTCTACAAGGCGTGCATCATCCGCACAGGTCAGGCGGATGCAGCTCATGGGCCAGTGCACGATGCCGGCCTCCACATCCTCAAAGCCGGGGAACACCCAAGCCTTTTCAATGGGAGCTTTGGCCATGGCAAATTCGTAGTGACCGCCCTGGAAGTGGTCGTGGCTCAGGATGCTGCCGCCCACGATGGGCAGGTCAGCGTTGCTGCCCACAAAGTAGTGGGGGAACAGACCTACAAAATCCAGCAGCTTGCGGAAGGTCGCCCGTTCGATTTTCATAGGGGTGTGCTGGTTATTGAACACGATGCAGTGCTCGTTGTAGTAAACGTAGGGGCTGTACTGCAAATTCCACGCGCTGTCGTTGATGGTCAGCGGGATGATGCGGTGGTTTTCGCGCGCGGGGTGGTTCATGCGGCCGGCGTAGCCCTCGTTCTCCACGCACAGCTGGCACTTGGGGTAGGCGCTCTGGGGCGCAAGCTTTGCGGCGGCAATGGCCTTGGGGTCCTTTTCCGGCTTGGACAGATTGATGGTGATATCCAAGTCACCGTATTCGGTCTTGGTGACCCATTTCAGGTCGCGCTTGATGCGGTAGCGACGGATATAGTCGGTGTCCTGACTGAACTTGTAGAACCAGTCGGTAGCGGCCTGCGGGCCTTCGTTCTCGTACCGCTCCTCAAAGTTTGCGCGCACGATGCTGGGGCGCGGGGTCAGCACGCCCATCAGCTTGGTATCGAACAGGTCGCGTGCGGTGGAGTTGTCCGCGCACACGCCGCGGGCAACGGCATCGTCCACGAGAGTCTTAAGGATGCTTTCCAGATCGGTATAGCACACCTCGCCCTCCGGGGCAGTAAAGTCGTCCAGCTGCATGGTCATCAGCAGCTGGTTGCGGATATAGATCTCGTCATCGGGCAGGATCAGCCCGGTGTCCAGCCCGTAGTTCACGAGCTGCTGGATAGCGGTGGAGATCACAGCACAGCACCTCCTTCGGGACGGATGCTCAGCACATGGCAGCGGCCAGCGCCGAGGATCTTCTCCATGTTGGTCTTAAAGTCTGCCAGCATCTCCACCGGCACAAAGGCCTGCACCGTACCGGCAAAACCGCCGCCGTGCACGCGTACAGCGCCCTTGCCGCCCAGATAGTGCTTGGCAGCGGCGATGGTTACAGCTACCTCCTGATGCTCCTTGTACCCGGCGGGGATCACATTCTGCAGATACTCCCAGCTGCTGTCGCCGGAGGCAGTCACCATCTGCAAAAAGGCGTCAAAGTCGCCCTCGCGCAGGGCAGCTACCTGCTGGGGTACGCGGTCGTTGTCGGCGTAGAAGTGGAAGGCGCGCAGCACAGCGCGGTCGCCGCACTGCTTGCGGCAGGCCGGGACATTTGCAAGGAAGGTCTCAAAGGGTACGTCCCGCAGCACTTCGCCGCCGCACACAGCGGCCACAGCGCGGCACTCGTTGGGGATGGCGGCGTACTCATCGGTCAGGTCGGCATGGTCTGCACCGGAGTCCAGAATGCACAGCGCCAGACCGGCCTTGGAAAAGTCCACCTGCACCGGCTCCACGTCGGGGTTTGCCTTGTCGGCAAAGTCGATGGTGATAATGTTGCCCACGCTGGAGGCCATCTGATCCATCAGGCCGCAGGGCTTGCCAAAGTAGACGTTCTCTGCCCACTGGCCGATCTGCGCAATGGCGATGGGGGAGACCTTTTCTGCCATGAAGCAGTCGTTCAGGATCACGCCGACCAGCACCTCAAAGGCGGCAGAGGAAGAAACGCCGCTGCCCTTGGGCACGTTAGAGGAGATGTACACGTCCAGGCCGGACAGCTTTGCGCCACGCTGACGGAAAGCCTCGCACTCGCCGCGCAGTAGGGAAGCAGTGGTGTTCTCTTCCTCCTTGCGGGCAGTCAGGTCATCAAGGTCGATAACGCACAGGTCGTAGCCCTCGCTCTGCACGCGCAGCTGGTTCAGGCTGTTGGGAGCGGCAGCAGCGATCATATCAATGTTCACGCTGCCTGCCAGCACACGGCCATGCTGGTGGTCGGTGTGGTTGCCGCCGATCTCGGTGCGGCCGGGGGCACTATACAGACCGGCCTCGGTATGTGCGCCAAAGGTGGTCTCTAACCCGTCCAGAACAGCCGCATAGCGGGCTGCCTGTGCAGGAGTTTCCTCGGGGGTGCAGCAGTACAGCGCAGCCAGACGCGCAGCGTGTGCGCCCTCGGTCAGCTCCTGCTTCCAGGTGGAAATGGACTTCATCATGGAAATTTCCTCCTACTATTATGATCGGAAAAGTTGATGCAGCCGTTCGCAGCTGCCGTAACTGCTTCTATAATAGTCAAATGCAGCGCAAAAAACCATGTGTTATTGTTGCATCTCGATGAAAAGTTGCAAAAAACGCCGGTGGAAGCTGATCGGCTGCTTGCAAACAAATAAAATAAAAATTTCTTGGGCAAATCAAAATGCTTGGCATAAATGCACACAAATCTCGGAATTTTGAGCGCAGCGTCCAAAAAAGACGGGATGGAAAATTGCACTTTGCACAAAAAATGCCCCCGCACCGATGCAGCCATCGGGTGCGGGGGTGGGGCTTAGCGGGTAAATTCGCTGCCGGTCAGTCCGTCAAGGTTCAGCATTCCTTCCAATGCGGCAATGTCGGCGTTCACGTCCAGCGCATCGGCTTGGAACAGCTTGTCCAGCTGGTTTTCAAAGGCGGTCACCAGCAGATCCATGCTGCGTTCAATGCTGTGCTTGGCCTCGGTAATGTTCGTGCCCTCCACTGCCTGCCCGGAAAGGCTGGCGTAGGTGTTCAACAGCTTGAGTGCAGTGGGCAGATAGTAGTTCATAAACTTTTGCAGCTGCGCTTTTTTGTCCGGGTCCTTTTGCGCCAGCGCAAAGATACGCCCGCTGACCTCTTCCAGCCGGGAGATCTTCTGGCTCATCACCGGGTCGGGGATGGCATTGTTCACCTCCCGCAGCTGGCGCAGCAGGGCAGCGTACTCGTCCTCTGCGGCGGGCTGAGCTTTAGGTGCCGGAGCGGGTGCGGGCTTTTTCGGCTGCGGTGCCGCGCCCCGCACCACCAGCGTGTCGGTGCGGTTGTCAATGTAGGCATCCGCGCCGAAGTATCCGTGCTCGATGGCGCTTTTTACCGCAGTGCGCCCCCGGGCAGCGTCCACCCCGGCGGCGGCAAACAACTCCGGCAAAGAGATGTTATCCCGCTCGCCCACTACTTTATCCAGCAGCCGTTCCAGCTTGCGGGTGCTCTTCATCCGCAGGCCGGTCAGCAGCGCACCGCCGCCGCCAATGGCCATGGCAATATTGGAAAACAGCTCCCCGGGGTCGGGCAGCACCTGCCATGCACCAATGATATCCACCGCATCCATCACCCCGGCAAACAGGAAAACGGCACCCATAATGGTGCAGAGGGCGGCAATATTCTTGTGCCACTGTTTGGCGCTTTTCTGCTCTGCCGTGGGGACATCGTGGCCGTAGACGGGTGCGCTCTTCCGGTCAGGCTCCGGCCCAAGGTCAGCGCGGTAATTACCCTGGGCGCGGGCGGCTTCCTGCTCCTCCTTCTGCACCTTCTGGTCGATGCCCTTCAGGATGAACAGCAGCACCCCCAACGGCCCGGACATCGCCATGACGATAAAGATGGCAATAGTGGGGATCTTTGCAAAATAATGTTTTCTCGGCTCCATGAAACAGAATTCCTTTCACAGAAAGATAAAATTAAGACCGTGTTCCACTCTATTATAGCGGAGCGCGGCCTTTTTGTTAAGGGGGTATTTCTGCTCCCGTGAAAATGCGCTTGGAGCGGTTCGCAGACTGTGACAAACGCAAAATTAAAAATTGTTGACGCAAAAAAGAAGCCGCTGCGCAAATGCAACAGCGGCCTCTCCATAAAAGTTTACTTCATCAGGCTGCAAACGGCCTCGGCATAAGCGGCGGGGTCGTCCACGGGCAGACCCTCGATCAGCTGTGCCTGTGCGTACAGCAGGGCGCTGTACTTGTTCAGCTTCTCGGTGTCACCGGCCTCCTGTGCGGCCTTCAGGGCAGCAAACACGGGGTGGTTCACGTTCAGTTCCAGCACCTTGTCGCTCTTCACACCCTCGCTGCCGGGCTGCTTGGACAGCACCTTCTCCATCTCAATGGACAGCGGGCCGTCAGCGCTCAGGCAGACGGGGTGATCCTTCAGGCGGGTGGAGACCTTGACCTCCTTCACCTTGCCGTTCAGCGCGTCCTTCATGGCGTCGAACAGAGCCTTGTTCTCGGCAGTGGCATCCTCGGCGGCCTTCTTCTCCTCCTCAGATTCCAGACCCAGATCACCGCTGTTCACGTTCTTGAACTCCACGGTGCCATCCTTGCCCTCAGCATCCTTGCGGGGATAGCTGTGCAGGATCTGCAGGCAGAACTCGTCCACGTCCTCGGTCAGCAGCAGTACGTCAAAGCCCTTGTCCAGCACCAGCTCTGCGGAGGGCAGCTTTGCCAGACGGTCGGTGGAATCGCCTGCGGCGAAGTAGATGTACTTCTGCTCGGCGGGCATCTTGTCGATGTACTCCTGCAGGGTGACCATCTTCTGCTCCTTGGCAGACCAGAACAGCAGCAGGTCGCGCAGCAGCTCGGCGTGCATGCCGTAGTCAGAGTAAGCACCGAACTTGATCTGACGGCCGAACTCCTTCCAGAACTCCTCGTACTTTGCACGGTCGTTGTTCAGCATGGCGTGCAGCTCGTTCTTGATCTTCTTTTCCAGTGCGTTGTGGATCAGCTTCAGCTGGCTGTCCTTCTGCAGCATCTCACGGCTGATGTTCAGGCTCAGGTCCTGACTGTCCACGATACCCTTGACAAAGCTGAAGTAATCCGGCAGCAGGTCAGCGCACTTTTCCATAATCAGCACGCCGGAAGCGTACAGAGCCAGACCCTTCTCGTAGTCCTTGGTGTAGAAATCGTAGGGGCGGTGGCTGGGCACGAACAGCAGGGCGTTGTAGTTGGCAGTGCCCTCGGTGCGGCTCACGATGACCCGGGCGGGGTCGGCATAATCGCCGAACTTATCCTTGTAGAAGCTGTTGTACTCCTCGTCGGTCACTTCGCTCTTCTGCTTCTTCCAGATGGGGATCATGCTGTTCAGAGTTTCCAGCTCAGTGTAGGTCTCCCACTCCGGCTTGTAATCCTCAGGTTTGGGGTCCGGTTCCGGCTTCTGACGGCTCTTTTCGCGCTCCATCTGGATGGGGTAGCGCACATAGTCGCTGTACTTCTTCACGATAGCCACAATGCCGTATTCATCCAGGAAGTTATCGTATTTCTCGGTGTCAGTATCCGGCTTGATGTGCAGAATGATCTGGGTGCCCACGGTGTCCTTCTGGGCGGGGGTCATCTCGTAGCCGTCCACACCGGAGGACTCCCACTGCCATGCCTCGTCCGAGCCATAAGCCTTGGAGATAACGGTCAGTTTATCGGCTACCATAAAGGCAGAGTAGAAGCCCACGCCGAACTGACCGATGATGTCAATGTTCTCGTCCCTGTTGTCCTTCTTAAAATCCAGAGAACCGGAGTGTGCGATGGTGCCCAGATTCTGCTCCAGCTCTTCCTTGGTCATACCGATGCCGTTATCCTCCACGGTCAGGATGCGGTTTTCCTTATCACGGGTGATGAGGATACGGAAATCGCCCTTGTTCATGCCCACGGAGGTGTCGGTCAGGCTCTTATAGTACAGCTTATCAATGGCGTCCGAAGCGTTGGAGATCAGCTCCCGCAGGAAGATCTCTTTATTGGTATAGATGGAGTTGATCATCATGTCCATCAGTTTTTTGCTTTCTGCCTGAAATTCTTTCTTGGCCATAATACAAAACCTCTTTTATCACATATTTGGTGCGCCGTGTCCGGCAGAATGCCGGAATACTTAGCACTCATAACTTCTGAGTGCTAATATACAACGACTTGCAGGGAAAATCAAGGCTTTTCATAAAAAGTTAAAATTTGTTCTCCTGTGCGCGAAGCGGCGCGCCTGGATCGTATCTTATATAAAGGGTGAAATTTTTCCTGAAAAGCTTTCCCACTTTTGCGCAGACTGTGCTATAATGGAGCGAGTATGCCGGAAGGATGTGAGAAAATGTCAAAACAGGGCGATGCCGCCTACGCATGGTTCTTAAAGGGCTACAATTGCAGTCAGAGCGTAGTGGCGGCGTTTGCACCCCAGCTTGGCTTGACCGAGGAGATAGCGCTGCGCCTTTCCGCAGGCTTTGGCGCAGGTATTGGCCGGATGCGGGAGGTGTGCGGGGCGTTCTGCGGCGTGGTGACCGTGCTGAGCATGGTCTATGCCGACCCCGCCGACCCCAAGGATAAATCCCGGATGTACGCGCTGGTGCAGCAGGCGGCAGAACAGTACCGCGCCCGCAACGGCGGCGGCAGCATTATATGCCGGGAACTGCTGGCAAAGGCGGGCGCTGCCCCTACCGGTGGCACGGCGGCAGAGGACCGCACCGCAGATTACTATAAAAAGCGTCCCTGCCCGGAATTATGCCGCCTGTGCGCAGACTTGTGCACAGAATTTATTGCGGCGCACCCGGAGGGACGGCACGGATTTTATAAGGTGGATGCGTAAATGCAGCTTGAGCAACTGGAACTGACCGGCGGCGGTACGCTGACGCTCTACCTGCGGGAGAGCGTGGAGGCTATGCCGCACTTCCGGCAGCGCCCGCTGGTGCTGGTGGTGCCCGGCGGCGGATATAACCATGTCAGCCCCCGGGAGGGCGACCCTGTGGCGCTGCAATTTGCGGCAGCCGGGTATCACACGGCGGTGCTGCACTACGCAGTAGGGGAGAGTGCCCGGGATGCGCTGCCCATGCGGCAGCTGGCACAGGCCATCGGCCTTGTGCGGCAGCACGCAGAACAGTGGAATATTTTGCCGGATCAGATCGCTTTGTGCGGCTTTTCCGCCGGCGGGCATCTGGCACTGTCCGGTGCGGTGTGGGAGATCCCCGGCATGGCAGACCAGCCGCGGCCCAACGCCCTGCTGCTGGCCTACCCGGTGGTCACCGCCGGGGAATATGCCCACAGGGACAGCTTTGTGCAGCTGACAGGCACGCAGGATGTCGCCGCCCACCAGCGCTTTACGCTGGAGGATAAGATCACCCCGGCCACACCACCGGTGTTCGTCTGGCATACCATGGAGGACGAAACTGTCCCGGTGGAAAACACCTTGCTGCTGCTGAATGCCCTGCACAAGGCAGGCGTGCCGTGCGAAGCACACCTGTTTGAAAAGGGCTGCCACGGCACCAGTATCTGCACCCCGGAGGTGGACGCCGACAGTGCCCACCGCCACTGCTGGGTGCAGCTTGCGGTGGAATGGCTGAACGATACCTTTTCCTTCCACGCCTGAGATAACCGACTAAAACAGGAAAAGCGTGTGTAAATTTTAGTCATACCTACAAAAAATTCACAAATAAACCGTTGACTTGCACAGGCGTATGCCGTATACTGTCCAACGGGGATAAAAACCACGAAAGAAGGAAACAAAAATGGTTATGGATCCCACACTGCCGCGCATCAAGGTGCGCGATCTGCTTATGCAGGCATTTCTCACCGGCTGGGAGCGCTCCGATAAGAGCACCTCGCAGGACGAGTACCTGCAAAGTTCCATTCAGGTCATTGAGATGCTGCAGGTAGAGCCGGAAAACCTCTATGCAGAGGAAGGTCTTGGCCTGCCGGACGGCGAAGAGGTGGATCATCTGGACGATCTGCTGCGGGCAGACGGCTTCTGGCTGTACTACGGAGTGGAAGCGGAAAACTTCTTCCTCATCCAGTGGTACCCGGACGAAGCTTCTGCCAATGCAAAGCTTGCACAGCTGGAAGAACTGGGCGATGGCAAGCAGTATCTGGTGGATCTGACCCTCAAGCGGACAAACCCGTCCGAGGCCGAAAACTTTGGCAATTCCAACCCGGTGCAGCTCCGCTCTTGAATCATGTTTTGAGTTGAAAGGAAATTTTGCTCATGCAGCTTTCTGTTACGGAACGCGAACGGCTTTATGCCATTCTGGAAAAATATGATCAGAACCCCAAGGTGCAGCAGATGCGAGAGTTCATCCAGCACGGGGATGTTACCACCTATCAGCACTGCAAAAACGTGGTGCTGGTCAGTTGCTGGCTGAACCACCGCCTGCATCTGGGCGCAGACGAGACCTCGCTGGCTGTCGGTGCTTTCCTGCACGATTTTTACCTGTATGACTGGCACAAAAAGGGTACCTTCCACGGCATCCGCCGCCTGTTCGAGATGCACGGCTTCTCCCACCCGGGCTGCGCCTGCGTCAATGCAGAACAGGTGTTCCATATCACCAAAAAGGAACAGAGCATCATTTCCAGCCACATGTGGCCGCTGACCTTCCGTCATGTGCCCAGCTGCCGCGAGGCCATCATCGTCTGCCTTGCCGATAAATACTGCGCTGTGGTGGAAAGCATGTTCAAGCGCAGCCGCGTGGCTGCCGCCAAAAATGCCGACGGCGAATACGACGAGTGGTAAAACTGGATCATCACAAATAAAAGGAGCTGCTGCACCAAAAAAGTGCAGCGGCTCCTTCTGCTTTACGCTCCTACTTCGTGAAGAGGTAGGCCGGGAAAATCCGCAGATTTTCCCGGCCTACAAATAAAAATGATCATTCCGCTAAAAATGGTCAGAGCGCAGCGGAGACCATATCCAATCGTTAGCCTGCACCAAGCGGCTGGTTACAGCTTTTTGAACCCCTCCGGTTCGTCTGCGGCGGCGCGGCGCTCCATCAGGTAGGTGTCCAGCCAGCGGCCGTGACAGTCCCGTGCAATGCGTTCCCGGCGTCCCACCAGCCGGAAACCGCACTTGGCGTGCAGGGCACGGCTGGCGGCGTTATCCTGTAAAACGGTGGATTGCAGCGTCCAGTACCCGGCCTTTTCGGCAGCAGCGCACAGGGCGCTCAAAAGCCGAAAGCCCAGCCCGTGCCCCCGGAACTGCTCGCCTACATAGATGCTTACCTCGGCTACGCCCCGGTAGCACCAGCGGGGGTCTACCCGGTGCAAGGCGCACCACCCCGCCAGCACCCCGCCGGAAAGGATGACCAAGCGGCACTCCTTTGTGTGGGAAGCGTCCCACGCGGTGTAGGGCGGGCATTCGGTCTGGAAGGTGGCGTATTCCGTAGCGATGCCCTCAACATAGATTCTGGAGACTGCGCTCCAGTCCTCCGGCGTCATAGGCCGGATGATGATCTTATCCATACTTTCATCCTCGGCGGGCCGAAAAATGCCCGCACTCTCTTTCCACTCCCGGATAAATTTCAGTATAGCAGAATTTGCCGGACGGTACAAGAAGCGGACTGCACAGAAATTGCTTTGACATCCCACCCGTTTGTGATACAATAAGGGAACAAGAATACGGAGCGGGGCAGTGCAGGGGCGTGCTGTCCTCCCATGGAGGATGTATGAAGAAAACTGTACATGTGCTGCTGTGTATGGTATGGCTTGTGCTTTGTGCGGCGCTGTCTGCCTTTGGCGCAGAGAGCGCACCCCATGTTACTGCGGAAACTACGATGGCACAGCTGCGCGCGAACCCGGCGATCCAAGGGACCGGCTATTATACATATTGCCGCGAGATGACACCGCTGATGGTGGAGCGATGGAAAAACAAGACTCTGCACGATTATTTTGGCAATACCGACCGGGAATCCGGCATTGCTGCGCTGAACCTTATCATTGATAACTATAACAAGGGCGTCAAGGTCACCTATCAGGTCTACACCCCGGAAGAGATCGAGCAGAATTCCAGTCTGGGCTGTGTGCAGTTGTTCTATTACCCGGCAGAGACGCCCAACGCCAAAACGGCTATCGTGATCCCCGGCAATGCCCTGACCATGACCTCCGAGATGGGCGAGGGCGGCTCCACCGCCTACGAGCTGCATAAACGGGGCTATGCTGTGTTCGTGCTGCGCTACCGCACCTTCTTGGATCTGGGCAATAACGCCCCGCTTCAGGATCTGGCACGGGCGGTGCAGCTGGTGACGAGCCTTGACGAGGAGCTTTCCATCCAGACACAGGACTATGCGCTGGTAGGCTACTCCTCCGGTGGTCAGCTTGCGGGTGTGTTTGCGAACAAGGAGCGCGGCTACGGCCATTACGGCGTTGCAAGACCCGGCGCATTGCTGCTGGGTTATTCAGTTGTGAACTTTTCAGAGGTAAAGATCGCGTATCAGGCGTTTATGGATACCGGCAACTATGGATGGCACTATTACTGCTCCAGTGTGGCAGATCTTATCACGGATGATTATCCGCCGGTATTTTTCTGGTACGGGAAGGATGACAAGGTGCTGCCATGGATGATCAATCAGGTGCAGGGCCCGGCGCTGCAAGCAGCGCTGGAAGCTCATAAGGTGCCTTATGTTGTAAAAGTGTTTGAGTCTGCACCCCATTGCATCGGGGTAGGCGATACCACCGATGCCGAGGGCTGGCTGACGGAAGCCGTAGCTTTCTGGGAGCAGCAGACCGCTGCCTGACCATAAATAAAAAGGAGTAGAGCATGATGGATCAGAATACTTGTTTTGCATACCTGAATATGGAGCTGCCGGACGATATCCGCCGCCTGAAGGAGGCAGGCTATTACGATGCCGCCATTGCGCGTATCGATGCCTGTCTGGCCGAGGACTGGACTGCCAGCCAGAACCAGCCCCTGCACCCGCAGGGTGCGCTGCCTGTAAACCCCACCCCCCACGGCGTGGATGCGTGGCGGCAGGGTCTGCTGGCACACCGGGAAATTTTGCGCCGTCTGCCGCGGGACTACACTCTCACCGCCGAGCAGCTGCTGAACCAGCTGCAGGCCACCCTGCGGGACTTTACCGCCGAGGAGTTCGCTGCGCTGGACGCTGCCGGGCAGATGGACTGGCGCTTTGTGGAAGGGCAGAAGCGCTATATCTACCGCGCCGCCGAAACGCTGGTGGCTACCCATCCCGACCTTGCCGCCCGTCAGCTGGACCCGCCCGTCCCGGAGCGCAGCTGGGATCGTTTTGAGCCCCAGCACGACCAGATGGTGCGCACCGGTGCAGTCAGTGCAGACATCACCCTGCGCACCAGCATCGGCATGACCGACGAGACCTTTGCCCGCGCCCTTGCCGCTGCAAAGGCTGAGGGCAGAAACACCGTACACGTCAAAGTATGGCTGCCGCTGCCTGCTGCCTGCCCGGCACAGAGCAATATCACGCTGGACAGCTTTACCGCCCAGCCCACTTATATTGCGCCGGAAACTGCACCCCAGCGTACCGCGTACTGGGAGGCAGACCTTGCCGAGAATTGCCGTTTTGGCGCACAGTACAGCTACCGCAGCACCGCGCACTACGCTGCCCCGCTGGAATTGCACGCCGACCCCGTGCAGCCGGATTTTGACACCGCCGAGCAGCTGCCCCACATCGCCTTTACCCCCTATATGAAGGCACTGGCTGCCCAGCTGACCGAGGGTATCACTGACCCGGTGCAGAAGGCAAAGCGCATTTACGATTTTGTCACCCTGAACGTGCACTATCACTTCCAGCCCATGTATTTTGTGCACGAGAACATCACCGATAACTGCGCCCGCAGCCGCCGGGGAGATTGCGGCGTGATGGCAGCTACCTTTATCACACTTTGCCGCATTGCAGGCATCCCGGCAAAGTGGCAGAGCGGCATGGTGGCACGGCCGGAGACAGCCGGCTGCCACGACTGGGCAATGTTCTACATTGCGCCCAAGGGCTGGATGTACGCCGATTGCTCTGCCGGTGCGTCTATGGCGCGTGCGGGCAACGAGAAGATGCGCCTGCACTACTTCGGCAATCTGGACACCGACCGCATGGTAGCTAACAGCGATATCTGCGCGCCCTTCGACCCGCCCATGTGCGCCTTCCGCGCCGACCCCTGTGATAATCAGGTGGGCGAGATGGAGGTAGACGGTGTGGGTCTGTACGGCCAGCAGGTGGAGACCACGCAGGAGATCGTAAAGCATCAGGAAGTATAAGCATATCCGGGTCTGCCATTACCGCAAGACCCGGATTTTTGAGTTAAAAGGAGAACTGATTCATGGAATTTTTGGCAGGACTGTACACGCTTCTGCTGGTAGTCATCTGTCTGCTGCAGGCGCTTTTGCTGTACCGCACCGGCAAGCCCGCTGCCCGGCAGGACGATGAAGCCCTGAAGGAGTGGCTACGCCAGCAGCTGGAAGCACAGGCGCGGGTGTTGGAAGAAAAACAGACGCAGCAGGCACAGCAGAATCTGGCCGCGATGGCGCACATCAGCGATACCCTTCAAACCGCAGTGCAGGGCATGAGCAGCACCCTGACGGCGGGGCAGAATGCCCAGCAGCAGACCATGGAGCAGCGCTTGCAGGGGCTGGAAGCCTCCAACGCCCGCAAGCTGGAGGAGATGCGCAAAACGCTGGCAGACGGTCTTGCCGCCATGCAGGCACAGAACGCTCAGAAGCTGGACGAGATCCGCCACACCGTGGACGAGCAATTGCAGGACGCACTGCAAAAGCGGGTGACTGAAAGCTTTAAGGCGGTCAACGACCAGCTGGAACAGGTGTACAAGGGCTTGGGCGAGATGCAGAGCCTTGCTGCCGATGTGGGCGGGCTGAAGCAGGTGCTTTCCGGCGTCAAGACCCGCGGCATTCTGGGCGAGATCCAGCTGGGCGCAATTCTGGAAGAAATCCTTGCGCCGGAGCAGTACGACACCAACGTAGCCACCATCCCCGGCAGCACCCAGCGGGTGGAGTACGCCATCCGGATGCCCGGCGTGGACGGCGGCAGCGTCTGGCTGCCCATCGATTCCAAGTTTCCCGGCGATACCTACGCCCACCTGCAGGATGCACAGGCCTCCGGCGATGCGCAGGCTGTGGAAAACGCCCGCCACGCGCTGGAACTGGTGCTGCGCAGCGAGGCAAAGGATATCCGGGAAAAATATGTGGAACCGCCCTACACCACAGCTTTCGGCATCCTGTTTCTGCCCTTTGAGGGGCTGTACGCCGAGGTGGTGAACGCCGGGCTGCTGGAGGTTTTGCAGCGGGATTATCAGGTGAACGTGGCCGGTCCCAGCACCATGGCAGCATTGCTCAACAGCCTGCAAATGGGCTTCAAGACCCTTGCCATCCAGAAGCGCTCCGGCGAGGTGTGGCGGCTGCTGGGTGCGGTCAAAACCGAGTTCGACAAGTTTGGGCAGGGGCTTTCCAAAATGCAGCAGCGCCTGCGCCAGACCGATGAAGAGCTGGACAACCTCATCGGGGTGCGCAGCCGCGCCATCAGCCGCAAGCTGCGTGCAGTGCAGACGCTGGACGAGAACACCGCCGCCGCGCTGCTGGAGCTGGACACTGAGCCGGGCAGACCAGTAGCGGCACGTCTGCCGGAGAGCGGGGAAGAGGTTTGATGTGCAGAACTTCTCTGCGTTATCCCTTGCGAAATTTATGACAATGTGGTATTATAGGAATTGTTCTTATAAATTTTTGCCAATTCACGGCACAACATAAAACAAAAGGAGTCTGAACGGTATGAGCATGAAAAAAATCAGCGAAGCCATTCTTGGTGTAGGCGTGGACGATACTACCATCGACCTGTTCGAGAGCCAGTATCCGGTGCCCACCGGGGTCAGCTATAATTCCTATGTCATTCTGGACGAAAAGACCACCATTCTGGACACGGTGGACGCCCGCGCCACTGAGCCTTGGCTGGAAAACCTTGCCGAGGCACTGGGCGGCTGCAAGCCCGCCTATCTGGTTGTCTCCCACATGGAGCCGGACCACGGTGCCAACGTGGCAAAGCTGGCAGCCCTCTACCCGGAAATGCAGGTGGTGGGCAACGCCAAGACCTTCCAGTATATGGAGCAGTTCTTTGGCGCAGATGCCATTGCTCCGGAGCGCCGCGTGGTGGTGAAGGACGGCGAGAGCCTGAGCCTTGGCGCCCACACCCTCACCTTTGTGTTTGCCCCCATGGTGCACTGGCCGGAGGTCATGGTCAGCTACGAGAGCAGCGAGAAGGTGCTGTTCTCCGCCGATGGCTTTGGCCGCTTTGGCGCTGTGGCAAAGTTTGACGAAAACGCCGACTGGGCCAGCGAAGCCCGCCGCTACTACCTGAACATCGTGGGCAAGTACGGCCCGCAGGTGCAGGCACTGCTCAAAAAAGCTGCGGCACTGGACATCAAGACGATCTGCCCGCTGCACGGCCCGGTGCTTACCGGCGATCTGAGCAAGTACCTGAACTACTACGATCTCTGGTCCAGCTACAAGGCTGAGGAGCCGGAAAAGATCCTGGTAGCCAGCGCATCCATCCACGGCCACACTCGCGCCGCCGCCCACACCATGGCTGAAAAGCTGCGCGCACAGGGCGCAAAGGTGGTGGAGATGGACCTGACCCGCACTGATGTGTCCTACGCCGTCACCGAGGCTTTCCGCTGCGGCAAGATCGTGTTGGCCTGCGCCACCTACGATGGCTTCCTCTTCCCGCCGATGGAGAACCTGCTGGCTCACCTCAAGACCAAGAACTTCCAGAACCGCACCGTCGGCCTGATGGAAAACGGCACTTGGGCACCCATGGCTGCAAAGCTTATGCATGCAGAGCTGGAGAGCATGAAGAACATCACCCTCTGCGAGAATGTGGTCACCATCCGCTCTGCCGCCAACGCCGCCGCTGAGGCACAGATGGACGCCCTTGCCGCAGAACTCGTGGCAAAGTAACACGATATAAAATCAGTTGAACGCAAACACTCCCGGGTCTTCCTATAAAAAGCCCGGGAGTGTTTTTTTTGGCAGTCTAATGGGGAGTTTACGAGGCGTTAGCACGAAATTTTACGTCATTTTTTGAAATGGACACAAACAAAAAAGCGGTAAAACGAACAAATTCTGAACGCTTCACCGCTATATTTTGGAGCAGGATACGGGACTCGAACCCGCCGCCTACTGCTTGGGAAGCAGTCGCTCTACCGGATGAGCTAACCCTGCAAGTGCTCCATTATTGTAACAAAGCAGGGCAGGAATGTCAAGGCTTTTCCGCACGAAATTTGCGGTCAACTCATTTTGGCCCAAGTCAGGTCCAGCACAGGGAAAAACGGGTCGAATACCAAGTCGCGCACGCCATTTGCCAGCAGCAGACGCTTCTGCTGTGCCATCAGGGGCACTACGGTGCAGCTTTCCAGCAGCTGCCGCTCGCACTGCGCCAACAGAGCGCAACGGTCCTTGCCGGTCTGCTGTGCGCTCAGTGCCAGCCGGTCGGCATAAACAGTATCGGCATAGCCGGTCAGGCTACCTCCCTCAGTGGTGAACTGCTGCAGCATCTGGTACACGCTGCCGCCCTCGGCACGGATGGGCGCAAGGGCAATGGTGTATTTCCCGGCGGCAATGCGGGCGTCAAATTCGTCTTGTTCTACCTCCTCCACCGAGAAGAACAGGGAGCACTCCTTCTGCCATGCGCTGTTGATCTGGTCGGCCAGTTCGCCCAGCCCGGCGTTCTTGGGCAGCAGCAGGGTCACGCCGGAAAAATCCGAGGTCGCCATGCCCTGCCGCGCAGCCAGATACAAGGCCTTCGGCTCCGGGATGGTGGGCAGGGGATTCCCGGCAGTCTCGCGGTAGTCCAGACCGTCCACGGTCAGACCCTCCGGCACAAGCCCCTTTGCGGCGGCGTACAGGCCGCTGGAGGGCACATCGGCGTTTTCCCGGGCAATCCCGGCCAGCGCCTGCCGCAGCTGCTGGTTCTGGAACACCGACCCCTCCGCCGCGTTGAACAGCAGCGCCCATGTGGTGTCGGAATAGCTTACGGTCTGTAAGCTGGTGGCTTCGCCGCTCTCGTCCAGCGCTGCCGAGCATTTGTCGTCGGCAATAAGCTGGGCTGCGCTTTTGCCGCTGCCGCTGGTGTCCTGCACCAGACGCAGACTGCCGACCAGTGGGCTTTCCACGGTGCGCCGCAAAAACAGGCCGTTCGTCGTCCAGTTATACAGGTAAAAGCTGCCGCTTGCAAGCGTAGTCTTGGCAGTCAGCCCATAGGTGCCCCGGGTGCTCTCAAAAAAGGCCTCGTCACAGGGGGCTGCACCGGGCAATGCCAGCTTTGCTAAGAAGTTATCGTCCCGCTCACTCAGCCGGAACACCAACGTCAGCGCCCCATTGGCCGAAACGCCCAGACTGCTTTCGTCCGCCAGTCCCGCTTGCACGGCGGCGCTGTTCTGGATGGCGGAAAACTCCACCGCATAGGGCGAGGCGGTATCGGCGCGGAAAATACGCCGGAACGCAAACACAAAGTCCTCGGCGGTAATGTCGTACTCTGTGGCGGCACCCTTGGCGGCTGCGTAGGTCAGGCCGTCCTTCAGGGTAAAGGTGTAGGTCAGCCCGTCCGAGGACACCGTCCACTTCTCACAGAGCCCCGGCACAAGTTCACCGTCCGGGTCCTTGCGCACCAGTGTGCCGTACAGGTTCTCGCAGGCGATGACATCCGACGCAGCGGAAGCCACCTGCGGATCCAGATTTGCGGGGATGCTGTCCACGAACCATGTAAAGCTGGCAGAGTTTGTGGAGCTGCCGCAGCCGGTCAGGGCAAAAAGAAACGCAGCAGCCAGTACCGCTGCGGTAAAACGCAACCATCGTTTCAAAAAGAATAACCTCATTCCGTTCATCTTCGCGCAGAAACGGCAAAAAGCGCTCTGCAACGACAAGTGTAGCAGAAAGCAGCAGAAAAAACAATTGCCTTTTTGTGAATTTATCGGGCTTTTTGAAGCAGACTGTGCGGTTTTCCGTTGCCAATTGCGCGCAAATGGACTATAATGGTACAGCAAAGTGATCCCCGCGCTGCCCGTGCGGCGCAGTGTTATACCATGATCCTATAGAGGAGGAACTGTTTTTATGCAGAAAGATCAGCAGAAGCTTGCCCAGCTTATTCAGGGCAAAAAGGTCGCCTTTATCGGCGCAGGCGTCAGCCACAAGACCCTCATCAAGGAGTTTGTGGAGCTGGGCGCTCATGTGACCCTGTGCGACCAGAAAAAGAGCGTGGAGGACTTTGGCGATTACGCCGCCACCATCCGGGAGCTGGGTATTGACCTGAGCCTTGGCGAAAACTATCTGGACGGCTTCAAGGGACAGGACATCATCATGCGCACCCCGGGCTTTGTGGGCTACTTTGAAAAGCCCCTGCAGGATGCCATGGCTGCTGGTACCATGGTCACCAGTGAGGTGGAACTGTTCTTCGACTTCTGCCCCTGCGAGATCGTGGCCGTGACCGGCTCGGACGGCAAGACCACCACCACCACCCTTATCTCCAAGTTCTACGAGGCTGCAGGCCGCAAGGTGCATTTGGGCGGCAACATTGGCGCAGCGCTGCTGCCCATGCTGCCGGAGGTGTCCCCGGAGGATGTGGCTGTGGTAGAGCTTTCCAGCTTCCAGCTGATCAGCATGCACGCAAGCCCCAACATTGCGGTGGTCACCAACGTGACCCCGAACCATCTGGACCACCACAAGGACATGCAGGAATACATCGATGCCAAGCGCAATATCCTGCTGTACCAGAAGCAGCCCTGCCGCGCCGTGCTGGGCTATGAGAACGAGATCAGCCGCTCCATGCAGGCAGACTGCAAGGGCAAGCAGGTGTGGTTCACCCGCCTGCACGATACCGACAACGGTGCTTTCCTGCGCAAGGAGGACGGCATGCTCTGCATGGCTGAGGATGGCGTCGTGACCCCTTTCCTTGCCCAAAAGGACATCAAGCTGCGCGGTCTGCACAACATCGAAAACCTGCTGGCTGCGGCCGCTGCTGTGTGGGGCGAGGTGCCCGTAGAAGCCATCCGTCAGGTGGGCAGCACCTTCACCGGTGTGGAGCACCGCATCGAGCCGGTGCGCACTCTGGACGGCGTGCTGTACTATAACGACTCCATCGGTACCAGCCCTACCCGCACCATTGCCGGTCTGCGCAGCTTTGACCGTAAGGTCATCCTCATCGCGGGCGGCTACGATAAGCACATCCCCTACGAGCCGCTGGCACCGGAGATCATCGCCCACGTCAAAAATCTGGTGCTGATGGGCGCTACCGGCCCCCGCATCGAGCAGGCTGTGCGGGAGTGCCCCGGCTTTGACGAGACTGCGCTGCCCATTCAGCACGCAGATAACATGCAGCACGCCGTAGAGCTGGCGCGTGCCGCCGCAAAGCCGGGCGATATCATCATTCTGTCCCCGGCAAGCGCCTCCTTTGATCTGTATCCCAACTTTGAAGTGCGCGGCCGCGAGTTCAAAAAGATCGTCAACGCGCTCAAGTGATTGCACAGGTAAAGGATGCAAAGCGCCGTACCCGGTTCGCGAATGCCTGCCGGGGTCTGCCGGTGCTGGACGCTCTGCTGCCGCTGGACTGTGCGCTCTTTCGCAAAAGTCAGCCGTGGCGGTTCTACGCGGGTTCCACGCTGGCACTGGAACTTTCCGGCAGCACGGCATGGCTGGCGGGGCACGCAAACCCAGCAGAGCTGGCAAGCTTTTTGTCCTTCTGCGGGTGCGAGAGTGCCATTCTGGACGAGACTGTCTGCCCGCCGCCGGACGGCTGGCACAAGGCAGAAACGCTGACCGTGTTCGGTCTGCCGCAGACTGGGCCGCTGCCCCTGCCCGCCGTGGACGAAGCCTTGTGGGCGCAGCTGACCCTCTGTCGGGAAGCGCCCGCCGCCCGGGTGGCAGCAGCACTTTACCCCGCAGACCCCGCCCGGCAGGCAGACTTTTACTCAGAACTGTGCACAAAGCGCAGCCGGGGCAGGGCAATGGCGTGGACATTGGAGCAGGGTAGCGCGGTCGTCTGCACCGTGGGTGCTTATGCCCTGTGCAATGGGCAGGCCTACATGGCCTGCGGGCAGACCGCAGAGCCGCTGCGGGGCAGAGGCATCGGCGGGCGGCTCATTGTGGAAATGGCAAACAGCCTTGCCGCTGAAGGGCTGCGCCCGGTGTTCCTCTGCGCACCGGAGCGGGTGCGGTTTTATGCCCGCCTTGGCTTTGCAAAGCAGGCAGAGTATGCCCGCTATGTGCCCGAAAAATAATAAAGCTTTTTGCGCAAAATGCCAGTTCTCCCGAAAGGAAGAACTGGCATTGCAACACAACGGCTCAGAGAGCCGAAAATAACAGGAAGGAACTATCACGTTATAATGTCGATTCTGAACCACTTTTTTGATTACAAGCCCGAGGTACTGGCGCTGGATGAAAAGGCTATGGAGCTGTGCCAGCCCTATTTCCGCCAGATGGAGGAGATCCGGGACTTCAACCAGCTGAAGATGCTCAAGGCCTTTGCCGATACCCAGATGTCCTCCACCGATATGCTGGGCACCACCGGCTACGGCCTGTGGGATACCGGCCGCGCCAAGCTGGAGCAGATCTTTGCGCAGGTCATGGGCGCAGAGGATGCGCTGGTGCGCAGCCAGTTCCAAAGCGGCACCCACACGCTGGCGGTGGCGCTGTTCGGTCTGCTGCGGGCAGGGGATACCCTGCTGGCCGCCACCGGCCGTCCCTACGATACGCTGGAGGGCGTCATCGGTCTGGACGGCAAGGGCAAGGGCACTGGTACCCTGATGGACTACGGCGTGAACTATGACGAAGCCCCTCTCAAGGCCGACTTCACCCCGGATTACGACCTGATCGCCCAGAAAGCCCCCGGCGCAAAGGTATGCCATATCCAGCGCAGCCGCGGCTATTTACAGCGCAACGCCTTTGATCTGGCCACCATCCGCAAAATTGCCGATACCGCCCGCGCCGCAAACCCGGAGATCATCATCTTTGTGGACAACTGCTACGGCGAGTTCACCCAGACGCAGGAACCCTGTCAGGTGGGCGCGGATATCGCAGTGGGCAGCCTGATCAAGAACCCCGGCGGCGGCATTGCTCCCACCGGCGGCTACATCGTGGGTCGCAAGGATCTGGTGGAACTGTGCGCTTACCGCCTGAACGCCCCTGGCCTTGGCAAGGAGCTGGGTTGCACGTTGGAGACCCCCCGGGATATGTATCTGGGCTTCTACTACGCCCCCGGCGTGGTGTGCGAGGCTATCAAGACCGCCATCTACGCCCAGTGCATGCTGGAGCTGCTGGGCAAAAAGCCCATCCCGCGCTACTGCGAGGATCACAACGATATCGTTACCTGCTTTGATGCCGGTACGGCGGAGGCGCTCATCGGCTTCTGTCAGGGGATTCAGGCTGCCAGCCCCGTGGACAGCTACGCCGCCCCGGAACCCAGTCCGGAGCCGGGCTATACCGATGAGGTGGTTATGGCCAGCGGCAGCTTTACGCAGGGCAGCACCATCGAGCTTTCCTGCGATGGCCCTCTGCGCGCCCCCTATACCTGCTACCTGCAGGGCGGCTTGAACTTTGCAGCCAGCCGCGCCGGTGTGCTGCTGGCTATCCAGAAAGCATATTTTAAGGAGTAATGTTTGCCCGGTGGGCAAATAACACGCAAACAAAAAGGAGCTATCGCACAACACGCTGCGATAGCTCCTTTTTTCCCTCTATACACAAAGTAACACACAAATAAACGCTTACACGGCACGAGCCTGCACCACGGGGATCGGCTCGATCAAGGCCGGGTGCATCCCCTCACGGTAGTCCAGATCTCCCTGATCCAGACCGCGCAGCAGCACCTCTGCGGTAGCAATGTTGGTAGCAATGGGTACGCTGTGCATATCGCACAGGCGCAGCAGATTCTGCTCGGTCAGGCTGGCGGCATCGGCCTTCAGCGGGTCGCGGAAGAACAGCACCAGATCCACTTCATCGCAGGCAACGCGGGAGGTGATCTGCTGCACACCGCCCAGCTTACCGGAGAGGTAGCAGTGCACCGGCAGGCCGGTGGTCTGCGCAAGCATCCGACCGGTGGTACCGGTGGCGATAACATTATTGCGGGAAAGGATGGCACTGTAAGCGGTACAGAATTGCAGAGCCAGTTCTTTGCGGGAATCATGGGCAAGAATTGCAATCGTCATAAGATGCTCTCTCCTTTACTTATTTTTACATAGTACCAGTTGTGATGTACGAATTTTGAAATCCTGTGAAACGGAAGTGAAATCGATATCAAATCTTACAATATAGTTTTACCGCATCAAAAACGCTCTGTCAAGAGAAAATTTTGCTTTTTTGACCTATAAAAACATAAAAGTACTACTTTTACATTGTGAGAAACGGCAAATTCTTGGATACATAACACCATCCAAGAGAATCCATTTTCTAGGAAAAGTGAAATATTTTTCACTTGAATCGAAATACAGTCCATCCCGATAAAACAAAAATACAGGCCAAAGCAACTTGCATCGGCCTGTACAGGAAATTTTTTTCAACTATGAAAAACTTACCTGCCGCGCCCACAGAGTGGACGGAATTGTAAAAAAATTATGAAGAAGCCGGGACAGGGGAGATCAGCGAATCTGCCCGTCACCGTGGATAACGTACTTGTAGCTGCAAAGTTCCTCCAGCCCCATGGGGCCCCGGGCGTGCAGCTTCTGAGTGGAAATACCCATCTCGCAGCCCAGACCAAACTCGCCGCCGTCCGTAAAGCGGGTGGAGCAGTTCACATACACAGCGGCGCTGTCTACCGCAGCGGTGAACCGGTCGGCGTCTGCCTGCGTCCGGGTCAGAATGGCCTCGCTGTGGCCGGTGGAGTGCTGCGCAATGTGGGCAATGGCTTCGTCCACGCTGTCCACCACCTTGACGGCAAGGATGTAGTCCAGAAACTCGGTGTCAAAGTCCGCAGGGCCGGCGGGTGTGCCGGGAATAATGGCGGCGGCGCGTGCGTCCAGCCGCAGCTCTACCGGCAGCTTGCCCGCAGCCACGCGGTCGGGGCCAAGACGCTGTGCGAGCTTGGGAAGAAACTCCTGTGCAATGGCAGAGTGCACCAGACACACCTCCTCGGCGTTGCACACGCTGGGGCGGCTGGCCTTGGCGTTTTCAATAATGTCCAGCGCCTTGGCCTGATCGGCGGTGTCGTCCACAAAAATGTGGCAGATACCGGTACCGGTCTGGATGCAGGGTACCTTGGCATTCTCCACGCAGGCGCGGATCAGCCCTGCGCCGCCCCGGGGGATCAGCAGATCCACATAGCCCACGGCGGTCATCAGGGCGTTGGCAGAAGCGTGGGTGGTATCCTCGATCAGGCAGACCGCGTTTTCCGGCAGGCTGTTCTCCCGCAGCCCCTGCCGCAGAGCCTGCACAATGGCGTTGGCGCTGCGCCATGCTTCCTTGCCGCAGCGCAGGATGCAGGCGTTGCCGCTCTTGATAGCAAGGGCGGCGGCATCGCTGGTCACGTTGGGACGGCTCTCGTAGATGATGGCAATCACGCCCATGGGCACGGCGGTCTTTTCGATTACCAGCCCGTTGGGGCGCTCCACCCGCTTCAGCACCCGGCCCACCGGATCGGGCAGGGCGGCAACCTCTTCAATGCCCTTTGCCATGGCGCGGATGCGCTCCTCGGTCAGGGCAAGACGATCCAGCATCACCTCGCTGATATGTCCCTTTGCAGCGGCCATATCGTCGGCGTTGGCGGAAAGGATGGCAGTCATGCTATCCGGGCTGCACAGCTGCGCAGCCATACTGTGCAGTGCCTGTGTGCGGGTAGCGCCATCAGCCAGTGCCAGCGCAGCCTTTGCCCCGCGGGCGGCTTCCAGAATTTCCTGTGTAGTCATAGCTCAAACCTCCTGTGTGGACAGTGCAGGCTGCTTGTGCCCGGCAAAGCGGGTGCCGATGGGCTTGCCCGCAGCGATATCATACAGCAGCTCCGGGTGTGCGCCGTTGGCAATGACCATATCTGCACCGCTGCCGGTCACCATGCGGGCAGCCCGCAGCTTGGTGGCCATGCCGCCGGTGCCCAGCGCCGAGCCCGCACCGTCTGCCAGCGCCATAACTTCCGAGGTGATCTCTTCCACCAGCGGGATGAGTGCCGCATCCGGGTGGGTGTGGGGGTTGGCGGTGTACAGGCCGTCAATGTCGCTCAGCAGCACCAGCAGGTCGGCCTTGCAGCAGCAGGCCACAATAGCGGCCAGCGTGTCGTTGTCGCCAATGGAGGTGATCTCATCGGTGGCAACACTGTCGTTTTCATTGATGATGGGCAGTGCACCCAGCTCCAGCAGGCGAGTCAGGGTGTTCTGGATATTTACCCGGCGCTCGGTGTGCTCCACGTCCACGCCGGTAAGCAAGATCTGCGCTACCGTGTGATCGTAGGCACTGAACAGCCGGTCGTAGGTGTACATCAGCTCGCACTGTCCCACGGCAGCGCAGGCCTGCTTGGTGGTGGTATCCTTGGGGCGTGCAGGCAGCGAAAGCTTGCCCACGCCCATGCCAATAGCGCCGGAGGACACCAGAATGACCTCGTGTCCCTCGTTCTTTAAATCGCTCAATACCTTGACCAGTTCCTCTGCATGGCGGATGTTCAGCCGCCCGGTGGGGTATGCCAATGTGGAGGTGCCCACTTTCACAACGATGCGCATGATTCCATTAACCCTTTCCCATTTCTTTTGTTTTGTCGTAAGCGGCCAGCACGGCATCCATCACCGCACCGCGCAGCCCGTGTTCTTCCAGTACCCGCACGCCCTGAATGGTGCTGCCGCCGGGGCTACACACAGCGTCCTTCAGCGCGCCGGGGTGCTTGCCGCTTTCCAGCACCAGCTTTGCGCTGCCCAGCACCATCTGTGCGGCGTATTCCTGTGCCTTTGCCCGGGGCAGACCGCAGGCCACGCCGCCATCGGCCAGCGCTTCAATAAACTGGTACACCCATGCCGGGCCGCAGCCGGAAACGCAGCTTGCGGCATCGATCATGCCCTCGGCTACGGCGTCCAGACGCCCGGCGGGAGCCATCAGCTGACAGAATGCGGCCTCCTCCTCGGCGGTCACGTTGACAGAGCAATACTGGATCATGCCTTCGCCTACCGACGCCGGGGTGTTGGGCATGATACGGATAACAGGGTAGTCGCCGCCCGCCATCTCCTGAATGCGTGCCACCGGTAAGCCGGCTGCCATGGTGCACAGCACGAACCGCTTGGTGCGCTCGGCAAGGATGAACCGCAGCGGCTCCAGCATGGCCTCCATCATCTGGGGCTTTACCGCCAGAAAGATCAGGTCGCAGTCACCGGCGACCTCGGCGTTGGTGGCGGTCTGACAGCCCAGTTCTGCGGCAAGCGCTTCAGCCTTTGCCGCTGTACGGTTCGCCAGAAACACATTCTCAGGCTCGGTAGCCTTGCACACAGCGCGGGCAATAGCACCGCCCATGTTTCCACAGCCTAAAAACCCAATGGTTTTCATCATAACAATAACCCTCCCTCGGCAGGTATGCACTGCATTAAATTCTGCTTCTTATTCATTCTAAGCAACCGCTGTGAGAAAATCAAGACTTTTGTCTTATTTTTGGCGGATATAATGTAAAAACAGCACCTTCGGGGTGGGCAGCGCACACACAAACTTCATAAAAAGGTAAGAATCTTTACTTGAAATAAGGTCGTATTTTGCGGTAAAATAAATCATGGGGTATCATTCACGGAAACGGCAGCGGCGTCTGCCGGGAAAGGATGGGTTTTTGTGTCACAAACGACAAAACGGGCACTGGAGGCATCTTTGAAGAAGCTGCTGCTGGAAAAGCCCCTGAACAAGATCACGATCAACGATATCACCGAGGACTGCGGGGTCAACCGCATGACCTTTTATTACCATTTTAAGGACATCTACGATCTGGTGGACTGGATCCTTGCAGAGGATGCCGCCAAGGCAATGGAAGGCCGCCGGGGCTTTGGTACATGGAGCGAAGCCTATCTGGACGTTCTGCACCAGCTTCAGGACAACAAGACCCTTGTGCTCAACGTTTACCGCTCGGTGGGCAGGGAACAGGTGGAACAGTACCTTTATAGATTGCTGGACCCCATCCTGAAGGACTTTGCAGACCGCGAATGCCACGATATCACCGTGCAGGACGCAGACAAGCAGTTTGTCGTCGATTTTTACAAGTATGCACTGGTGGGCATGACGCTGGAATGGACCCGCCGGGATATGAAAGGCGACCCCAAGAAGATGGTGGAGCGCGTGAGCACCATGATCCACGGGGATTTCCGCCGGGCACTGTGCCGCCTGAGCACCGGCAGCTTGAAAATAGAGGAATGAAGCGCTTTTTGTCCGTGCGGCTTCAATAGAATTTTATCAAAGGGTGCGCCGTGATGGGTTTTCCATCACGGCGTATTTTCTGTTTATGGTACAAAAATATGCAAAGTGGTAGGATGTGGTCAAGCAGAATAAGGATTTCCAAAGGAATCGTTTCGGGAGGAAAAAGCTATGAATACATCTCTTGAGAATCTGACCCACAAGATGCAGCGTGCTGCACTTGGTAAAATAGTGGATATGGCGCTTTCCCATGCCGAGCAAGACCGTGAAAAGACGATGACCCAGCTGGTAGATGTTGCAAAGCAGTTCTACGGCAGCGGCTTCAGCGATGAGACCTACGAGAATGCCAAAAAAGTCCTGACCGACCCCAACAGCAAGTGGACGAAACTCATCAACTGCGTGCTGGACCAGACCGACCCCCATGTGGCGCGTACCACCGCGCTGAATCTGGGCTACGAAGCCTTCTTCCGCGGCACCAAGACCATCCGTGAGAACCGCGTCAAGTACCAGTGCAACATCCCCTGGCTGATTTTGTTCGACCCCACCTCTGCCTGCAATATGCACTGCGTTGGCTGCTGGGCAGGCGAGTACGGCCACAAGAACAACCTCAGCTTTGAGGACATGGACAAGATCGTTACGCAGGGCAAGGAACTGGGCGTTTACCTGTATATGCTGACCGGCGGTGAGCCGCTGGTGCGCAAGAAGGACGTGCTCAAGCTGGCCGAAAAGCATAACGACGTGGAATTTGCCATCTACACCAACTCCACCCTCATCGATGAGCCCTTCTGTGAAGAAGTGCGGCGTCTGGGAAATATCGCCTTTATGCTGTCCATCGAGGGCACCCCGGAGACCAACGATGCCCGCCGCGGCGAAGGCCACTATGCCGCTGTGATGCACGCCATGGATCTGCTCAAGAAGTACGGCATTATCTTCGGTACCTCCATCTGCTACACTCGCCAGAACATCGACGCTGTCACCAACGACGCGTTCATGCGCTTCCTGTGCGAGAAGGGGGCACACTTTGGCTTCTACTTCCACTATATGCCGGTGGGCAACGAGGCCGCCCCGGAGCTGATGCCCACCCCGGAGCAGCGCAAATATATGATCGACCGTATCCGCTATCTGCGCTCTTCCGAGTGCGATATCCCGTTCTACCCCATGGACTTCCAGAACGACGGCGAGTTCGTGGGCGGCTGCATCGCCGGCGGCCGCAACTACTTCCATATCAACTCTGCCGGTGACGCCGAGCCCTGCGTGTTCATCCACTACTCCAACGCCAATATCCACGACCAGTCTATTCTGGAGATTCTGCACAGCCCGCTGTTCATGGCTTACCACAACGGTCAGCCCTTCAACAAGAACCATCTGCGTCCCTGCCCGATGCTGGAAAACCCCGAGCTGCTGGAAAAGATGGTGCACGAGACCGGTGCCCACAGCACCGACCTGCAGTCCCCGGAAAGCGTCGAGCACCTGTGCGAGAAGTGCAAGAACTACGCCGCCGACTGGCAGCCCACCGCAGACGAAGTGTGGTCTCACCACAAGGTCCGCGAGAGCCGCTACGAAAACTATAAGGACTGGAAGCCCTCTCAGCCGCTGGACTGAGCTGAAACCTGATTCAAAACAATAACAAGACCCCCGCCCTGTGTTCCTGCCCGGAACATAAGGCGGGGGTCTTGTTGTATAAACTGGAATTTATAGTCCTCTCAAAACCAATTTGCTTTTTCTTCTCGAAATACGGGAATATCACTATCTCGATATGGATTGTAATTATGAAGATTGCAACCAAACTCTTTTAATGATTTTATTTTGTTATCCTGTGTCCATACAATTAAAGATATTCCGTCAAATTCTTCAACATTTCCATTATTCATTTTGTTTTTAAAATACCACTCCACGATTGTTTGATTGCCTTGATGAAAAAATTGCTTAATCTCCCAGACAAGAACAGTTCCGCGTGTATTCCATTCGTCAAACCAGTGCTTTACCGTTTTGCAGTTTTCATATTTAGGACTCCAACTCTCAGTATATACAACATCATCTGTAAAAATATTGTCAATTCCTAAATCTGCTTTCTTAATCCACATATCAAACCATAATCGGATAATTTTTTCTCTCTCGTTCATAAAGTACCTCCATAACTTCCGATTTATAATTTGTAATATGATTAAAAAATACCCCGCATCGGAAGTGCTCTGATGCGGGGCAGGGAAGGTTTACTGGTTCTCAGCAGGTTGTGATGCAGCGGGCTGTGCGGCTGCATCGTCTGCGGGGTCGCCGAACTGGTCGTGATAATTGTTCAGCAGGGTCAGCTCCTGATTGCGCTGCAAGCCGTGGATGACCAGCTTTTTGATGACGTCGTAGATAACGGCAAACAGCGGCACACCCACGATCATGCCCACAAAACCCCACAGGCCGCCAAACAGCAGGATGGCGAACAGCACCCAGAAGCTGGAAAGACCGGTGGTGTTGCCCAGAATTTTGGGCCCGATGATATTGCCGTCCAGCTGCTGCAAAACCAGCACGAACAGCACGAACCACAGCGCCTTGATGGGGTTCTGGATGAGGATGAGGAGCGTGGCCGGAATGGCACCGATAAAGGGGCCGAAGAAGGGGATAACATTGGTCACACCGATGATCACCGATACCAGCAGCGCACTGGGGAACTTAAAGACCAGACAGCCGATATAGCACAGCACGCCGATGATGGCAGAGTCCATGATCTTGCCGTTGATAAAGCCGCCGAACATCCGGTCTGCGTACTTCACTTCCTCGGTGATCAGCTGCGCCCAGCGGGGACGGACGATGCTGTGCAGCACCAGATTGCCCTGCTGGACGAACCGCTTGCGGCTTGCCAGCATATACACCGCCACGATGATGCCGATGATCAGGTTCTTAGCCATCGTCACCACGTTCAGCACACCAATGGCTGCGCCGCTTACGATGTTCTGCATGGAGGGCAGCAGGGTGTTCTTGAGCCATGTGTTCCATGTGCCCAGATTGGTATTCAGGGCGGCGTAGGCCGAGTTGAGCAGCTCCGTGATCTGTTCATTCTTTTCAATAAACTCCAGATGGCTTGCCCAGTTCATGAACTTTGTAATGTTGGCCTGCGCGGTGTAGTACAGGGTAGTCACACTGGTAATGAGCTGCGGCACGATCATCATGACAAGCGCATACACCAGCAAAAGCCCGAACAGGATGGTAAGCGCCACGGATAGCGCGTTGATCAGACCGTTCATCTTTTCCGGGATAAACCGGCGCAGAAAGCCTTCGATGCTGTTGCATACCGGCTTGAGCAGATAGGCAATGACGGCACCGTAGATAAAGGGCATCAGGATGCCGGTCAGGGTAGAGATAGCCGAGCCGAAGCCGTCAAAGCGGTAAATGAGGAAAAAGAAGATGATGCTCAGTGCAATGGCACCAAACCCTGCGAGCATCCCATAGAGATACGGTTTGATGTGCGGCTTTTTGTCCATCATGACAAACTCCATTCCTGCTGCGGGCAGCGGGAATACCCGCAGCGCTTATTAAATTTTGTTGCTTCTGCGCCAGATATGCAGCTTATCGGCCTCGCGGATCAGCTCCTCACGGAAATCCGGGTGTGCCACGCTGATCAGAGCCTCGGCCTTTTCCCAGGAGGTCAAGCCCTTCAGGTTCACGCAGCCATACTCGGTGCACAGATAGTGCACGTTGGCGCGGGTGTCGGTAACGATGCTGCCATTCTCCAGCGTGGGACGGATGCGGCTTTCCAGCTGGCCGGTCTTTTTATTAAAGAAGGTGGAGGACAGGCAGATAAAGCTCTTGCCACCCTTGGAAAGGTATGCGCCCAGCACGAAGTCCAGCTGACCGCCTGCGCCGGAAATGTGCTTCACACCGGCGCTCTCGGCATTCACCTGACCAAACAGGTCGATATCCACGGCATTGTTGATGGAGATAAAGTTATCCAGTGCGGAAATGCTGCGGATGTCGTTAGTGTAGTCCACCGGGGCAGACATGCACTCCGGGTTATCGTTCAGGTAATCGTACATCTTCTGGGTGCCGGCACCAAAGGCGTAGACCTGACGGCCCTTGTCCAGCTGCTTGCGGCTGCCGTTGATCTTGCCGGCCTTGGCAATATCCACAAAGGCATCCACATACATTTCGGTGTGCACGCCCAGATCCTTCAGATTGCTCTGTGCGATCAGCCCGCCGATGGCGTTGGGCATACCGCCGATGCCCAGCTGCAGGCAGGCACCGTTAGGGATCTGCGGCACGATGAGGTTGGCCACCTTCAGATCCACCTCGGTGGCGGCACCGGCAGCGGCCATCTGGCCGATGGGGGGATTTGCGCCCTCTACAATGCCGGTCACCTGAGAAACGTGTACGCAGTTCTCCATGCCGCCAAGGCAGCGCGGCATATTGGTGTTGACCTCCACGATGATCTTTTTGGCCTTCTCACAAACAGCGCCCAGATGCGAAGCGCTGGGGCCGAAGTTGAAGTAGCCGTGCTCGTCCATGGGGGTCACCTGAAATACTGCCACATCCACGGGGTCGCTGCTCTCGCGGTAGTAGCGGGGCAGCTCAGAGTAGCGGATGGGGGAGTAGAAGGAGAAGCCCTGCGCAATGGCCTTGCGCTCAATGCCGCCCATGTGCCAGCTGTTCCAAGTCATGTGGGCAGCAGGGTCGTCGATCTGGAAGATCTCCGGCACCCACATCAGAATGCCGCCCCGGAAGTTGACCCCTTCCAGCTCCGGCAGGCGCTTCGCCAGTTCGGCATCCACGGCCACAGGGGTGTTCACAGCCCAGCCGTAATCCACCCAGTCGCCGCTTTTGACCAGAGCAGCAGCCTGCGCAGCAGTCATAAGCTTCTGTGCGTACAGTTCCTTGCAATCCATTATAAACCATCCTCTCTTAAAATACATAAAAGAATTGTAAACAATTCTGTGCGGACAAATTATGCAGCTGTTTTACGCCTGTTTTGCGGAATGCACACCGTTTTGCCACATCTGTATGGTAACCTTATAAACAAGGCAGCAGTGTGTGTTCCGCGCTGCGCAGAACAGCTCAACTTAGTTATAACATTAACAAAGTGTAGAATCAATAGTTTTGGCTAAAAAACAGCCGGTATAGCATAATGAACAGTTTTCTTGGCTTTATGTGGGGATTGTTTGGTACGTAAAAAACAAAAAAATTGAGAAAAAGTCTTGATAAAATTTTGACGATGTGCTTTACTAATAGCGTGGGAAGCAACTGCGGAGCAGTGCGGAATGATTCGTTTAAAATTTAACGATAAAACGCACCACAGCAGTTACAGGTTGCACCCAAGGCTGGAAAGTGCTATCATGGCAGAACCACATCGCGCTTAGTAATTACAGCGCACAAGGAGGACACTGACCGATGGCAACAGCAGTTTATCCCGGGTCGTTCGATCCGGTCACCAAGGGACATCTTGATATCATCAAGCGCGCAGCAAAGATCAACGACCACCTCATTGTGGCGGTGCTGATCAACAGCGCCAAGCATCCGCTGTTCACAGTGGAGGAGCGGGTGGCTATGCTGCAGGAATGCTGCAAGAACATCCCCAACGTGACCGTGGAAGGCTTCGACGGCCTGACCGTGGAGTTCGCAAAAAAGCGCCACGCATCCGTAATGGTGCGCGGGCTGCGGGCGGTAACGGACTTTGAAAACGAGATCCAGCTTGCGCAAACGAACCACGCACTGATGCCCGGCATCGAGACCATGTTTCTTGCCACCAGCATCAAATGGAGTTATCTTTCCTCCACCATCGTAAAGGAAGCAGCGTATTACGGCAGTGACATCAGCAAGTTCGTCACACCCAATGTGGAAAAGGCCGTCAACGAAAAATACGCACAGCTCCGGGAGAGGGAAGAGACCTGATACCGCAAAAATGCCGCAGGGCGTTTTGATAAATGGGTAACCGATAAGTAACACACATACACAATTCAGGAGGCTATTCACATGAAAAAGATCGTTATCGCATCTGCATGCCGCACCGCTATCGGCAAGTTCGGTGGCACTCTGGCCAACGTTCCCGCTGCTGAGCTGGGCTCCATCGTCATTAAGGAAGCTCTGGACCGTGCAAACGTCAAGCCCGAGCAGGTCGATCATGTTTACATGGGCTGCGTCATTCAGGCTGGTCTGGGCCAGAACGTCGCTCGTCAGGCTGCCCTGAAGGCTGGTCTGCCCATCGAGACCCCCGCTGTCACCGTCAACGTGGTCTGCGGCTCCGGTCTGAACTGCGTGAACATGGCTGCTCAGATGATCGAGGCAGGCGATGCTGATATCGTTGTTGCAGGCGGCATGGAGAACATGGATATGGCTCCCTTCGCACTGCAGAAGGCTCGCTACGGCTACCGCATGGGCGCTCCCATGGGCAAGAGCGAGATCGTGGATACCATGGTCAACGATGCACTGTGGGATGCCTGCGGCTTCAACAAGCACATGGGCATGACCGCTGAGAACGTCTGCACCAACGAGACCTACCAGAAGAAGTACGGCTACAGCCCCATCACCCGCGAGATGCTGGACGAGTTCGCATACAACAGCCAGCTGAAGGCTGACAAGGCCATCAAGGACGGCGCTTTCAAGGACGAGATCGTTCCTGTTGTCATCAAGGGCAAGAAGGGCGACACCGTGTTCGATACCGATGAGGGCCCCCGTCTGAGCGCTCCCGAGGTTCTGGCAAAGCTGAAGCCCGCCTTCACCAAGGACGGCATCGTCACCGCTGCTAACTCTTCTGCCATCAACGACGGCGCTGCTGCTCTGGTCGTCATGAGCGAGGAGAAGGCTAAGGAGCTGGGCGTGAAGCCTCTGGCAACTTGGGTCGCCGGTGCTCTGGCAGGCGTTGAGCCCGAGGTCATGGGTCTGGGCCCCATCGCTGCTACCAAGAAGGTCATGGCCAAGACCGGCATGACCGTTGCCGATATGGATCTGGTCGAGGCCAACGAGGCATTCGCAGCACAGTCCATCGCTGTCGGCGAGGCTCTGGGCTTCGATAAGGACAAGCTGAACGTCAACGGCGGCGCAATCGCTCTGGGCCACCCGGTCGGCGCTTCCGGTGCTCGTATTCTGGTCACCCTGCTGTACGCTATGAAGCACCGTGGTGCTCACAAGGGTCTGGCTACCCTGTGCATCGGCGGCGGCATGGGCTGCGCTACCATCGTTGAGATGGACTAAGCACTCTTTCTCTGAATCCTGATTGAACCACAGACCCGGAGCGCCGGAGGGAACCGGAGAGCCCTCCCGCGTTCCGGGGGCTGTTTTGAAAAAACTGAACTGTATGAAATGGAGGTTTTCACAATGGCATTTGTAAAAACCGAGGTGCAGGGCGCTGTTGAGATCATTACCATCGACCGTCCCAAGGCACTGAACGCCCTGAACCCCGAGGTTCTGGCTGACCTGAAGGCTGCTTTTGAGGCAGTCGATCAGGAGACTGTCCGCTGCATCGTTCTGACCGGCGAAGGCGACAAGAGCTTTGTTGCCGGTGCCGATATCGGTTCCATGAGCACCATGACCAAGGCAGAAGGCGAGGCCTTCGGCAAGCTGGGCAATGATGTGTTCCTGATGATCGAGCATTTCCCCATCCCCGTCATCGCAGCCGTCAACGGCTTTGCACTGGGCGGCGGCAACGAGCTGGCTATGAGCTGCGATTTCCGCATCTGCTCTGACAACGCTGTGTTCGGTCAGCCGGAAGTCGGTCTGGGCATCACCCCGGGCTTCGGCGGCACCCAGCGTCTGGCTCGTCTGGTCGGCATGGGCATGGCAAAGCAGCTGGTCTACTCTGCTCTGAACATCAAGGCTGACGAGGCTTACCGCATTGGTCTGGTCAACGCTGTGTATCCGCAGGCTGAGCTGATGGAGAACGTCCTGAAGCTGGCCGGCAAGATCGCAAAGAACGCTCCCATTGCTGTGCGTAACTGCAAGAAGGCAATGAACGACGGCATCAGCCTGCCCATCGAGAAGGCTGTTGAGGTCGAGGAGAAGCTGTTCGGCGATTGCTTCGAGACCCACGATCAGGTGGAGGGCATGAGCTGCTTCCTGTCCCGTGAGAAACCGAAGCCCAAGGCAGTTTTCACCAACAACTAATCCACTACATAATTTTTGATATTTAAAGGAGAGATTTCCTATGAAGATCGGTGTTATCGGCGCTGGCACTATGGGTCAGGGCATCGCAAAGGCATTTGCACAGGTTGAGGGCAACACCGTTGCTCTGTGCGACATCAAGCAGGAGTGGGCCGAGAATGGTCTGGCAAAGATCAAGAAGGGCTACGAGAAGCTGGTTGCTAAGGGAAAGATGACCCAGGAGAAGGCTGACGCTATCGTCGCCGCCATCACTCCGGGCCTGAAGGAAGATCTGTGCGCAGACTGCGATCTGGTCGTTGAGGCTGCATTCGAGGATATGAAGGTCAAGCAGACCACCTTCGGCGAGCTGGACAAGATTTGCAAGCCCGAGTGCGTCTTCGCTTCCAACACTTCTTCTCTGTCCATCACCGAGATCGGCAAGGGTCTGACCCGTCCCCTGATCGGTATGCACTTCTTCAACCCCGCAGACCGCATGAAGCTGATCGAGGTCATCGCCGGCTGCAACACTCCCGCCGAGACCGTTGAGAAGATCAAGGAGATCTCCGTTGCCATCGGCAAGAGCCCTGTTCAGGTCAACGAGGCTGCCGGCTTTGTGGTCAACCGCATCCTGATCCCCATGATCAACGAGGCTGCCTTCATTAAGATGGAGGGCGTTTCCGATATCGCCGGCATCGACACCGCTATGAAGCTGGGTGCTAACCACCCCATGGGACCCCTGGAACTGGGCGACTTCATCGGTCTGGACATCTGCCTGGCCATCATGGACGTGCTGTACAACGAGACCGGCGACAGCAAGTACCGTGCCTGCCCGCTGATCCGCAAGATGGTGCGTGGCGGCAATCTGGGCTGCAAGACCGGTAAGGGCTTCTACATTTACAACGCAGACCGCACCAAGACCCCTGTTGACCAGCTGTAAGTTCTGATAAACATTTCTCCCGGCTGCGGGGAAAGCGGTCGGGAGGAATTTGTTTGCACCGGGCTATTCCGGTAAATGAAAAAAGACCTGTTAGGAGGATATAGCGATGGATTTTACTCTGTCCAAGCAGCAGCAGATGGTGCAGAAAATGTACCGCGAGTTTGCTGAGAACGAAGTCAAGCCTCTGGCAAAGAAGGTTGACGCAGAGGAATACTTCCCCAAGGAGACCGTCGAAAAGATGGGCAAGCTGGGCATGATGGGCATCTATTTCCCGACTGAGGTCGGCGGTGCAGGCGGCGATGTGCTGTCCTACGTCATGGCCGTGGAGGAGCTGAGCAAGGTCTGCGGCACCACCGGTGTCATCGTCTCTGCTCACACCAGCCTGTGCGCTGCTCCCATTTACGAGAACGGCACCCCCGAGCAGAAGGCTAAGTACCTGCCCAAGCTGTGCAGCGGCGAGTGGCTGGGTGCTTTCGGCCTGACCGAGCCGGGCGCTGGTACCGATGCGCAGGGTCAGCAGACCATTGCCAAGGAAGAGGATGACTGCTGGGTGCTGAACGGCTCCAAGATCTTCATCACCAACGCCGGCTTTGCTGATGTGTTCATCGTCATCGCCGTTACCGATAACGTGCTGGATAAGCGCGGCCGTCCCACTAAGCTCTGCTCCGCCTTCATCGTGGAGCGCACCGACCCGGGCTTCTCTGTTGGTAAGGCAGAGGACAAGATGGGTATCCGCGGTTCTTCTACCTGCGAGCTGATCTTTGAGGATTGCCGCATCCCGAAGGATCGTATGCTGGGCGTGCGCGGCAAGGGCTTCCAGCTGGCTATGGCTACGCTGGACGGCGGCCGTATCGGCATCGCTTCTCAGGCTCTGGGCATCGCCGAGGGCGCTCTGGAGGAGACCGTTGCTTACGTCAAGGAGCGCAAGCAGTTCGGCCGTGCCATCGCTGCTTTCCAGAACACCCAGTTCGAGCTGGCTGAGATGAAGGCTCGTGTTGAGGCTGCGAAGTATCTGGTTTATGCTGCCGCTCTGAAGAAGCAGCAGGCTATGGATGGCGCAAAGGTTCGTTACAGCGTCGAGGCTGCACAGGCTAAGCTGATCGCTGCCCGCACCGCAAGTGATGTGACCCGCCGTTGCCTGCAGCTGTTCGGTGGCTACGGCTACACCCGTGACTACCCCATCGAGCGCATGATGCGTGATGCCAAGATCACTGAGATCTACGAGGGCACCAGCGAAGTGCAGATGATGGTCATTTCCGGCGCGCTGCTGAAGTAAGGGAGGCAAGAGTTACAATGAAAGCAATTGTTTGTGTAAAGCAGGTTCCTGATACCTCCGGCAAGGTGTCCGTCAAGCCCGATGGCACTCTGGATCGTGCATCCATGGCAACCATCACCAACCCCGATGACCTGAACGCTCTGGAGGCCGCCCTGAAGCTGAAGGACGCCACCGGCTGCGAGGTCGTTGTTGTCACCATGGGTCCCCCGCCGGCAGAGGGCATGCTGCGTGAGCTGCTGGCCCGCGGCGCTGATAAGGCCGTTCTGGTCTCCGGCCGTGAGTTCGGCGGTTCCGATACCTTTGCAACCAGCCAGATCCTGGCTGCTGCCGTCAACAAGATCGGTGTTGGCCCCGAGGACGTTGTGTTCTGCGGCCGTCAGGCAATTGATGGCGATACCGCACAGGTCGGCCCCCAGATCGCTGAAAAGCTGCATCTGCCGCAGGTCACCTACGTTGCCGACATCCAGAAGGACGGCAACACCCTGACCGTGAAGCGTATGCTGGAGGACGGCTACATGATGGTCAAGGTGCAGACTCCCTGCCTGCTGACCTGCATCAAGGAGCTGAACGACCCCCGCTACATGAGCGTGAACGGCATCTTTACCTGCTACGACAAGCCCATGGAAGTGTTCGACTACAACGCACTGAAGGACGATCCGCTGATCGAGGTGGACACCATTGGCCTGAAGGGCTCTCCGACGAACGTCTTTAAGTCCTTCACTCCTCCGCAGAAGGGCGCAGGCACCATGCTGCAGGGCGACGATGTTGCTGCCCAGCTGGCTGGCATCCTGGCCAAGAAGCACCTGATCTGATGAAAGGAGCATAGGATTACAATGGCTGATTTTAACGAATACAAGGGCGTATGGGTCTTTTGCGAGCAGCGCCAGGGCGCACTGATGTCCACTGACTTCGAGCTGGTGAGCGAGGCCCGTAAGCTGGCCGACGAGCTGGGCTGCGAAGTCACCGGCCTGCTGCTGGGCGACAACGTGGAGGGCATTGCCAAGGAACTGGGCGGCTACGGTGCCGACAAGGTTCTGGTCTGCGACAGCCCCCTGCTGAAGGATTACACCACCGACGCATACGCTAAGGTCGTGTGCGATATGGTCAACGAGTACAAGCCTGAGGTGCTGCTGATCGGCGCTACCAACATTGGCCGCGACCTCGGCCCCCGCTGCGCAGCCCGTCTGCACACCGGCCTGACCGCTGATGCTACCCATCTGGATATCGATACTGCAAAGTACATCGACTTCCTGAAGGAGAGCTCCACCATCGACCTGTCCAAGCAGAAGTTCGATATGGAAGACCGTAACCTGAAGATGACCCGTCCCGCATTCGGCGGCCATCTGATGGCTACCATCATCTGCCCCCGCTTCCGTCCCCAGATGTCCACCGTGCGTCCCGGCGTTATGAAGAAGGCTCCCTTCGATCAGGCTAAGGCTGATGCCTGCCAGATCGTCAAGCCCGCCTTCAGCCTGACCGCTGAGGACATTAAGACCGAAGTGCTGAGCGTGGAGAAGGCCGCTGAGAAGCTGGTTGACCTGATCGGCGCAGACGTTATCGTCTCTGTTGGCCGTGGCATCAGCAAGGATGTCAACAAGGGCATCGAGCTGGCCGAGCAGCTGGCAGCCGCTCTGGGCGGCGGCGTTGTGGGCGCATCCCGTGCCGTCACCGATGCAGGCTGGATGACCGCTGACCATCAGGTCGGTCAGACCGGTAAGACCGTGCACCCCAAGATCTATGTGGCTCTGGGCATTTCCGGTGCCATCCAGCACACCGCCGGTATGCAGGATTCTGAGTGCATCATCGCTGTCAACAAGAACGAGGGTGCTCCCATCTTCGGTGTTGCTGACTACGGCATTGTGGGCGATCTGTTCAAGGTCGTGCCCGAACTCATCAAGCAGATCGAGGCAGCAAAGGCTGCTCTGTGATCAGCTGTCCCGGAACATCGTTCAATAGCATAGCCTGAATTGTGAGGGGCCGTTGCACATTTTTGTGCAGCGGCCCCTTTTTTGTGCTTTTTATCAAGGAGCTGTTGTGCCGGGCACTGCACAGCGGCTCCAATTTGCTTTCCGTGGGAAAGGAGCCGAAAAGGAAATAGAACGAAGCGGCACAAAAGCGTACACAAAGCTTTGATATGCATATAAATGTATATAAATACTATAATATGCAAACCGGAGCGCACCAGAACGCCCCAAAAAGTGTGCAATACCTGTTGCACTTGGCTGATTTTGTGGAGAAGCGCAACACAACTGTAACGTTTTCGGACTGCTTGTTACGCTTGAGTTGCGATAAAAGGGCGGAGATTTTTTAAAAAATCCGTATTTTTCTGCAAAACAGCCTCTGAACCTCTTGACGTCTGTACGTTTTTGTGATACTCTTGTGACACAAGAGTTGCAGATGTGATACAACAGAGTTGCAAACAAGTTGCAAAATCCAACATCACACTGCATGAGGCAACAGACCGGAGGCAATCTTATGAAGCGTGCAATGAGTACCGTAAAGAATATCGCAGCAGCTGCTATGACGCTGGCTGTGGTTTTTGGCTTTGCAGGCTTCAAGCCCGTCACCGCAAACGCTGCACAGGCTGCCGTTCCTGCTACCGCTTCTGTGGAAGAAGAGAACTCTTACTTTGAAGAAGACGCTTACCAGCGCAGCTTCCTGACGCTGGTCAATAACGAGCGTGCACAGGCTGGTTTGGCTCCCGTTGCTCTGGGCGACAGCAGCCACAACGCCGCTGCAATGGAGCGTGCCGAGGAGCTGGCAGTTTCTTACTCCTACGTCCGTCCCAACGGTCAGCGCGATTTCACCGTTCTGGCAGAGAACGGCATCAGCGATGTCTCCATCGGCGAGAACTACATGGCTGGCTGCTCCACTCCCGACGCCGCAATGGATCAGTGGATGGCTACCGATTTTACCCGCGAGCGTATCCTGAACGCCGATGCTACCACTGTGAGCGTTGGCTACTACGAAGGCGGCGTCTACAATAACTACTGGGTGCTGATCTTCTCTTACCCCGAAAATTCTCACACTGAGGACTACCGTCAGGAAGTTCTGGATCTGGTCAATGCCCAGCGCGCAAAGTACGGTCTGACTGCTCTGGAAATGGGTGATGATAACTTGACTGCCGCTGCACAGACCCGTGCCGAGGAGATCGCCGTTGTGAACTCCCACGTCCGTCCCGATGGTTCCAAGTGCTTCACCGTCCTGAGGGACTACGGCGTCACCGATACCCCCACCGGCGAGAATGCCGCATGGGGCAGCGTCTCTCCTGAAGAGGTCGTCAACGCATGGATGAACTCCGAAGGCCATCGCGCTAACATCCTGAACCCTGAGGCTCGCAAGATGAGTGTTGGCTACTACTACAACAGCAACAGCACTTGGGGTCATCAGTGGATCCAGATCTTTACCAAGTGATCAACTGCTTTCTTCTTATAAAAAGACTGGCGGGGCCGCAAGGCTTCGTCAGTCTTTTTATTTGCGCCCGTTTGTGCTATACTTATTCTGAGTTCTTATCAGGAGGATCTAACGTGGAGGATTACCGCACCGTCCGGGGCACGGCCACCGGCGAATACGAAGAGAAAAAGAGCCGCTTTATCGCGCAGCTCTCCTTTGCCGACAGCGAGGAAGTCGCCGTTGCCTTTCTGGAACAGGTGCGGGCGGCCAACCGCACCGCACGGCACAACGTCTATGCCTATCGTCTGCGGGCGGGCAACCGCGAGCGCTATTCCGATGACGGCGAGCCGGCCAAGACCGCCGGTACGCCCGCGCTGGAGGTGCTGCAGCACAGCGGCCTGACTGACCTGATCGTGGTGATCACCCGTTATTTTGGCGGGGTGCTGCTGGGCACCGGCGGCTTGGTGCGTGCCTACACCACCGCCACCGCCCGCGCACTGGAGAATGCCGAGGTGGTCACGGTGCGCAGCGTGGTGGAATTACAGGTGGCTGTGGACTACGCCCTCTACGAACGTGCGTCCCTGCTCATTGATGCCGCCGGGGCAAAGCAGGCACCGCCGGAGTTTACGGATCGCGTCACCCTGCGCTGGCAGATGCCGGAACACACCGAAGCTCCACTGTTGGAGCAGCTGCGGGAGTTGACCCGGGGCAGTGCTCAGGTAACGGTGTCCGACCCGTTCTACGCACCATTTTAAAAAACAAAGTCTTTTTTGCAAACCGACACCGAACTTCCCCCTTCGACACGGCCGATGTGCTACAATTGCCGCAGCGCAGCAATTGGGATCGGCTGCGTGCAGAGGGGAGGGAAGAAGCCCAAAAAACAAAAGGAGGATCTGTATGGATGTGCGCCGGAGAACCGAAGAGATCGAGCACCTTACCTTTGCGCCGTGGGCGACCTTCAGCGATGCAAGCCGTGGCCGCGCTGTGCCGGAGCCGCAGGACCCGCTGCGCCCGGTGTTTCAGCGGGACCGCGACCGGGTGCTGCACTGCAAGGCCTTCCGACGTCTCAAGCAGAAAACGCAGGTGTTCCTCTCGCCGGAGGGCGACCTGTACCGCACCCGGCTGACCCATACGCTGGAGGTTTCGCAGATCGCCCGCACCATCGCCCGGGGTCTGCGCTTGAACGAGGATCTGACCGAAGCCATCAGCCTTGCGCATGATCTGGGGCACACTCCCTTTGGCCACGCAGGCGAAAAGGCACTGAACGACCTTTGCCCGGGCGGCTTCCATCATTATATGCAAAGCCTGCGTGTGGTGGACCGGCTGGAAAAGGACGGCGAGGGGCTTAACCTGACGTGGGAAGTGCGCAACGGCATCGTGACCCACACCAAGGGTACATGGGCGGCTACCCCAGAGGGGCGCATCGTGCGCTTGGCAGATCAGATCGCCTTTGTCAACCATGATATCGAGGACGCCGTGCGCGCCGGTGTGCTGGACGCTGCCACCCTGCCTAAGGACTGCACGGCGATGCTGGGACAGACCAAATCTGCCCGCATCACTACCATGATCAACAGCATCCTTACCCACAGCGAGGGGGATGTCCGCATGGGCACGGAGGAATACGAGGCATTTCTCGCCCTGCGAGATTTCATGTACGCTACCGTGTATGTGGACAAAAACGCCAAGCGCGAGGAGCAGAAGGTGGACAAGCTCATTGCCGAGCTGTACGAGTACTACCTGACCCATGTGGATCAGATGTCTAACTTTTATGTGCAGCTGGCTTATCAGGAGGGGCGGGAGCGTGCCGTCACCGACTACATCAGCGGTATGAGCGATGAGTTTGCCATCCGCACTTTTGAAGAACTGTTCGTGCCCCAGAAATGGCACGTCCTTTAAAACTGGAGAGGTCGTTTAAATCAACATGATCCCACACGAATACATTGAGGAACTTACCCGCCGCACCGACATCGTGGAACTGGTGGGCAGCTATGTGCAGCTCAAGCGCAAGGGACGGCTGTACGGCGGTCTGTGCCCTTTTCACAGCGAAAAAACGCCGTCCTTCTATGTGTACCCGGACACCCAAAGCTTTTACTGCTTCGGCTGTCAGGCAGCCGGAGATGCCATCAGCTTTGTCAAAAAGATCAACAACATCAGCAGCGGCGAGGCCATCAAGATGCTGGCCTCCCGCGCCGGGATGCCGGAGCCGCAGGAGGACGACAAGACCGGCCGTCTGCGCAGCCGGGTGCTTTCCATGAACAAGGAGGCAGCTCGCTTTTTCCACGCCTGCCTGAACTCTACCGTGGAGGAAGCGCGGCAGGCGCGCGCCTACTGGCGGCGGCGCGGGCTGGACGATAAGACCATCGTCCGGTTCGGGTTGGGCTATGCCCCCAACGACGGACAGGCGCTGTACCAGTACCTGCGGGATAAGGGCTACAACCAGCAGGAGCTGGACGCCAGCGGTCTGTTCAAGCGCAGTCCCTCCGGGCGCATCTACTGCCTGTTCTGGAAGCGCGTCATGACCCCCATCTTTGACCTGCGCGGTAATATCATTGCCTTTGGTGGGCGCGTGATGGACGACTCCAAGCCCAAATACGTCAACAGCCCGGAAACGCTGGTCTACCACAAATCCGAGACGGTGTTTGCCATGCAAATTGCAAAACGCAGCGCTTCCCGGCGGTTCGTGCTGTGTGAGGGCTATATGGATGTCATCAGCATGCAGCAGGCTGGTATCGACACCGCCGTCTGTGCTTGCGGCACCGCCCTGACCCCCGGGCAGGTGCGCATCATCAGCGAGTATGCCGATGAAGTCATTCTGAGCTACGACTCGGACGAGGCCGGCCAGAAAGCGACCCTGCGCTCGCTGGAGCTGTTCCGTAACAGCCCGGTAAAGGTGGGTGTGCTGCAGATCCCCGGTGCAAAGGACCCGGACGAGTATATCAAAAAATACGGTCCGGAGCGCTTTCAGGCGCTTCTGGATGGGGTGGGCAACGCGCTGGATTTCCGGCTCAAGCGCCTGCGGGATCAGTACGATCTCTCACAGGATGCGCAGCGGCTGCAATATGTAAAGGAAGCCGTGGAGATGCTGGCCGAGCGCTCTAACCCCACTGAGCAGGAGGTGTACGCCGGACGGCTGGCAGAGGAGACCAACATCTCCAAAACCGCCATTCTGGCGCAGCTGGGCACCGCAGCAAAGCGGGCGGGCGGCAAGTACCGCCGGGAGAAAAACCGCGAGCTGCTGCGCTCCGGCGAGATGGATCAGATCAAGGTGCCATACAGCGCAGGCGGCAGTCAGGCGCTGGGCATTGCCAGCGCCCAGCAGCGGCTGCTGGCAGCCATTCTGCGCGAGCCGCGTTATCTGGAACTGGCTAAACAGCAGCTGACGGCGGAGCAATTCATCCAGCCGCAGCAGAAGGAACTATACGAAGCAATGCTCAATTGCAGCCGGGAGGGCGTGGAGCTCAGCCTGACGGCACTGCGGGCATTTGCAAGCGAAGAAGCATTGAATGAACTGAGCCGACTTGCGGCACAATACAGCGATGTGAACTGCACCCCGGAGGATATCCATCTGTATCTGGACAGGATCGCCCGGGGGATGCCGGTTGCTAGCAAAGCTGCTGCAATGTCCGGCGATGAGATCACACAGTATCTTCAGTCGATGCGCGAAAAAAAGCAGGGGACGCTGCCCGAACAAGACTGATCCCTGTTTTCCCTCCGGCTGGAGCTGGAGAGAAAAGGAGCAGGAATCATGCAGAAATTGTCGCAAACGGAAGAACTTGCCCGCAGCCTTGCCGCAAAGGCTCACCGTCACACCCTGACCCCGGAGCAGATCAGCCGTGCCATGGAGGAAGCGGATTTTGATGTTGTCCAGCTGGACGAGCTTTACGCTGCACTGGAGCAGCGGGGCGTCCATTTGGCAGAAGAAGAGTCTGCTGAACTGCCCGTGCTGGATGATGCACAGATCGGCAGGTTGGAGAATGAGCTGTCCTCGGAGGGTGTGGCGCTGGATGACCCGGTCAAGACCTATTTAAAGGAGATCGGCCGGGTGCCGCTGCTGACCGCTGGGCAGGAGATGGCGCTGGCAAAGGCTGCCCGGGCAGGGGATGCAGAGGCGCGCCGCGCTTTGAGCGAGGCAAATCTGCGGCTGGTTGTATCGGTAGCCAAGCGCTACGCCGGGCGGGGACTGCCTTTTCTGGATCTCATTCAGGAGGGCAACCTCGGCCTGATGAAAGCGGCGGAAAAGTTTGAGCCGGAGCGGGGCTTTAAGTTCTCTACCTATGCAACCTGGTGGATCCGTCAGTCCATCACCCGCGCCATTGCGGATCAGGGGCGCACCATCCGCATTCCGGTGCATCTGGTGGAGAGCATCAACCGGGTCAAGAAAACGGCGGGTGACCTGCTGCACAAGAATGGGCGGGAGCCTACCGTGGAGGAGATCGCCGCCGCACTGGATATGGAGCCGGACAAGGTGCGGGAGCTGCTGCAACTGTCGCAAGAACCCATCAGTCTGGAAACACCGGTGGGGGAGGAAGAGGACGCCCATCTGGAGGACTTTATTCAGGACGAGGATGCCGGTGTCCCGGTGGATGAAGCTGGGCGTCAGCTGCTGCGGCGGGAGTTGCTGCATGTCCTTAAAAGCCTGACGCCCCGGGAGGAGCGGGTCATCACCCTGCGCTTTGGTCTGGAGGACGGCCGTGCCCGCACGCTGGAAGAGCTGGGCAAGGAGTTCAACGTGACCCGGGAGCGGGTGCGGCAGATCGAAGCAAAGGCACTGCGCAAGCTGCGTCATCCCAGCCGTGCAAAGCTGCTGCGGGATTATCTGGATGAGTGAGCATTCCATATAAGAGGACAAGGCCGCTGCACGGCATTCTGTGCAGCGGTCTTTTTTTTTGCGGCAGGGAAGTGCAAAAGTCGCACTTCCGGGCACAAGAGTAAAGATAGACAAATTGCACAAGGGTGTTATGAACAGGAACGTGCAAAATAAAAAAATCAAGTACTTGGAAAGCAAACAACTACACGCTGCCGGGCGTTCGAAAACGAATCGAAAATTAAATTTATTTCGGCAAAAAACTGAAAAATGGCTTGACAACAGGGGTTTTCGGGTGTATACTGCATTAGTATCACATAATGGACTAGTGCGCCAAAAAAGGAACTGCGATGGCTGCCGCTTGAGGGCTTGCCCCGAAAAGTTTGTGCAAAATGCCGGAACGTTTCACAAGACGCGGGTCGAATTATGTGTGTCTGCTCAAATTTGACCCGTGTATACGACATCCCGTAGAATATAAAAGTAAGGAGTGGTTGATTTTATGATGAAAGTCAAGCCCGTTAAGCTCGGCAAAACCGAGCGCATGAGCTTCTCCCACATCGACGAAGTCATCAGTATGCCGAACCTGATCGAGGTGCAGAAGAACTCGTATCAGTGGTTTTTGGATGAAGGCCTGAAGGAGGTCTTTCACGATATCGGCACCATTGAGGACTACACCGGCAATCTGGCACTGAGCTTTGTGGACTTCCGGCTGGATAAGGAGCCGAAGTACAGCATCAAGGAGTGCAAGGAACGCGACGTTACCTATGCAGCCCCCCTGCGCGTCACCGCCCGTCTGCTGAACAAGGAGACCGGCGAGGTGAAGGACCAGGAGATCTTCATGGGCGACTTCCCCCTGATGACCGACGCGGGCACCTTTGTCATCAACGGTGCTGAGCGTGCGATCGTCAGCCAGCTGGTCCGTTCTCCCGGTGTGTTCTACGGCCATGCCAAGGATAAGGTCGGTAACGACCTGTACAGCGCCACCATGAACCCCAACCGCGGTGCATGGCTGGAGTACGAGACCGATGCCGCCAACGTGTTCTATGTCCGTATCGATAAGAACCGTAAGCTGCCTGTCACCGTGCTGTGCCGTGCACTGGGCCTGTCCTCTAACGAGGATATCCTGAACTACTTCGGCGAGGACGAGCGCATTCTGGCCACGCTGGAAAAGGATACCACCAAGAACCGCGAGGAGGGCCTGCTGGAGGTCTACCGCAAGCTGCGCCCCGGCGAGCCTCCCACGGTGGAGTCCGCTACCAGCCAGATCGATATGCTGTTCTTCGATCCGCGCCGGTACGACCTGTCCCGTTTCGGCCGCTATAAGATGAACAAAAAGCTGTCTCTGGCACGCCGCATCATGAACCATGTGGCTGCAGAGAACGTGGTGGATCCCTTCACCGGCGAGATCCTTGTCGAGGCCGACAAGAAGATCGACCGCAAGCTGGCTGAGCAGATCGATGCTGCCGGCGTAGATCTGGTGGTGCTGAAGATCGATGATCCCATGAAGGACCAGCCCCACAAGGTCAAGGTCATCACCAACGGCTGCGTGGACGCACAGGCCATCATTGACAACTACTACCCCGCATTCAAGGGTGTGGATGTCAAGGAGTGCGGCATCAACGAGCGCTGCTGCCTCAAGGAACTGCGTAAGATCCTTGATAACGCTTCCAGCGCCGAGGAGGTCATGGAGAGCCTGAAGAAGGATCACGACCTGCTCATCGGCCGTACCGTCACCATTGACGATATCCTGTCCTCCATCAACTACCTGAATGGTCTGGGCTACGGCATCGGCACCACCGATGATATCGACCATCTGGGCAACCGCCGTATCCGCAGCGTGGGCGAGCTGCTGCAGAACCAGTTCCGCATCGGCTTTTCCCGTATGGAGCGCGTTATCCGTGAGCGCATGACCCTGCAGAGTCAGGATCAGAGCGTCATCACTCCGCAGGCACTGATCAACATCCGTCCTGTGGTGGCAGCTATCAAGGAGTTCTTCGGCTCCTCTCCGCTGTCTCAGTTCATGGACCAGAATAACCCTCTGGCTGAGCTGACCCACAAGCGCCGTCTGTCTGCTCTGGGCCCCGGCGGTCTGAGCCGTGACCGCGCAGGCTTCGAAGTCCGCGACGTTCATTACAGCCACTATGGCCGTATGTGCCCCATTGAGACCCCTGAAGGCCCCAACATCGGTCTGATCTCCTATCTGGCATCCTACGCCAAGATCAACGAGTACGGCTTCGTGGAGGCGCCCTACCGCAAGGTCAAGAAGATCTACGACGAGAACAACAACCTTATCGAGCAGGTCGTCACCGACGAGGTGGAGTATATGACCGCCGATGTGGAGGACGAGTACGTTGTGGCACAGGCCAACGAGCCGCTGGATGAAGGCAAGCACTTCGTCCGTCCCCGCGTGTCTGCCCGCCGCCGCGATGAGATCCTGGAAATCGACGCAGAGAAAGTCGATTACATGGACGTTTCTCCGCGAATGATGGTTTCTGTTGCTACTGCCTGCATCCCCTTCTTGGAGAACGACGACTGTAACCGTGCTCTGATGGGCTCTAACATGCAGCGTCAGGCAGTGCCTCTGATGGTCACCCAGCAGCCCATCGTTGCTACCGGTATGGAGTACAAGGCTGCTACCGACTCCGGCACCGCTGTGCTGGCCAAGAGCAACGGCGTTGTGGAAAAGGCCGATGCCGACCATATTGTTGTGCGCAACGAGCAGGGTGCTCTGGAGGAGTACTCTCTGATCAAGTTCGCCCGCTCCAATGCAGGCACCTGCATCAATCAGCGCCCCATTGTGGAAGTGGGCGAGACCGTCACCGCCGGTCAGGTGCTGGCCGATGGCCCCGCAATGCGCAACGGCGAGATCTCTCTGGGTAAGAACGCCCTGATCGGCTTCATGACTTGGGAGGGCTACAACTACGAGGACGCCGTTCTGCTGAACGAGAAGATCGTGCGCGAGGACGTGTACACCTCCATCCACATCGAGGAGTACGAGACCGAGAGCCGCGATACCAAGCTGGGACCCGAAGAGATCACCCGCGACATCCCCAATGTTTCTGAGGATGCCCTGAAGGATCTGGACGAGCGCGGCATCATCCGCATCGGTGCCGAGGTCAAGAGCGGTGATATTCTGGTCGGTAAGGTCACCCCGAAGGGCGAGACTGAGCTGACCGCTGAGGAGCGCCTGCTGCGCGCCATCTTCGGTGAGAAGGCCCGCGAGGTGCGCGATACCTCTCTGCGTGTGCCCCACGGCGCATACGGCATCATTGTGGATGTCAAGGTCTTTACCCCGGAGAACAGCGATGAGCTGCAGCCCGGTGTGCGTGAGGTCGTCCGCTGCTATATCGCCCAGAAGCGTAAGATCAGCGTCGGCGATAAGATGGCAGGCCGTCACGGTAACAAGGGTGTCGTTTCCCGCATCCTGCCGCAGGAGGATATGCCCTACCTGCCCGACGGCACTCCGCTGGACATCGTGCTGAACCCGCTGGGCGTGCCTTCCCGTATGAACATCGGTCAGGTGCTGGAAGTCAACCTCGGCTACGCTGCCAAGGCCTGCGGCATCAAGGTTATGACCCCTGTCTTTGACTCTGCCCGCGAGAACGACATCGGCGATACCTTTGATACCGCCCGCGAGATGTGGCACGGTGAGAATGCACCTGCATACCCCACCAAGCTCCCCAAGATCATGGGAGAGAAGGGTCACATCATCGACTTCTCCAAGATCGAGCTGGATCGTGACGGCAAGACCACCGTTTACGATGGTCGTACCGGTGAAAAGTTCGATAACCGCGTTACCGTTGGTTATATGTACTACCTCAAGCTGCATCACCTGGTCGATGATAAGATCCACGCCCGTTCCACCGGCCCCTACTCTCTGGTCACCCAGCAGCCTCTGGGCGGCAAGGCTCAGTTCGGCGGTCAGCGCTTCGGCGAGATGGAGGTCTGGGCACTGGAAGCTTACGGCGCTGCTTACACCCTGCAGGAGATCCTGACTGTCAAGTCCGACGACGTGGAGGGCCGTGTCAAGACCTACGAAGCCATCGTCAAGGGCGAGCCCATCCCGCAGCCCGGCATCCCCGAATCCTTCCGCGTTATGCTGAAGGAACTGCAGTCTTTGGGTATGGACGTGATCGTGCAGGATAAGGACGGCAACGAGATCGACATGCGCCAGAACTTCGATGACGAAGAGACCGGCTTTGATATGCGTGATGTTGCCGGCACCGAGACTGTGGTGCAGGAGAGTGAGCTGACTGACTACAACATCAAGGACGCCGATGCAGGTTTCGATGATCCTTCTGTGCTGGAGGACGATAACTCCGGTGCCGAGGCTCCGGCTGCTTCTGACGAAGTAGATTTCTGATCGGGATTCATAACACAGCCTTCCTCCCCTTGGCCGCGTGCTGCGGCAGGGGAGAAGCGCCTGTGATCCTATAACAGAAATGCCGCCTGTCATCATCGAAACAACTAGAGATTAAGAAAGGGTTCGTTTCATGGAAAACAACGTTTTCGATTCCATTAAAATCGGCCTTGCCTCCCCGGAGCAGATCCGCGCTTGGAGCTACGGCGAGGTCAAAAAGCCCGAAACCATCAACTACCGCACCCTGAAGCCGGAGCGTGACGGCCTGTACTGCGAGCGCATTTTTGGACCTACCAAGGACTGGGAGTGCCACTGCGGCAAGTACAAGCGCATCCGTTACAAGGGCAAGGTGTGTGATCGCTGCGGCGTCGAGGTCACCAAGGCCAAGGTCCGCCGTGAGCGTATGGGTCACATCGAGCTGGCCGCTCCTGTGAGCCACATCTGGTACTTCAAGGGCATCCCCAGCCGCATCGGCCTGATGCTGGACATCAGCCCCCGCCTACTGGAAAAGGTGCTGTACTTTGCAAGCTATATCGTTACCGACCCCGGTCTGACTCCGCTGGACAAGAAGCAGCTGCTGACCGAGAAGGAATACCGCGAGATGTGCGATCGCTATGGCGACGAGTTCGAGGCTGCCATGGGCGCCGAGGCTGTCCAGACCCTGCTGAAGGAGATCGATCTGGATCAGCTGAGCGCTGAGCTGACCGCCGAGGTGGAAAAGTCCTCCGGCCAGAAGCGCGTGCGCATCCTCAAGCGTCTGGAAGTTGTGGAGGCTTTCCGCATCTCCGGCAACCGCCCCGAGTGGATGGTCATGGACGTGCTGCCCGTGCTGCCGCCTGACCTGCGCCCCATGGTTCAGCTGGACGGCGGCCGCTTCGCCACCTCTGACCTGAACGACCTGTACCGCCGCGTCATCAACCGCAACAACCGTCTGCGCCGTCTGCTGGAGCTGGGCGCTCCCGACATCATCGTGCGCAACGAGAAGCGTATGCTGCAGGAGGCTGTGGACAGCCTGATCGACAACGGCCGCCGCGGCCGTCCGGTCACCGGCCCCAACAACCGTGCACTGAAGAGCCTTTCCGATCTGCTGAAGGGCAAGCAGGGCCGCTTCCGTCAGAACCTGCTGGGCAAGCGTGTTGACTACTCCGGCCGTTCCGTTATCGTTGTCGGCCCCGAGCTGAAGATGGATCAGTGCGGTCTGCCCAAGGAGATGGCTCTGGAGCTGTTCAAGCCCTTTGTCATGAAGGATCTGGTGGAAAAGGGCATTGCCAACAACATCAAGTCCGCCCGTAAGATGGTCGAGCGTGCAAAGCCCGAAGTCTGGGACAGCCTCGAGACCGTCATCAAGGGTCATCCCGTGCTGCTGAACCGTGCACCTACCCTGCACCGTCTGGGCATTCAGGCCTTCAACCCCGTGCTGGTGGAAGGCCGTGCAGTCAAGCTGCACCCGCTGGCTTGTACCGCATTCAACGCCGACTTCGACGGCGACCAGATGGCAGTCCATCTGCCCCTGAGCGAGGATGCCTGCCGTGAGGCCAAGATGCTGATGCTGGCTTCCGGCAACCTGCTGAAGCCTTCTGACGGCGCACCTGTTACCGTGCCTACGCAGGATATGATCCTGGGCAGCTACTACCTGACCACCGTCCGCGAAAACGATGAGGGCGCAGGCAAGGTGTTCCGTGATGAGAACGAGGTTCTGATGGCTTACGCCGAGCACGTCATCACCCTGCACGCACCCATCAAGGTGCGCCGCACCATGACCATTGACGGCGTGGAGCGCACCGGTCTGGTGGATGCCACCGCAGGCCGCATCATCTTCAACAATCCCATCCCCCAGAATCTGGGCTATGTGGATCGTACCGATCCCGAGCACTGGCTGGAGTACGAGGTCAGCTTCCGCGTGACCAAAAAGACCCTGCCCGAGATCATCTCTCGCTGCATGACCCGCAACGGCACCCGCAAGTGTGCTAAGATGCTGGATGCCATCAAGGCACAGGGCTACAAGTACTCCACCCTGTCCGCTATCTCCGTGGCTGTGTGCGACGCTGTGATCCCGCCCCAGAAGCAGGAGCTGATCGCCGAGGCCGATAAGGAGATCGCCAAGGTCGGCAAGCTGTTCAACCGTGGCCTGATCTCGGATAACGAGCGTTACAACAAGACCATCGCCATCTGGCAGGCTACCACCGATAAGGTCTCCAAGGCTCTGGCAGACAACCTGCCCAAGGACAACGAGATCTATATGATGGCAGACTCCGGTGCTCGTGGTTCTATGAACCAGATCAAGCAGCTGGCCGGTATGCGCGGCCTGCTGGCAAACACCGCCGGTCACACCATCGAGATGCCCATTCGTGCTAACTACCGCGAAGGTCTGAACATTCTGGAATATTTCGTTTCTGCCCGTGGTGCCCGTAAGGGTCTGGCCGATACCGCTCTGCGTACCGCCGACTCCGGTTACCTGACCCGCCGCATGGTCGACGTTTCTCAGGACGTTATCGTTCGCGAGATCGACTGCGGCACCACCGATGGCCTGTGGGTCTCTGAGATCCACGAGGGCAAGGAGAAGATCGAAAGCTTCCGCGAGCGTCTGATCGGCCGCTTTGCCGTGGGCGATGTGGTCAACCCCATCACCGGCAAGGTCATCGTGCCCGAGGGCAAGATGATCGACCTGTATGACGCCAACGAGATCGAGGCCGCAGGCATCACCCGCCTGAAGATTCGCAGCCTGCTGACCTGCCGTGCTAAGACCGGTGTCTGCGCACGCTGCTACGGTTCCGATATGGCCAACGGCGAGCCGGTCCGTCTGGGCGAGTCTGTCGGTGTTATCGCCGCAGAGTCCATCGGTGAGCCCGGTACTCAGCTGACCATGCGTACCTTCCATACCGGCGGTATCGCATCTGCCGAGGATATTACACAGGGTCTGCCCCGTGTTGAGGAGCTGTTCGAGAGCCGCCGTCCCAAGAGCATGGCCATCATGAGCGAGATCTCCGGTGTGGTCTCTCAGGACGACACCAAGAAGAACGTGGTCATCAAGGTCACCGGCAAGGACGAGAACGGTGCAGAGGAAGTCAAGAGCTACTCCATCCCGTTCACCCAGCATTCTCGCGTGATGCCCGGCGACCGCGTGGAGAAGGGCGACATCATCACCCGCGAGGGCGTGCTGTACCCGCAGGATATTCTGGCCATCAAGGGTCTGGAGGACGTGCAGAACTATCTGATCAACGAGGTCCAGAAGGTCTACCGTCTGCAGGGCGTTGAGATCAACGATAAGCATATCGAGGTTATCGTCCGTCAGATGTGCCGCAAGGTGCGCGTGACCGACTCCGGCTCCTCCAACCTGATCGGCGGTGCTCTGGCAAGCCGTCTGGAGGTGGAGAACATCAATGCGGATCTGCAGAAGCGCATTGATGCAGGCGAAGAGGGCCTGAAGCTGGTGGAGTACCAGCAGGTGCTGCTGGGCATCACCAAGGCTGCTCTGGCCAACGACTCCTTCCTGTCCGCTGCATCCTTCCAGGAGACCACCCGCGTGCTGACCGAGGCTGCCATCAAGGGCAAGGTCGACCCGCTGTCCGGCCTGAAGGAGAACGTTATCATCGGTAAGCTGATTCCCGCCGGTACCGGTCTGCCGGAGGTGCGTGAGGATCTGAAGAATCGTGAGGCTGAGCGCGACGCCGAGGTCGCAGCCGAGCTGGCTGCCGCCGCACAGTAAGCGCAGCATCTGTCAGGATCTGATCCGTTAAACAAAACCGCTCCGTGGGCAAAAGCCTGCGGGGCGGTTTTTGCGTGCCAAAAGCAGCGCAGCAGGAGAGGGAAAAGGCACTTTTTCTGCCGAAAACTGCCCAAAAGAAAAAATCTGGAATAAATACAAAAAAATTTGCAAAAACTGTTGACATCCGGCTGCAAAGAGGGTATTATATAACTGTTGCGCGTCCCTCATGGGGACAGTGCGGCAAAAAAGTCGGAAAATCATCCGATGTTCATCATTAAGAAAGGAGAAACAAAATGCCTACTTTTAACCAGCTTGTACGCAAAGGCCGTGAGGTCCTGACTACCAAGAGCACCGCTCCCGCTCTGCAGAAGACTTATAACTCTCAGAAGAAGCAGTACTCTGATCTGAGCAGCCCCCAGAAGCGTGGTGTCTGCACTGCAGTTCGTACCATGACCCCCAAGAAGCCTAACTCTGCTCTGCGTAAGGTTGCTCGTGTCCGCCTCACGAATGGTATCGAGGTCACCTCTTACATTCCCGGTATCGGCCATAACCTGCAGGAGCACTCCGTCGTGCTGATCCGTGGCGGCCGTGTTAAGGACCTGCCCGGTGTGCGTTACCACATCATCCGTGGTACCCTGGATACTCAGGGTGTGGCAGGCCGTAATCAGGCCCGCTCCAAGTACGGCGCAAAGCGTCCTAAGGCCGGTGCTGCAAAGAAGTAATTGAGGACAACCGCCATAAACGGCTTTCCTTTATATAAATAACAAGTCCGCTTAAAAGCGGAGGGTAACGGTTTATGTAAGGTCAGCTCTTTGTGACACAACGGGAGTTTTATTACTTTCGAGTACCGATGATATCATTCTGTGAAGGAGGGAAGAAAGATGCCTAGAAGAGGTAACATTGCTAAGCGCGATGTCTTAGCTGATCCTATTTACAATTCCAAGATGGTCACCCGCCTGGTCAACAGCGTCATGCTGGATGGCAAGAAGGGCGTCGCTCAGAAGATCGTTTACGAAGCTTTCTCCATGATTCAGGAAAAGACCGGCAACGATCCTCTGGAGACTTTCGAGAAGGCGATGGAGAACATCATGCCCAGCCTCGAGTGCAAGACCCGCCGTGTTGGTGGCGCTAACTACCAGGTTCCCCTGGAGGTCAGCCCCGCTCGCCGCGAGACTCTGGGTCTGCGCTGGCTGACTGCCTACAGCCGCACCCGTGGTGAGAAGACCATGGCACAGCGTCTGGCTGCTGAGATCATGGATGCTGCCAACAACACTGGTAACGCCGTGAAGAAGCGTGAGGACACTCACAAGATGGCAGAAGCTAACAAGGCTTTCGCACATTTCCGTTATTGATCTGTTCTGTAGGAGGTTAATTTCATGGCTACACCCAGAGAAGTTTCTCTTCAGATGACGAGAAATATCGGCATTATGGCTCATATCGATGCCGGCAAGACGACCACTACCGAGCGTATCCTGTACTACACTGGTATCAACCATAAGATCGGTGAGGTCCACGATGGCGGCGCCACCATGGACTGGATGGTTCAGGAGCAGGAGCGTGGTATCACCATCACTTCCGCTGCTACCACCTGCTACTGGTCTCACTCCGAGACCCAGAAGGATCCGGTTGCGTTCAAGAAGAATCGTCACCGCATCAACATTATCGACACTCCGGGCCACGTTGACTTCACTGTTGAGGTCCAGCGTTCTCTGCGTGTTCTGGACGGTTCTGTGACCGTTCTGGCCGCAAAGGGTGGTGTCGAGCCTCAGTCTGAGACCGTTTGGCGTCAGGCTGATGAATACAAAGTCCCCCGTATGGTGTACGTCAACAAGATGGACACCATGGGTGCTGACTTCTTCCGCTGCATCAAGATGCTGCATGATCGTCTGCACGCCAACGGCGTGGCCATTCAGTTGCCGATCGGTCAGGAAGATACCTTCCGTGGTATCGTTGACCTGGTCGACATGAACGCTGAGGTCTACTACGACGACATGGGCAACGATATGCGTACCGAGCCCATCCCCGAGGATATGGTCGAGCAGGCTGAAGAGTACCGTAACATTCTGGTCGAGGCTGTTGCCGAGAACGACGAAGAGTTGATGGAGAAGTACCTTGAGGGCGAGGAAATCACCCGCGAGGAGCTGAAGAAGGCTATCCGCAAGGAAACCATTGCAAATACTCTGGTTCCCGTTGTCTGCGGCTCTTCCTACAAGAACCGCGGTGTGCAGAAGCTGCTGGACGCTATCGTTGACTATATGCCCGCTCCTACCGATGTTGAGGATATCAAGGGTGTGAATCCTGAGACCGAAGAGCAGGAGACCCGTCCGTCTTCCGACGACGCTCCCTTCGCAGCTTTGGCCTTCAAGATCGCTACCGATCCGTTCGTTGGTAAGCTGGCATACTTCCGTGTGTACTCCGGTAAGGTTGAGGCAGGTACTACTGTTTACAACTCCGTGAAGGACAACAAGGAGCGTATGGGCCGCATCCTGCAGATGCACTCCAATCACCGCAAGGATATCGACTGCTGCTATGCAGGTGATATCGCTGCTGTTGTCGGTCTGAAGAACACCACCACTGGTGATACTCTGTGTGATGAGGATCATCCCATCATTCTGGAGTCCATGAAGTTCCCTGAGCCCGTTATCCGCGTTGCCATCGAGCCTAAGACCAAGGCTGGTAACGAGAAGATGGGCATCGCGCTGGCAAAGCTGGCCGAAGAGGACCCGACCTTCAAGACCTACACCGATGAAGAGACCGGCCAGACCATCATTGCTGGTATGGGCGAGCTGCATCTGGAGATCATCGTTGACCGCCTGCTGCGTGAGTTCAAGGTTGAAGCAAACGTGGGCGCACCTCAGGTTGCTTACCGTGAGACTATCCGCAAAGAGGCCAACCAGGAGACCAAGTACGCACGTCAGTCCGGTGGTAAGGGCCAGTACGGTCACGTTAAGATCAAGATCGAGCCCAATGAGCCCGGCAAGGGTTACGAGTTCGTCAACGCTATCGTTGGCGGCGCTATCCCGAAGGAATACATCCCTGCTATCGACAACGGTATTCAGGGTGCTATGAAGGCTGGCGTTCTGGCAGGTTATCCTGTTGTTGATGTCAAGGTCACCCTGTGGGATGGTTCTTATCATGAGGTCGACTCCTCTGAAATGGCCTTCTCCATCGCTGGTTCTATGGCATTCAAGGATGCTATGCGCAAGGCTGATCCTATCATCACCGAGCCCATCATGAAGGTTGCTGTTATCGTTCCCGATGAGTATCTGGGCGATGTTATCGGCGACCTGAACGCCCGCCGTGGTCAGATCCAGGGCATGGAAGCTATGGCTGGCACCCAGCGTGTCAACGCATTTGTGCCTCTGGCTCAGATGTTCGGCTACGCTACCGACCTGCGTTCCAAGACTCAGGGTCGTGGCCAGTATGTTATGGAGCCCTCTCACTATGAGCCGGTTCCCAAGAACATTGCTGACCAGATCATTGCTGGCCGTACCAAGGGCTAAGCGCTGTAAAGCATAAGAATTTTGCCGGGGTAGTGTAACTCCGGCAAAATTTCCTGTAAAAGCACTTGATTTTACAGGACAAATTTAGTAGAATAGCCTTGCAGTGCAATGTCTGCATTTTGCAGGGTTGTTGTAACCAATATCAAAACCTAAATTAAGGGAGGATATTCCAATGGCTGAAAAGGCAAAGTTCGACCGTTCTAAGCCGCATGTTAACATCGGCACCATCGGTCACGTTGACCACGGCAAGACCACTCTGACCGCTGCTATCACCAAGTACCTGGCTCTGAAGGGTGATGCAGAGTTCATGGACTACGCTAACATCGATAAGGCTCCCGAGGAGCGCGCTCGTGGTATCACGATCAACTCCGCTCACGTCGAGTACCAGACCGAGGCTCGTCACTACGCTCACGTTGACTGCCCGGGCCATGCTGACTACGTTAAGAACATGATCACCGGTGCTGCTCAGATGGACGGCGCTATCCTGGTCGTTGCTGCTACCGATGGTCCCATGCCCCAGACTCGTGAGCACATCCTGCTGGCTCGTCAGGTCGGCGTGCCCTATATCGTTGTGTTCATGAACAAGTGCGATATGGTCGACGACGAAGAGCTGCTGGATCTGGTCGAGATGGAGATCCGTGAGCTGCTGAGCGAGTACGACTTCCCGGGCGATGACACCCCGATCATTCGTGGTTCCGCTCTGAAGGCTCTGGAGGCTCCCAACGATCCCGAGGATCCTGCTTACGCTTGCATCAAGGAGCTGATGGACGCTGTTGACTCCTACATCCCCAACCCGGATCGTGAGGAGGATAAGCCCTTCCTGATGCCCATCGAGGACGTCATGACCATTTCTGGCCGTGGTACCGTTGCTACCGGTCGTGTTGAGCGTGGTATGGCTAAGGTTGGCGACGCTATGGAGATCGTCGGCATTAAGCCCGACCGTCTGAACACCACCATCACCGGTCTGGAGATGTTCCGTAAGTCTCTGGACTTCGCTGAGGCTGGCGATAACATCGGCGCTCTGCTGCGTGGTGTTGATCGTACCCAGATCGAGCGTGGTCAGGTTCTGGCTAAGCCCGGTTCTGTGCACCCCCACAATGTCTTTGAGGCTCAGGTCTACGTCCTGACCAAGGACGAAGGCGGCCGTCACACTCCCTTCTTCTCCAACTATCGTCCTCAGTTCTACTTCCGTACCACTGACGTGACCGGCATCATCACCCTGCCCGAAGGCACCGAGATGTGCATGCCCGGCGATAACGTCATGATGCACGTTGAGCTGCTGACCCCTGTTGCTATGGAAGAGGGCCTGCGTTTCGCTATCCGTGAGGGTGGCCGTACCGTTGGTTCCGGCGTTGTTGGCAAGATCATTGAGTGATTTTGTCCTTGAACGTAAGTTCCAAGGCTAATTAGCAATTTATAAAGACCTTCCCGTTCCGGAGAGCGGGAAGGTCTTTTTATTTGTTTATAGCAGCTGCAAACGGGTCGGCTTTACGGTTTTTTACCGGGTCAGTGTGTTGTAGCAGTCTGCAAACGCTTGCAGAAAGAAGGTCACTTCCTCCTCTGTGGTAAGATGACTCAGGCTGATGCGCCAAGAGGAAAGGGCGTTGCGTTGGTCCTGACTGACGGCCAGCACTGCCCGGGAGGGCAACCCATCGGAGGAACAGGCAGATTTGACCGAGACGCACACCCCGCATGCGTCCAGCTCCCGCTGGAACACAGTGCCCTTTACGCCCTGCACGCTCAGGTTCAGGATGTGCGGTACAGCGTTTGCCGGGCTGTTGATGCGCACTTTTGGATAGCGGGTAAGCTCTGTACGCAACCGGTCATTCAGGCTGCGCACGGTAGTAGCGCGGGCAGGAAGTTCGGCAGCAGCCTTTTCCAAGGCCAGCGCCAGCGAGCAGGCAAGGGCCACGGTAGGTGTGCCGCTGCGGTAGGGAGTAGTACTCTCTCCGCCGTGGATGAGGGGCGGCAGTGCCAGCCCCAGCCGCTTTACCAGCACACCGATGCCGTTGAGCCCGTAAAACTTATGGGCTGTCAGGCTCATGGTGTCCATGCCCTCAAACTGTACGGGGATCTTTCCTACGGCCTGTGTGGCGTCCACATGGAAATGGCAGCTGGGATATGCCTTTAAAAGCTCTGCAATTTCCGCGATGGGCTGTACCACGCCCAGCTCACTGTCCACAGCGGTCACAGCCACCAGCACGGTGTCCGGTCGCAGCCGCTTTTTCAGGTCCGCAAGGTCCACTGTGCCGTCCGGCAGGATGTCCAGCAGCTCCACCTCGTACCCCTGCTTTTGCAGCGCCTCCAGACTGCCGCTGATAGACGAATGCTCCAGCGGGGTAGAGAGGATGTGCCTGCCTGCTGCACCTCCCAGCGCTGTCAGCCCCTTCACGGCAAGGTTGTTGGCTTCGCTTGCACCGGAGGTATAGATGATGCCCGCAGACGGTGCGCTCAGACAGCGGGCGATGCTGCGGGTCGCCTCGTTTATAGCGGCCTTTGCGGCAGCGCCTGCCTGATGGTGGGCGTTGGCGTTGCCCGGGTAACGCCGCTCTGCTTCGCAAAAGCATTGCAGCACTGCCTCGTCCACGGGGGTGTTGGCGGAATAATCCAGATAGAGCATAGAGCCTCCTATAATATCAACACATTGTGATAGTAGGAAATAAGAACAGGCTCTATTATAGGCCATTCCATCTCAAAGCGCAACCCCCGCAGCCCGCAGCGCGGTGCAACAGGCAAGAAAAAGCTGTCAACACCTTGCTGGAAAGCCCAAAATCTGCTATACTTATCTAAAAGGCCGCAGCGCTGCTGCTGCCTTGCCGGAGCGGTTCCGGTTGTTGGAAGGAACACAAAAAGAAGGGGAGGAGCACAATGTTCAAGCGTGAGCGACTGCATAGCGGCTTCTTTCCCGTTTTTGTGTGGAGGTCTTGTTCCTGAAATTCAGAGGCACTGCTGTTTCAACGGCAATGCCTCTTTTTTTGGGAATAACAGTACAGGAGGTTTTCTATGAGCGAAAAGATCGATTACTCCAAGGGCGTATATGACGCCAAAAAGCTGGGCACCGGCAGAATGTTCATTCTGGGTGTGCAGCACATGTTTGCCATGTTCGGCGCAACGGTTCTGGTGCCGCTGCTCACCGGCCTGAGCGTTTCCACCACTCTGCTGTGTGCCGGTCTGGGCACCCTGCTGTTCCACCTCATCACCAAAAAGAAGGTGCCTGCATTCCTCGGCTCCTCCTTTGCATATCTGGGCGGCTTCTCCATCGTGGCTCCCATGCTGGCTGATGCCGACGGCAACCTGACCGTTGCCAACACCAAGATGCTGCCCTATGCCTGCGCTGCCATTGCATTCTCGGGTCTGGTCTATCTGGTGGCCAGCCTGCTGATCTCCACCTTTGGCATCCGCCGCATCATGAAGTTCTTCCCGCCGGTGGTCACCGGCCCCATCATTATCTCCATCGGTCTGATTCTTGCTCCCTCTGCCATCACTAACTGCCAGTCCAACTGGCTGCTGGCCTTTGTGGCACTGGGCACTGTGATCGTGTGCAACATCTGGGGCAAGGGCATGGTCAAGATCCTGCCCATCCTCATCGGTGTGCTGGTCTCCTACGCTGTGGCACTGGTCACCGGTGCAGTAGACTTCCAGAAGATCTCCGAGGCCGCTTGGCTGGGCATCCCCCTGCACAAGGAGGCTATGGGCCTGTTTGCCATTGACGGCAGCCCGGAGTTCATCAGTGCTCTGTTCACCATTATCCCCATCGCGCTGGCTACCATGATGGAGCACGTTGGCGATATTGCCGCCATCAGCGCCACTGTCGGCCACAACTATATCAATGACCCCGGCCTGAACCGCACCCTGATGGGCGATGGTCTGGCCACCACCATGGCCGGCCTGCTGGGCGGCCCCGCTAACACCACCTACGGCGAGAATACCGGCGTGCTGGCACTGAGCAAGATCTACGATCCGCTGGTCATCCGCATTGCAGCTGTGCTGGCTATCATCCTGAGCTTCAGCCCCAAGTTTGAGGCCGTCATCAACACCATCCCCACCGGCATCATCGGCGGTATCAGCTTCGTGCTGTACGGCATGATCTCTGCCATCGGTGTGCGCAACGTGGTGGAGAACCGCGTGGACTTTACCAACAGCCGCAACCTGATCGTTGCCGCCGTCATTCTGGTGTGTGCACTGGGCTTCAACTCTGTGGGCGGCGTTGGCTTTACCGTTGGCAGCGTCACCATCAATCTGTCCGGTCTGGCTGTGGCTGCGATTGCAGGTATCCTGCTCAACGCCATCCTGCCCGGCAACGACTACGAGTTTGACGCCACTGCCGGTTCCGATGCTGCTACCAGCGGCAACCTGCAGGTCTGATTCCGGTAATGCGCCCAGTTTTTCCCGGTGGAATTTGGTTATTCTGACAGATTTCAATAAGTGAGAATAATTCTCAAAAATACACTTGACTATCTAGGAATTATTCGCTATAATAGAGCCATGGAAAGGGAAGTGCCACAGGCACAAAGCTCCTTTTCATGGCTCTTTCTATACCCGGCAGCACGGCTGCCCAGCATAGAAGCAACAGGCGGGTGGTTTCCGTCCTGTATCATTTTTAACAGATCGAATGGAGGTAAATTCTTATGAAGAAATACGTTTGCACCGTTTGTGGTTATATCGCTGAGGGTGAGATCCCCGCTCAGTGCCCCGTTTGCAAGGCTCCCGCTTCCGCTTTTGTGGAGAAGAAGGGCAACACCTACGTCACCGAGCACGTTGTTGGCATCGGCAAGGCAGAGGGCGTGCCGCAGGAGATCGTTGATGGTCTGCGCGCAAACTTCGAGGGCGAGTGCAGCGAGGTCGGCATGTATCTGGCTATGGCTCGCGTGGCAGAGCGTGAGGGCTACCCCGAGATCGCCGAGGCCTACAAGCGTTATGCTTATGAGGAGGCTGACCACGCATCCCGCTTTGCAGAGCTGCTGGGCGAGGTCGTGACCGACAGCACCAAGAAGAACCTGATGATGCGTGCTGAGGCCGAGTGCGGTGCCTGCGCCGGTAAGATGGATCTGGCCAAGAAGGCTAAGGCGCTGAATCTGGACGCTATCCACGACACCGTTCATGAGATGGCAAAGGACGAGGCTCGTCACGGCCGCGGCTTCGAGGGCCTGCTGAAGCGCTACTTTAACACCGAAGTCTGATAAGGGTTCCCCGGTTATCTATGTTGCCCGCTGCAAGGACATTCCGCCTTGCAGCGGGCTTTTTTGGCGTTTCTGGCTTTAAAAAACGGCGCAGAACCTCCGGTAAGTGTTTTATACGGATTTTTTGTTTGGTGGGCAAAACTCGCTGATTTGTTCAATTTTGACCTCTTTTTTTGCTTTTGCCCACAAAAAGCCCGAAAGTTGGCTTGTGGCCTAGAAAAATCGACTATAAATATAATTCTCGATGTGGGCAGACTATTTGACTGTTATCTGTAAAAATACCATTTCCGGTAACGCTCTTCCCGTGAAAAAGCAAACGGGGAAGATCCGCAGATTTTACCCGCTTACAAATATAAAATGTTCTTTCCGCTGAAGATGCGCAAAGCGAACGCGGCGCGCATTCAAAACCGTCACGTTACAAAAAAGGCAGCTGCGCAGAAATCCGCGCAGCTGCCTTTTGCTTTTTCGCCTTACTGGATGCCGGTAACAGGGTAGTCCTGCGCCTCTACGGCCTTCTTCAGTACCTCATCGTCTACTTCAGCGTTCAGGGTGACGATGGCAGTACCGGCTTCGTGGCTGACAACAGCCTCGTCCACCTGCGGCAGAGCCTCCAGCGCCTTCTTGACGCGGGCTTCACAGTGGGGGCACATCATGCCTTCTACAGTCAGGGTCTTTTTCATAGCGGTCTCCTCCTTTTGAATTGTATCTTCCTCCGCTGCGGGCTGCACAAGGGCGGCGGGCAGGGCAGGGACGTGTTTGGGCGGGTGGTCACGCTTTGCGCTGTGCAGGTTGAACAGGTTCAGCCGCAAGGCGTTGCTCACCACGCAGAAGCTGGAAAGGCTCATGGCAGCTGCGCCGAACATGGGGTTCAGCGTCAGCCCCAAGGGAATGAACACACCGGCTGCCAGCGGAATGCCGATGATGTTATAGATGAACGCCCAGAACAGGTTTTCGTGGATGTTACGCAGGGAAGCGCGGCTCAGCCGGATGGCGGCGGGCACGTCCGAGAGCTTGGAGTTCATCAGCACTACGTCCGCAGCGTCAATGGCCACATCCGTGCCTGCGCCGATGGCAATGCCGGTGTCGGCTCGGGTCAGGGCAGGGGCGTCGTTGATGCCGTCGCCCACCATAGCCACCTTGCCGTACTTTTGGAGCTGCCGGATAACGGCCTCCTTGCTCTCCGGCAGCACCCCGGCGATCACCTCGTCCACACCGGCCTGCCGGCCGATGGCTTCAGCGGTGCGCTGATTGTCGCCGGTCAGCATCACTACCCGGATGCCCATGTTCCGCAGCTCCCGGATGGCCTGCGGGCTGTCCTCCTTGATGGTATCTGCCACCGCGATAACGCCCAGCAGACGGCCTGCACCGCCAAAGAACAGGGGCGTCTTACCCTGCGCAGCCAGTGCAGCAGCCTGCGTTTGCAGTGCAGCAGGGATAGCGACCTTTGTGCTAATAAAAGCAGCGTTGCCGCCAAAGATCTCCTTGCCCTCCAGCTTGGCGGTAAGGCCGTTGCCCGGCAGGGCGGTAAAATCGGTGACAGAGGGCAGCGCCAGCTGCTTTTCCTCCGCATAGGCCAGCACTGCCCGCGCCAGCGGGTGCTCGCTGCGGCCCTCCAGCGCGGCTGCCAGTGTGAGCAGTTCGGTCTCGGTCACGCCCGCAGCGGGCAGCAGGTCGGTGACAGTGGGCTTGCCGCAGGTGATGGTGCCGGTCTTGTCCAGTGCCACGATGCGGGTACGCCCGGCCTCCTCCAACGCCGCAGCGGTCTTGAACAGGATGCCGTTTTTCGCACCCAAGCCGTTGCCCACCATGATAGCCACCGGCGTTGCAAGTCCCAGCGCACAGGGGCAGCTGATGACCAGCACTGAGATGCCCCGCGCCAGCGCGTAGCCTACATCCCGCCCCAGCAGCAGCCAGACAAGGGTGGTGATCACCGCAATGCTGATGACCGCAGGCACGAAAAAGCCGGATACGGTATCCGCGATCTTAGCAATGGGGGCTTTGGTGGCGGCGGCATCGCTGACCATGCGGATAATCTGCGCCAGCGTGGTGTCCTCGCCCACACGGGTGGCACGGCACTGCAAATAGCCGGATTGGTTGGTGGTGGCGGCGCTTACCTTATCGCCCACGGCCTTGTCCACCGGGATGCTTTCGCCGGTCAGGGCGCTCTCGTTCACGGCGCTGCTGCCCTCCAGCACAATGCCGTCCACCGGGATGTTCTCGCCCGGGCGCACCACAAAGATATCTTCCTTCTGCACCTGCTCAATGGGCACAGTCACCTCGGCACCGTCCCGCAGCAGGGTAGCGGTCTTGGGTGCAAGCTTCATCAGGCTCTTGAGCGCATCGGTGGTCTTGCCCTTAGAGCGCGCTTCCAGCATCTTGCCCACGGTGATGAGGGTCAAAATCATGGCGGCAGACTCAAAATAGAACTCCATCATGTAGTGCATGACCAGTTCCTCATTGCCGTGCAGCTGCGCATCGGTCATGGCAAACAGGGCGTAGGTGCTCCACACAAAGCTTGCCATGGAGCCCATGGCCACCAGTGTATCCATGTTAGGGGAGCGGTGCACCAGCCCCTTGAAGCCATTGATGAAAAACTTCTGGTTGATTACCATCACGATGCCCGCCAGCAGCAGCTGTACCAGCCCCATGGCGATGTGGTTGCCGTCAAACCAGCGGGGCAGCGGCCAGCCCCACATCATGTGCCCCATGGAAAAGTACATCAGCACCAGCAAAAAGCCCAGCGAGGCGATGAGCCGCCGTTTCAGCTTGGGCGTTTCGTGGTCCGCCAATGCGTCCAGCTCTGCGCTGGTGCTGGCGGAGGCAGCAGCCTTTTTGGGGCTTGCGCCGTAACCGGCCTGCTCCACAGCACGGATAATGGCGGCATTCTCTGCTGTACCCTCCACCCCCATGGAGTTTGTCAGCAGGCTTACCGAACAGCCGGTGACGCCCGGCACGCTCTTTACGGCCTTTTCCACCCGGGCAGAGCAGGCCGCGCAGCTCATGCCGGTAACATTGAATTGTTCCATTGTTTTTTCTCCTTGTGCTCAGTTTGCCCGGCGGGCGGTCATTTCATCAACTTGGGCAGCAGCCGGAGCAGTTCTTCCAACTTTTCGTCGCTGCCGGCACGCAGGTCATCCGCCACGCAGCTGCCGATGTGCTGCGCCAGCAATTCCCGGGAAAAGCTGTTCAGTGCCGCATTGGCTGCGGCCACCTGCACCAGAATGTCCACACAGTAGGCGTCCTTTTCCAGCATCCCACGGATGCCGCGCACCTGCCCTTCAATACGGTTCAGCCGGTTGAGCAGGGCTTTGTATTCCTCCGGGCTGCGCTCTTTGTGGCGGCAGCAGCAGGGGACAGCAGCATCTGCCACAGCGTCCGCTTCCGGCGTATCAACGCAGCAGCAACAGTGCTTTTTGGTCTCTTCCATCTCGGAATCGCTCCTTTCATAAACCCCCATGGGGTATATTTTCTTGCAACAGCAGTATAGCACACAATATCCGACAATTCAAGTAGGAAATGAAATTTAAATAATGCAGCAGACAAAAATGGTTCAGAAACGCCACAGGTGTTTCTGAACCATAAATTAAAAGATAAAATTCCGCTGAACATGGCCAAAGCGCACACGGAGGCCATTCAAAACCGCTGCATATAAGAAAACGAGGGAAGCCCCGCAGGCTTTCCCTCGTTGTAAGCTCTTACTTTACTTCCAGAATGCGCGGTGCAAACAGACTCCACATCTTGCCCCACCAGTACCAGTCGTGGGAAACGTCGCCGCCCCAGATCTCCAGATGTGCGGGCATGCCCTGATCCTTCAGCAGATCAGCCAATGCCTGTGTGTCATCCAGTGCATCGCCCTCGTAGGCACCCTGACCGGCGCAGAGGATCAGATTGTTCTCTTCTGCCTTGGTCAGTGCCAGCTTGTTGGCAATGCCGTTCTCTTGCAGGTAAGCAAGGGGAGAGCAGCGCAGCACCATGTCGTCGCTGTCGGTGCCCCAGAAGCGGGTCAGGTCGTAGATGCCGCCCATACCCACAGTACCCGCAAACAGGGTGGGGCGGCGCAGACGGCAGTGGACGGCGTGGTAAGCGCCCAGATCCACACCGGCAGTCCAGATCCGGGTGCCTTTTTTGGCGTTGTTCAGGGCCAGAATACGGGGAGCCAGCTCAGCGCTCAGGTAGACGAAATACTTCTCCTGCAGCTCGGCGCGGCGGCGCTGGGGCAGATCACCGTTCAAAAGGCCCTCGCCGTCTACGGCATCCGCGCAGAACAGCTGCACCTTGCCCTCGTTCAGCAGCTGGGCAATGGCGTCGGGCATGCCGTTGTTCTCCCAGTCGTAAAAACGGCCGCTGCGGGCGGGCAGTGCCAGCACCGGCACACCGGCATGACCGTACACCTTAAACTCCATCTCACGGCCAAGAACCGTGCTCCACTCTTTGTAATAGGTACCCTGGATCATAAATCAAGCACTCCTTATTTTATCATTCACCGGCCCGGGCACAGTCGCTGCGCACCGGTGCCGGATTTGGAAGCTATAATCAGACAAACTGGTTGCGCTGCGGGTCATAATCGTAGCCCACAGCGTGCAGCTTTGCGCACAGACCGGCCTTATCGGCCTCCAGATCCTCGCACAGCGCATCGAGATCCTTATACTGATCCCGCAGTTTCAGGTTCACCACGCTCAGCAGCATGATGGGATCAACAGGCAAAGACATTTTATTCCTCTCCTTGCGGCAAATAAAAAAGCCGGCCACTCGACAAAGTGACCGGCCACATACACCAAATTAGACAGCGCGGGTAACTTTGCCAGCGCGCAGGCAACGGGAGCATGCGTAGACATACTTGGGAGAGCCCTCCACGACCGCCTTGACACGACGGACATTCGGCTTCCAGGTACGGTTGGAACGGCGATGAGAGTGAGAGACCTTGATACCAAAGGTAACACCCTTGCCGCAGCATTCACACTTAGCCATGGTAATTGCACCTCCTACAGTGAAGTATGGAATCAAAATAATCAGCTTGATTATTTTACCAGAGATACAAAGAAAAAGCAAGCCTTTTTTTAAATTTTCTGTAGCTTTTTGCATTCCCGGTGCAGTGGGGCTTGTGCAGGGCACAAAAAAATAGTATTATAAAGAAAGAAATTCGTTTTGAAGGAGGAGAGATTTACATGACCGCACAGGCAACCTATTATATCATCCGCGCACTGGTGGCGCTGGTGGCCATCCCGTTCCACGAGGCCGGCCATGCACTGGCAGCATGGCTGCTGGGCGATGCCACCGCCAAACGCGAGGGGCGTCTTTCGCTGAATCCCTTTGCCCACTTTGACCTGCTGGGCACGCTGTGCATGGTGTTTGCAGGCGTGGGCTGGGCAAAGCCTGTGTCCACCAACCCCCGCAACTTCAAAAACCCCAAGTGGGGCATGGCGCTCACTGCACTGGCAGGCCCTGTGGCAAACCTTGTGCTGGCTTACCTTGGCATGGTGGCGTGGAAGGTAATGTACTACTGGGCACCGGTCAATAATGCCACCATTTACATTGCCATGTTTTTGCGGTATCTGGTGCTGATGAACGTGAGCCTTGCGGTGTTCAACCTGATCCCCGTGCCGCCGCTGGACGGCAGCCGCATTCTGCTGGTGGTGCTGCCGCAGCACATCTACTTTGGCCTGATGCGGTACGAAAAATATATCATGATCGTTATGCTGGCAGCGGTTTGGGGCGGCTTTCTGGATGTGCCGCTATACTACCTGAACAACGTGGTGTGGTCGCTTTTGGGCGCGGGCACCGGGTATATCGATAAGATCGCCTACGCCGTTTATGCCAGCAGTCTTGGGGCGGTGATCTGAGTGGCAGAGGAATTGACCTTCCATCTGGAGGATTTTGACGGCCCGCTGGAATTATTGCTGGCGCTGGTGGCAAAACATAAGATGGACCTGCACAACATCCCCATTCTGCAGCTCATCGACCAGTACACCCGCACCGTGGAGCAGGCCGACCCTGACCCCGAGACTGCCAGTGCTTTCATTGAGATGGCGGCGCATCTGGTGGAGATGAAAAGCTTTCTGCTGCTGCCCCGCAGCGAAGAGGGCGAGCGCATGAAGCAGGAGCTCACCGGCCAGCTCATCGAGTACGACCAGTGCCGCCGCATGGCAAAGTTGCTGCGCGCAAAAGGGGAGGCTGCCCCGGTGTTCGTGCGCCGCCCCATGGAGATGGAGTGGGACAACACCTACGCGCTGCACCACGCCCCGCAGATTTTGGCGGACTACTGGCAGGCGCTGGCAGGCCGCACCAAGACCCGCCGCGTGCCCACCCAGCAGCAGTTTGAGCCGCTGGTCACCGCGCCCATGGTATCGGTCACCAGCCGGGTGGTGTACATCCTGCGCCGGATGCTGGGCGGCACCGTGGCAAAGATGGAGCAGTTGTTTTCCCGCAGCCAGAGCCGCAGCACCAACGTAGCTACCTTTCTGGCGCTGCTGGAACTGGTGCGCGGCGGACGCATCGCGCTGGATGACCGGGGAGAACTGACCATGCGCCGCACCCGCCCGGAACGCAATAAGGAGAACCCATGAACCAGAAACAAACCCTTGCCGCCGTAGAGGCCATGCTTTTTGCCTGCGGCGACCCCATAGGTGCCGATAAGCTGGCACAGGCGGTGCAGCTGCCCCAGTCCAGCGTGGATGCCGCACTGGAGACCCTGCACACCCGCTATCAGCGGGAGGACAGCGGTCTGTGTCTGCTGCATCTGAATACCCGGTGGCAACTTGCCACCAAGACCCAGTGGGCCGACTGCGTGCGCCGCGTGCTGGACAGCCGCCGCGCCGTACCGCTTGGCCCTGCGGCCATGGAGACCCTGACCGTCATCGCCTATAATCAGCCGGTGTCCCGCGCTTTTATTGAGCAGGTGCGCGGCGTGGACTCCTCGTCCAGCGTGTCCGGTCTGCTGGAAAAGGGGCTCATCGAGGAAGCCGGACGTCTGGATCTGCCGGGTCGCCCGGTCAGCTTCCGCACCACTGATACCTTTTTGCGTGTGTTCGGTCTGTCCAGTCTGGCAGACCTGCCGCCGGTGCATAGTGACGCACCGACAGATGATCCGACCGAAAGTGAGGGTTGACCCATGGGCATGGTTCTTTCCGCAGTGGGCGCTTGTCTGCTGTTCATCCTCAAGGTGGTGGGCATCCTGCTGCTGATCATTCTGGTGCTGGCGGCGCTGTTGCTGCTGTGCCCTTTCTGCGCGGATATCTGCTGGCAAAACGATACCCTTACCGTAAAAGCCGGGGCGCTGGGCATCACTTTTCCGGTGTTCCAATACCCCAAGCCTGAACCTCCCGCCCAGTCGGAGGAACCCAAGGGCTTTACCGGTAGGCTGAAAGCAAAATTCCGCGCATGGCGTGCGGAGCGCAAGCGCAAAAAAGCTGAAAAAAAGGCTGCGCAGCCTGCAAAGCCCAAAGCAGAAAAGCCACCCCGCCAAAAGGCAAAGATCACGCTGGATGCGGTCTGCACCATGCTGCGGGGCGTGGGTACGCTGCTGCGAGCAGTGTTTGGCGCCATCCGCTTTACAAAGATCTCGGTCTGCCTTGGTGTGCGCGGTGAAGACCCCGCCGAAGCTGCCCGCAATTACGGCAAGCTGCAGGCATGGCTGTACCCGACCCTTGGCGTACTGGATCATTTCTTCTTTCTGGAATTTGACCAGCTGCGCGTTCTGCCGGACTTCGGCAGTGCTCAGCCTACTGTGCAGGACAGGGTATCCTTCCGGGTCAGTGCGCAGGCGCTGTTCATCGTCATTGCCGCTGTGCGGGTGCTATACGAGTTCTGGCGTAAAAAAGTATTGGACATCTTTATATAAAGTGTGGTACACTAAATCTATATCAGAATGCTTTCCGGCGGCCTGCTGCCTGCACGGATGAATAAAGGAGAGTTGTTTTATGGCAGAGCATCCTATTCAGGGCCTGATGAACGTTACGATGGAGAAAATTCACCAGATGGTGGACGCCAACACCATCATCGGCAAGCCCATCACCACCGAGGATGGCATCACCATCCTGCCGGTGTCCAAGGTGAGCTTCGGTTTCGCCTCCGGCGGTACCGATTTTAACGGCAAGAACGCTGCCAACAAAGATCTGTTTGGCGGCGGCTCCGGTGCCGGTGTCAACATCCAGCCGGTGGCATTTCTGGTCATCAAGGATGGCTGCGTGCGCACCATCCAGCTGTCGGATAGCTCCAACAGCATCGACCGTGCCCTGACCATGCTGCCCGAGCTGGTGGAAAAGCTCACCGCTCTGGTCAAAAAGGACGATAAGGCACCCGCAGAGGAGCCCAAGGCAGAGTAACTTTTTATAATAACCAAGCCGCAGCCGCAGGCCTTTTGATCTGCGGTTTATATAGCCGCGTACCGTGCCCTGCAAAAGCAGGGGAGTGGTGCGCGTTTTGAGCGCCGTGAGGCGCACAAGGAGTAATATTATGGCAGAAGAACGTATTCAGAAGATCATGGCCGAGCAGGGTCTGTGCTCCCGCCGCGCCGCCGAGCAGATCATTGCCGAGGGTCGCGTCAAGGTGAACGGCCACCCGGTCAAGGTGGGCGACAAGATGGATCCCAACCGTGACGTGCTCCATGTGGATGACGAGCGTATCTACATCCAGAAAAACCAGCAGCTGTACTATCTGGCGCTGTACAAGCCCCGTGGCTATGTGACCACCGCCAGCGACGAACTTGGCCGCAAGACCGTGATGGACTTGGTCAGCGACATCCCCGCCCGCCTGTACCCGGTAGGGCGTCTGGATAAGGACAGCGAGGGTCTGCTGCTGATGACCAACGATGGTGCCTTTGCGCAGGCTGTCACCCATCCCTCCGGCGGCATCTCCAAGCTGTACCGCGTTACCGTGCAGCCCCGCGCCGACGAGGCTACCATCCTCAAGCTGAGCAGCGGCGTTGTTCTGGACGACGGCACCAAGACCATGCCCTGCGCCATCAATGTGGTCACCGATGAGCCCGGCCGCACCGTGATGGAGATGACTCTGAAAGAGGGAAAGAACCGCGAGATTCGCCGGATGTGCGAGAGCGTGGGTCTTGAGGTGGTGCGCCTGAAGCGCAACGCAGAAGGCGTGGTAAAGCTGGGTATGCTCAAGCCCGGCACCTACCGCGAACTGACCAAGGCCGAGGTGAACGGTCTGCGCGCCGCAACGGTCAAGGGTCGTGCACAGACCCGCTCTGCTGCCCAGCAGACCAAGGCTGCCGAGCGCCGTCCCCGCGGCCCTGTGGGCAAAAATGCCCCCCGGAAGCAGAAGTAAGATGGTACAGAAGCCGTTGCACAGCAGCCTGTGCGGCGGCTTCTTTTTTGCGCGTTTCCAAGGGTGAAGAACTATCAGGTTTTCATCTGAAAAATGAACAAAATTGCATTCTTGAACATACGCCGATAAAAAGAACTGCAAAACGGCAAAAATGGAACAGAACGGCGTAGTTGGCCGGACTGTATCCGTCTGAAAAACAGTCTGAACTTCTGACAACAAAAGTTCATTGCAGTAAAACAGTGCTGGTCATCGACGGGATTTGTGCTATAATACAAAAGCAACGCTTTGCTAGGGTCTCCAAGCCGGGCGGGCAAACTGGAAAAGGAGTAATCAAATCATGGAACGAGAAACTCTGAAATCCCGTCTGGGCTTTATTCTGCTTTCCGCAGGCTGCGCCATCGGCATCGGCAATGTGTGGAAGTTCCCGTATATTGCCGGGCAGGGCGGCGGCGGTGCCTTTGTACTGTTCTACCTGATCTTTCTGGTCATTCTGGGTCTGCCCATCATGACCATGGAATTTGCCGTGGGACGTGCCTCCCGCAAAAGCCCGGTGCGGGCGTATCAGGCACTGGAAAAGCCGGGGCAGAAGTGGCACATCCACGGCTACTTCACCCTCATCGGCTGCTACCTGCTGATGATGTTCTACACCACCGTGGCGGGCTGGATGCTGCACTATTTCTACATGACTGCCGCCGGTAAACTGGCGGGGCTCAACGCCGAGCAGGTGGCCGGTAAGTTTACCGAAATGCTGGCAAGCCCCGCCACCATGACCTTCTGGATGGTGTTCGTGGTCGTGGTAGGCATTCTGGTGTGTGCCAAGGGTCTGCAGAGCGGTCTGGAGCGCGTGACCAAGGGCATGATGATCGCTCTGCTTCTCATTATGGTGGTGCTGGCTGTCAACAGCCTGTTCATGCCCGGGGCAAAGGAGGGCCTTTCCTTCTTCCTTGTGCCGGACTTTACCCGGATGCAGGAGGTGGGTGTGGTCAACACGCTGGTCTCTGCTATGAATCAGGCCTTCTTCACCCTGAGCCTTGGCATCGGCGCCATGTCCATCTTCGGCAGCTATATCGGCAAGGAGCACTCCCTGCTGGGCGAATCTGTCCGCATTGTGGTGCTGGATACCTTTGTAGCCATCACCGCCGGTTTGATCATCTTCCCGGCCTGCTTTACCTACCATGTAGACCAGACCAGCGGCCCCAGCCTGATCTTTATCACCCTGCCCAACATCTTTGCCAATATGTCCATGGGCCGGTTGTGGGGCAGCCTGTTCTTCCTGTTCATGGCCTTTGCGGCCATGTCCACGGTGCTGGCAGTGTTCGAGAACATCATCTGCTGCGGCATGGAGCTGACCGGCTGCAGCCGCAAAAAGTCCAGTCTGGTGAACCTTGTGCTCATCATCCTTCTGTCCATGCCCTGCGTGCTGGGCTATAACCTGTGGACATGGGATGGCTTTGCGGTGTTCGGCGGCGCTGTGCTGGATGTAGAGGATTTTCTGGTCAGCAACCTCTTCCTGCCGCTGGGCAGCTTGGTGTATCTGCTGTTCTGCGTTACCCGTTACGGCTGGGGCTGGCAGAACTACAAAAAAGAGGTCAACACCGGCAAGGGGCTCAAGGTGCAGGACTGGATGCGCGGCTACCTGACCTATGTGCTGCCGCTCATCGTGGTGTTCATCTTTGCATTTGGTCTCTACGACAAATTCCTTGCATAAAATATCCCGGCGTCTGCTCCGTCTTTGATTGACGAACGAGCGGGACAAGTGTAATATAAAAGCATATAGGGTGCTTCTCCCGGCGGGGGACACCGCTATATGCTTTTTTGTATTCAAAAGGAGGAAACACCCCATGCACATTCTGGTCTGTGACGACGATGCAGCCTTCGCTGCGCGGATGGACGAGTATATCTCGGAATGGTTCCGCGCCCGGGAAATTCAGGTGCAGAGCACTGTCTGCACCAGCGGCGAGCAGCTGCTAGCTACTCCGGAACTGGAACGCTACCAGCTGGCGTTTCTGGATGTGGACCTGAAAACCACCGATGGCATCGCGCTGGGGCGCAGGCTGCGGCAGCTTGCCCCGGATATCGTGCTGGTGTACATTTCGGCTTATCTGGAATTTGCCCCAAAGGGCTACACGGTCAACGCTTACCGCTACCTACTCAAGCGGGATATTGCCGCCCAGCTGCCCAGCTGTCTGGAGGATATCTTTTCCGGCATGACCGACCCCCGAAAAACGCTGGAGGTGCACCACAACCGTACCACCAGTGAGATCCCGCTGGATCAGATCTATTATCTGGAAAGCGATCTGCGGCAGATCAACGTCTACGGCGATATCCCGCACCAGCCCATCTGCACCTTTTACGGCAAGATCGCTGATCTGCCTGCCATGCTGTACGAAAACGGTTTTTTGCAGGTAGGGCGCAGTGATGTAGTCAATCTGCAGTATGTGCGCTCCATCCGCAATTACAAGGTGGAACTGCGCAGTGGGGTAGAGTTGAACGCAAGCCGACAGGATTTTCCGGCTATCCGCAGCGCATGGCTGGAATGGAAGGGGCAGTTCGGCGATGAATGAAGAATTCTGGCGCTGGTATGTGTACGGCCACTGGGTCTGCCTGACCCAATGGCTCGGCTTTATTATGGTGGAGTACGCCTATCTTGGCAAAGGCAGGGTAAAGCACCCGCTGGTGTGCTCCTGCGTTATAACCATGATTACGATGACCCTCTCGGTCGTGCGCAACTATGGCTTTTTTACGCCGATGGCAGTGGTTTACACGCTTCTATTTCTGTTCGTCACCGTTATGCTGTTTGGCGGCACGCCGGGGCAGAAATTTACTGCCTGTCTGATCAACGGCACCATGTGCCTGTTGGTCGAAAACAGTGCGCGGTATGTCATATCGTGGATACTGAAGTGTGAGCTACAGCAGGTCATCCAGCGCGCAGATTGTCTGGTCATAATGTCATTCACAAATCTGGTAGTCAGCACCGGGGTATCGTTCTTTGTGGGCAAGTGGCGCAGATACAATGCGCTGGAGCCTTTGCAGGCGCTGACCATGAGCTTTTTTCCGGGCGTGGTCGTGGTACTGAACATCCTGCTCATGCTCACAGATAACAACAAAAGGGCCACCATGGCCACAATGGGGATGACAGTGGGTCTCACAGTGGCCGTCATGGTGCATCTGTGTATCGTGGCTATGTTCAACGATCAGGTCATGCAGCGGCGCAGCCTGCATTTTCAGGCCGAACTGGAGCAGCAGCGGGCTTCGGCTCTGCTGGATTCCTACACCGCCCAGCGCCGCCTGACCCACGAATTCACCAACCATATCGGTGCGTTGCGTGCCTTGCTGGCACAGGGAGATGTGGCCGGTGCGCAGGACTATATTGCCGGTGTGGATAAGGCCGTGGCGGCCAGCACCACCATTATGGACACCCACAACCCGTTGCTGGACTCCATCCTGACTCGCAAGTACGAGGAAGCCGCCCGGCAGGGCGTAAGCGTGTATTTTGACCTTTGTGACCTGCGGGATTTCCCCTTGAGCGGGGTGGATATGGTCACCGTTTTAGCTAATCTGCTGGATAACGCCATCTGTGCCGCAGCGCAGGCGTACCCGCCGGAGGTCTATGTGCGGGTGCGCAAAACGGAGGAGGAATATCTCCTCTCGGTGCGCAATCGGGTGCAGCGGGACGTGGAACTGCCGCCGGATGGTCATCTGCCCCGCACCACCCGCAAAGAGCCCGGCCACGGCATGGGGCTTTCCAACGTGCGTGACGTTCTGCTGCGCCACGGTGCGGAGTATACCCTGAGCTGCCGGGACAATTGGTTCCGCTTTACCTGTGCGGTGCCCACCGACAATTCATGACATCTGCACCGTCAGAATATGACAATTTTTGTGCAACAGAAGCGTAACTCTGCTATACTGAAGCAAGTAAAGGAAGCCTTCCGTGCGGACATGGTCACGTTGCGGTGGGAGGGGAACACCCTCCTTTTAAAAGCTTTGTTGCTGGATGGAAAACAGCTTGCGGTGCGTGTAAGCAGGCTGTATACCTTTGCTTTTTGGGGCTGTGCAGGAATGCACAGTACCTTGCTGACGGGACTTTCTGTGGCGGGCCTTTTTGGGGGTTGCAGTCGATAAAGTTTCTCGATGCGTCGCAATTCCGTTTGTGCCTGCTGTTTGGGAATAGCGTGGGCAGACCGGAGTATCGTGCGCTGCAAAGAGTCCCGTCAGTTTTCTTTTGTGCAAAAAGGACTGCTCTACATGGGTTTTGCCCAGTAGAGCAGTCCTTTTTATCTATTAAATCATCGTATCTGCCAGTCAGCAGAAAGCCGACCCGCCGTGCGACTGTTTCGGTAGAAAACCAGCGCGGCAGCTGCGGTTTCCCTCTGCGTCCCTCCCGTGAAAAAGCAGCTCAGCCAAGCCCGCAGGCTTGGCTGAGCTGCAAAACTAAAATGCAATTCCTTAAACTATGCGCAGAGCGAAGCGGAGCGCATTTAAAATCGTAAAAAGCGCAGTTACTCCGGCTTTACCTGCAGCTCCTGCTCGCAATAGATGCAGCGGTACTTGCCGTTGGAACTCAGTTCGAAAATCTGGTCGCATTCCTCTTCTATGCTGGAGATGCAGCGTGGGTTTTTGCACCGCACAATGTTCACCAGACGCTTGGGGGGCTTGGGCTGCTCCTTGCGGACAGCCTTGCCGTTCTCAATAATGGTCACGCTGATGTTCGGGTCCAGATAAGCCAGCACATCCAGGTTCAGCCAGGAGGCGTCGCCCTCCACCTTGATGATGTCCTTGCGGCCGCTTGCCGTCTTTTTGCTGCGTGCATTCTGGATCAGCGCTACGCTGGCAGTACGGTTGCCCGCAATGCCCAGCAGATCCATCAGACCAACAGCAGTACCTGCCTTGATGTGGTCGATGACAATACCGTTCTGAATCTCGTCAATATTCAACATATCAGTTCTCCTCCTTCGGTGCTTTGGGGTCTGCAAGCCCCAGCAGGGTCATGATCAGTGCCATGCGGACGTAAACGCCGTTCTGCACCTGCTCAAAATAAGCGGCGCGCGGGTCGTCGTCCACGTCCAGCGCGATCTCGTTCACGCGGGGCAGGGGGTGCAGCACTGCCATGGTGGGCTTGGCCTGTGCCATTTTTTCGCGGGTCAGCACATAGCTGTTCTTCAGGCGGATGTAGTCCTCCTCGTTGAAGAAGCGCTCCTTCTGCACGCGGGTCATATACAGGATGTCCAACTCCGGCATGGATTCCTCCAGACTGCGGGTCTCCTTGTAGGGGATGCCGTTGGCCTCCAGCACGTCATTGATGATATAATCCGGCACCCGCAGCTCCTCCGGGCTGATCAGCACAAAGCGGACGTTCTTGCAGCGTGCCATGGTCTTGAGCAGGGAGTGGACGGTGCGGCCGAACTTCAGGTCGCCGCACAGACCAATGGTCAGGTCATCCAACCTGTCCATGCGGCGGCGGATGGTCATCAGGTCGGTCAGGGTCTGGGTGGGGTGCTGGTGACCGCCGTCACCGGCGTTGATCACCGGAATGCGGGAATAGCGGGAGGCACGCAGCGGTGCGCCCTCCTTGGGGTGGCGCATGGCAACGATGTCGGCATAACAGGACACCACCCGGATGGTATCGGCTACGCTCTCGCCCTTGGTGGCGCTGGACACGTTCTCGCTGGGGAAGCCCAGTACATGGCCGCCCAAGTTCAGCATAGCCGCCTCAAAGGACAGGCGGGTGCGGGTGGAGGGCTCGTAGAACAAAGTAGCCAGCTTTTTGTGGTTGGCCACCTCCTGATAGGCGGCGGGGTCGGCACAGATACGGTCGGCAAGATCAAGCAGCTGTGTGATCTCCTGCTGGGTAAGATCCAAAGGATCGATCAGATGACGCATAGATAGGATACCTCCGTTTAAAGCAGTTTGCGTAAGATGGAAAAATCAAAAAAGTTTGTGTAGTAGCTCAGCGAGCGCATCACCGGCCTGCACAAACGATTGAAACATACCTCATCCAGCAGCAGCATGGCCTCGCCCGGGGCAAGCCGCATGGCTGCACGGATGGCTTCGTCGCCGCAGCTGGCTTTCAGGTGCGCCACGTTGGAAGAGATCTGCTGGTGGCACTCCTGCTCCAAAATTTCAAAGATGTCGCCGGTCAGGTCGATGCGGGTGTAGTCCCGGTTGCCGAACAGACTGCGGGGCAGGTAGTCGATGGAATAGATCACCGGGGTCGTATCGGCAAGGATGCGCTTTTTGATGCAGATCACCTCGTCGCCGACTTCCAGCGCCAGCGCATGGGCCATCTCCTCACCTGCACGAAGAAGCATCACCTGAATGCCGTCGGCATGGGGATAGCTGCCAAAGCTGCGGATCAGCGGGTAGTACTCCAGCTTCTGGTCCAAGCGGCTGCGCAGCCCCAGCACAGCGCGGTTCACCACCGTGCCAATGCCGCGCACCCGTTCCACATAACCGGCGCGCTCCATCTCGCTCAGCGCGTCACGGATCACGGTGCGGCTCACCCCCAGTTCGGTGGCAAGGTCTACCTCGGCAGGCAGGCGGTCGGCTTGGGCATAGCGCCCGTTGGTCAGCTCTTCCAGCAGGCTTGCAACAACGCGGTCGCTGATCACAGCGCCGCCCAAGCGGCTGGACGATGCCAGTGCGGGATCTTTCATGGATGGTTCCTCCGTTTCCGGGCGGCAAGCCGCCCCGAACTTCATACAAACGGGCAGGGAGGATCCCTCCACAGCCCCTTCTCTCCTATTATAGCATAATTTGACATTTAGAAAAGCGTCATTTATACTGGAATCTGCTGAAAAGTACGATTTTATTTTGGAGGGCATAGTACAGATGGACTATTTTCTGCAAAAAGTAAGCGGTCAGCCCGCCCGGCAGACCGTTACCCTGCGGCGCTGCACCCCCGCCGAGGCTCCGGTAGTGTTCGCACTGCAAAACGAAGTGCGCGCCGCCATGCCGCACCCGGAGCAGTTCGTGCCGGATACGCTGGAAAACATTACCGGTTATCTGCGCACCGGGGTGTGTATCGGTGCGTGGCAGCAGGGGCGGCTGGGTGCGTACCTCATCCTACGCCTGTGCGGGCAAAGCGATGAAAACTACGCTGCCTTTCTGGGCGTGCCGCAAAGTCAGTGGCAGCACTGGGCCAACGCAGACAGCGCGGTGGTGCACCCGGACTGGCGGGGCAACGGTCTGCAGCGCGCCATGCTGGAAGCGGCTCTGCCGCTGCTGCCGCCGCAGATCACCCATCTGGGGGCTACTGTCAGCCCGGATAACAGTTACAGCCTGCGCAACGCACAGGCTGGTGGCTTCGTTATTCGCTGCCGCCGGGAGATGTACGGCGGCTACGATCGCTATCTGCTGGAAAAGCAGTTGTAACTCCATGCAGTTTTGGTGTACAACTTTTTCGAAATGTGTTATACTATATGGTATGAATAACAGCGAAGGAAACAGGTGAAACCATGGCAGCATCTCTCGGGCAGGAATTCTGCACCCTGCGTGATACTTACATTGAAAAGCAATTCGGCCGCCTGAACGATATGCAGCGGCAGGCTGTGTTTACCACGGATGGCCCGCTGCTCATCCTTGCCGGTGCGGGCAGCGGCAAGACCACTGTGCTGGTCAACCGCATCGCCAACCTCATCCGGTTTGGCTCGGCACACGGCTCCAAAGAAACGCCCCGCCCGGTGACCGAGGAGGACGTCAAGGCCTTGCGCACCGCCATCATGACCGGTACCGATGCCCCAAGCTGGCTGGACGGAATGCTGCGCCACAACGCGGTGCGCAGCTGGAACGTGATGGCCATTACCTTTACCAACAAGGCGGCAGGAGAGCTGAAAGAGCGTCTGCGCCGGATGCTGGGCGGCGAGGAAGGGGACGAGGTGTTCGCCTCCACCTTCCACTCGGCCTGTGTGCGTATCCTGCGCCGCTGGGCAGAGGAGAACGGCTACCCCCGCAGCTTTACCATCTATGATACAGACGATGCTCAGCGCGTGATGAAAACGGTGTATAAAGAGCTGAGCATCGACGATAAATTCCTGCCCATCAAAGCCGCCATCAACCAGATGAGCCGCTGGAAGGATCAGCTGGTCAGCCCGGAGCAGGCCCTTGCAGACCACGCCAGAGACGTGAAGAGCACCCAGACCGCACGCATCTACGCAGCTTACGAGAAAAAGCTGAAAGAGGCCGGCGCGTTTGATTTTGATGACCTCATCTACCAGACCGTGCAGCTGCTGGCCGACCACCCGGATGTGCGGGAATTCTACCAGAATAAGTACCGCTACCTGTTGGTGGACGAGTATCAGGATACCAGCGTGGCGCAGTTCCGTCTGGTCAGCCTGCTCACCGGGCCGGAGCGCAACATCTGCGTAGTGGGCGATGACGACCAGAGCATCTACCGCTTCCGCGGCGCTACCATTGAGAACATTCTCAATTTTGAAAAGCTCTATCCCGGAACCAAGACCATCCGTTTGGAGCAGAACTATCGTTCTACCTCCAACATCCTTAACGCAGCCAACTGCGTCATCCAGCACAACACCGAGCGCAAGGGCAAGACCCTGTGGACGGACAACGGCGAGGGCGATAAGGTGCAGGTGTACACCGCCGAGAACGAGCAGGATGAAGCCAGCCACATCGCGGATGTCATCGGCCAGCACCTGAAGGCGGGCGGCCATCTGGCAGACCATGCCATCCTCTACCGCATGAACGCCCAGTCGGCTCCCATCGAAAGCTACTTCACCCGCGCGGGTATCCCGCATAAGATCGTGGGCGGGCAGCGCTTCAACGACCGTAAGGAGGTCAAGGACATCCACTCCTATATGTCCATCGTGGCCAACCCCCGGGACGATGTGCGGCTGCGCCGCATCATCAACGAGCCCGCCCGTAAGATTGGTGCTACCACCGTGGACGTCATTGCAGACCTTGCCGGACAGCAGGGGGTCAGCATGCTGGATGTCATCAGCCATGCGGACCAGTACGCAAAGCTCTCCCGCGCGGTCATGCCGCTGCTCAAGTTTTGGCAGATTTATCAGCGCCTGCAGGATTCTCTTGCCACCCGCACGCTGGACGAGTTCGCTTCCGATGTCATTGAGCTGACCGGCTATAAGGCCATGCTGGAAGCAGACGCCGCCAAGGGGCACGAGGATGCCGCCGACCGTCTGCAGAACTTGGGTCAGCTGGTGAACAACGTTAAAAACTACTGCGACCAGCACGGCGAGGAAGCCACGCTGGAGGGCTATCTGGAAGATATCGCCCTTATCAGCGATATCGACAGCTATAACGAGAGCAGCGATCAGGTGGTGCTGATGACCATCCACTCTGCCAAGGGCTTGGAGTTCCCTTATGTGTTCCTCATCGGCATGGAGGAGGGCGTTTTCCCCAGCGAGATGAGCAAGTACTCCGAAGCAGATCTGGAAGAGGAACGCCGTCTGGCTTACGTCGGCATCACCCGCGCCAAAAAGGAGCTGTACATCTCCAACAGCGTCACCCGGATGCTGTATGGCCGCACCCAGCGCAACGAGCCCAGCCGCTTTCTGCGGGAGATCGAGCCGGAATACATCGAGGAGACCCGCAGCCCTGTGCTGGAGCAGCGTTCCCGTATGGGTGGCTGGGGCAGCAGTTATAGCGATACCGTGCCCGGCGGGGCATCCGGTTACTCCGGCCCCTCCGGCTATAGCCGTAGCAGCTACGGCGGCGGTTACAGCTCAGGCAGCCGCAGCGGCTACCTGAACCGGGAATATAACGCCGGTGAAAGCCGTGGTTTCGGCTCCTCTTACGGCGGAAGAAGCACCGCTTCCTCCGGTTTTGGCAGTCACTATGGCAACAGCTCCACCCAGCCGACTACCAGAAGCAGCGGATTTGGCTCTGCATATTCCGGCAGCAATACGACAAAAAATGCTGTAAAGCAAACGGCCTTTACGGCGAATTCCGCTGCAAAACCGGCAGCTTCTGGCGCAAAGCACTATGAACCGGGTGACATCGTGGAGCACAAGGTATTCGGTCGCGGCACGGTGCTGAAGGTAAAGCCCGCTGCCGGGGATCAGATCGTGGAGATCAACTTTGAAAAAGTGGGCATCAAGAAAACGATGGCCAATTTTGCGCCCCTGACCAAGATTACGGAGGAATAAGACCCTATGATGACTGTTCGTTTGATCGCCCACACCCCGGAACCGGAAAAGGTGGTGGCGGCTGCCGCAAAGCTCTGCTACTCCGACGCCCACATCACCGACCTTCTGGATGGGCTGGACGAGGAAAAAACTGCAAAATTCCTGACCATGCTCAGTGACCTTGGCCATGCCAGCCCCATCGAGCACGCCAGCTTTACCTTTGGCATCGAGGGGGTCAGCCGTACTCTGCTTGCCCAGATCACCCGGCACCGCATCGCGTCCTTCAGCGTGCAGAGCCAGCGCTATGTGCGTCTGGATGATTTCCGCTATGTGACGCCCCCGGAGATCGAGGCTATCCCAGAAGCAAAGGCTGCCTTCCTTGCCAGTATGGAGGAGGACGCCCAGCGTTATCTCGACCTTGCCCATAAGCTGGAGGAGGGGCACACCGCCCGCCTGATGGCCGAGGGAATGCCTGAAAGGCAGGCCCGCGCCAAGGCTTCTAAACAGGCCAACGAGGATGCCCGCTTTGTGCTGCCCAACGCCTGCGAGACCAAAATGGTGGTCACTATGAACGCCCGCAGCCTGATGAACTTCTTCCAGCTGCGCTGCTGCAACCGCGCCCAGTGGGAGATCCGGGAACTGGCTGAAAAGATGTTCACGCTGGTTTACCCGGTAGCACCCCATATCTTTGCCAAGGCTGGCCCCGCCTGCCTGTGCGGCCCCTGCCCGGAGGGCAAGATGTGCTGTGGCAAGACCACCGAGGTGCGCGCAAAATATACCGCTATCAAAGAAGGTGCCGCCGTATGAGCAAAGGCAAACTGATCGTACTGGAAGGGCTGGACGGCAGTGGCAAGGCTACACAGGCAAAGCTGCTGGCAGAGCATCTTGCCGCGCAGGGCGTGCCGGTGCAGAAGATCACCTTCCCGGATTATGCCAGCGATTCCAGCGCACTGGTCAAGATGTATCTGGCGGGGCAGTTCGGCCAGCACCCGGACGATGTAAACGCCTATGCGGCTTCCAGCTTTTACGCGGTGGACCGCTATGCCAGCTATAAAACCAGCTGGGGCAGCTTTTATGAGCAGGGCGGTGTGATCATCGCCGATCGATACACCACCTCCAATGCGGTGCATCAGTGCTCTAAGTTACCGCAGGAGCAGTGGGAAGATTACCTGCGCTGGCTGTTTGACTACGAGTTCCGTCTGCTGGGTCTGCCCGCACCGGACAGGGTCATCTATTTACAGGTAGACCCGGCGGTCAGCCAGCGGCTGATGACCCAGCGCTACCACGGCGACGAGAGCAAAAAGGACGTGCACGAGAAAGATACCGCCTATCTGGCGCGCAGCCGCGCCGCTGCCGAGTTCTGCGCCCGGCATCTTGGCTGGGATACCGTGCACTGCACCAGCGGGGACGCAATGCGCAGTATTGAAGAGATCCAGCAAGAGGTACAGCAGCTTGCCCGGAAAACACTGGGCTGAACGATAAAATACGATAAGAGGGGGCATCCTGAACGATGTATCGTCTGATGCAGCCGTCTGACGAGGCGGCAGTGCTGGCTTTGTGGCAGAGCCAGCATCATGATACCGAAGATTTTGCAAAAATGGTACTGGAACGCTTTGCCGGTGTGCAGAACATTTATGTAGCCGATGAAAACGATACCATCGTGGCGGCTGCGTTGGCTGTGCCGGTCACCCTGCAGGGGCGCACGGGCAATTACCTGTGCCTGTGCGGCGAGGGCAGTCTGCTGCTGGCGGGTCTGCTGGATACCCTGTGCGCCCAGCAAAAGCTGCGGGGCGCAGGCTTCACCGTGGCAGTCCCGGCAGATGCAGCACAGGCCGCTCTGCTGCAGGATAAGGGCTTTGCACAGGCCTTTGCCCTGCGCTGCCTGCCCCGCGAGGTGAGCCGCAACCTGTGGAGCCAAGCGGAATTTGACACGGTTACGGCCAAAAAACTGTGCGAGCTGCGGGAGCAATTCTGGAAGGATACCGTGCAGCTGAGCCCGGAACGCATGGCGGTGGTGTTGCAGGAGCTGTACGCCCGGGGCGCTACCATCGTGTCCAACGAGCATGGTTACGGCATCTACTTCCGCAAGGAGGATACTCTGTATTTTGTGGAGATGATGGCTGACAGCGACCGCGCCGCCGAGATTTTGATGGAAGCTGCCCGCGAGAAGGAAGTTATCGTGGAAAAGGCGGTCATCACGGTAGGCGCTGCCCAGCCGCTGTTTCTGGGCGAGGGTACCCGGCAGGAATACGGCATGATCCGCTTTGACGCAGAGCCTTTTGACGTAAGTGAAAGCTATCTGCGTCTGATGCTGGAAAACTGAAAAAAGGAAGGTGCGTATGGCACACAATGATACACACGCAGCCCGCAAAAAGGGCGGCGCAGGCAAAATTCTGCTGGTGGTGCTTCTGCTGCTCCTTCTGGCAGCAGGCGCAGCGGTGCGGTTTGCCTACAATGAGATTCACGGCAATGGTGCACCCGGCAGCACAGAGGTGACCGTAAGCATCCCGCAGGGCAGCGGCGTGGCGGCTATTGCCAACAAGCTGAAGGAGGCGGGCGTTATCCGCTCTGCCTATCTGTTCCGCTGGTATGTGGGGGAAAAGGGTGCTGACGCAAAGCTTCAGTACGGCGATTTTGTCTTGCAGACCAGTGCGATTTCCTACGATGCGATCATCGCCACCCTTTCCCAGTATGCCAAGGCAGAAACGGTGCGGGTGACCATCCCGGAGGGCACCACGGCCATTGCCATTGCCCAGAAGATGGAAGCCGCCGGTCTGTGCACCGCCAAGGAGTTTTTGAAGGAAGCCAACGAGGGTGATTTCAGCGCATATACTTTCTGGCAGTATGTCCCGGAGGATAAAGATGCCCCGAACCGCTTTATGAAGTGCGAGGGTTATCTTTTCCCGGAGACCTACGAGTTTTTGAAGGACGATACGGTGCACAACTATGTGGCAACCTTCTACGCTCAGTTCGACGCGCAGATCACCGCCGAAATGTATGCAGCTCTCAAGGAGCAGGACATGACCCTGCCAGAACTGGTCACCCTTGCCTCCTTTGTGCAGGAGGAAGCGGGCAACAGTCAGGACTCCAACGTTGCGCAGGTGTTCCGCAACCGTCTGGCGGAGGACTCGCCCTACCCCCGGTTGCAAAGCAACACTTCCAGCCATATCCAGAGCGATGCCGACAATAACTATCTCTGGAACTGGGTCGCGCCCTACTACGGCGGCTGGGACGATATCCCGGAAAATATTCTTGCAGCATACGACACTTACAGCTGCATCGGCCTGCCCGCTGGCCCTATCTCAAACCCCGGCCTTGCCGCCATCAAGGCGGCGCTGGAGCCGCAGCCCGATGAGGACGCCAAGGACGCTTACTTCTTTGTGACCGACCTCAAGGGCAACTACTACTACGCCCACACGCTGGCAGAGCATAACGCCAACTGCAAAACTGCCGCAGCTGTGAACAAAAGCCTGAAAAACTGAGGAAAGGCCGCTGCACTAAAAACACGGTGCAGCGGCCCCTTTCCCGTTAAAAACTGTGATACATAAGAGAGGAACCTACAAATGTTACAGATCCCGGAACTGCTTGCCCCGGCGGGCGATGCGGAACGTCTGCGTTATGCCATCAACTACGGTGCCGATGCCGTTTACTGCGGCCTGCCGGAGTTCGGTATGCGCTCTGCCCCGGCTAATTTCACCCCGGAGCAGCTGACGGAAAGCGTCATCTACGCCCATGCCCGCGGCCGTAAGGTCTACCTGACCATGAATACCCTGCCCACCAACGAGGAAGCCGACCGCCTGCCGGAGGCCATCAAGGAGGCCGCCAAAGCCGGTGTGGATGCCTTTATCGTGGCAGACCTTGGTGTGCTGGACGCCTGCAAGACCTTTGCCCCGGACATTGACGTGCATCTTTCCACCCAGACCGGCATTACCAACTGGGCAGCTGCCCGCGCCGCCTACAAAATGGGCGCAAAGCGGGTGGTGCTGGCCCGAGAGATGACCTTGCAGGATATCGCCATCCTGCGCGATAAGACCCCGCCGGAGCTGGAGATCGAAGCCTTTGTGCACGGTGCGATGTGCATGAGCGTGTCCGGCCGGTGTCTGCTGTCCAACTACATGGCCGGACGTGACGCTAACCGCGGTCAGTGCGCCCAGCCCTGCCGCTGGAAGTACTACCTGAGCGAGGAGACCCGCCCCGGCCAGCTGTACGAGATCGGCGAAAACGAGAATGGCAGCTACATCCTTAACGCCAACGATATGTGCACTGCGCCCTTCCTCGACCTGATCTGCAAAGCGGGCGTGGACAGCCTGAAGATCGAAGGCCGCGCCAAGACCTTCTACTATGTCGCCAGCGTCACCGCCGCCTACCGCAAGGCACTGGACGCCTATCTGGCTGACCCGGCAAACGATAACTTTGAGCTGCCGCCGGAGGTGTACGAGGAACTCACCCGCACCAGCCACCGGCACTACTCTCCCGGCTTCTATTTTGGCCGCGAGCAGGCTAAGCAGGCCACCGACAGCGCTACCTATATCCGCGAGTGGGAATTCGTGGGCACGGTGGACAGCTGGGAAAACGGTATCGCCCACTGCCAGCAGCGCGGCAAATGGAGCCTTGGGGATACGCTGGAGGCACTGTGCCCGGACGGGCGCAGCATTGCGCTTGCCCCGGAATGGATCGAGAACGAAGCAGGGGAGCGGGTGGAAAGTACTCCTCACGCTATGGAAAAATACACCGTGCCCACCCCGGAGCTGCCGCCCATGAGCCTGCTGCGCCGCAAAACGGTGTGACAGCGTGAAAAAGAAGGAAAACGCAGTGAAGTACAGTAACACTTCTGGCCGCTACGCCCTTCTGGACGAGCTGCGCGGGTTGGATCTGGTCAGTATGATGCTCTATCACGGCTGCTGGGATCTGGTCTATCTGTTCGGCATTCAGGCAGGCTGGTATTATGGCTTGCCCGGGCATCTGTGGCAGCAGAGCATCTGCTGGGTATTTATTCTGTTGTCTGGTTTCTGTGTGCAGCTGGGGCATCATACCCTGCGCCGGGGCGCACAGGTGTTCGGGGCAGGGGCGCTGGTCACGGCGGTCACACTGCTTTTTATGCCGGAGGACAGGGTCGTTTTTGGCGTGCTGACCCTGCTGGGCAGCGCCATGCTGCTGACTGGTCTGCTGGAAAAGCCGCTGCGGCGCATTCCCCCGGCGGCAGGGCTTGCCGTCTCGGCAGTGCTGTTTGCCCTTACCCGCAATGTTTCGGCAGGCTATCTGGGCTTTGGCAGTTTGCGCCTCTGGCTGCCGCAGACACTGTATGCAAACTACGTTACAGCGTACTTTGGCTTTTATCCGTGCTGGTTCTATTCTACGGATTATTTTGCCCTTCTGCCGTGGCTGTTTCTGTTCTGGGTGGGGTACTTTCTCTACGGCGTTGTAGGGCGGCAGCGTATGGAGTTCTTGCGCCGCTCGGTCTGCCCGCCGCTGGGCTGGCTTGGACGGCATTCACTGCTGCTGTATCTGCTGCACCAGCCGGTCATCTACGGGGTGCTGCTGGTGGTTTTCCGCATATTGGGCAGCTGAAATACCCCCTTTGTGTGCTTTAGAAAAGGCAGGATTGTTGCATCATGCAAACATTGCGCCAATGCCTTGACAAGCGGGGCAGGGCTGTGGTATCCTGTTGATGGTTAGAAAATACTAACTACAAAAATGCGTCATGAAATATGGACGCATTTTCACAGAACATGAAGTTATTCTAAACTAACTACGCAGAGAAAGAGGTAGAGTTTTATGAGCAAAGTAGCAATCGTATTCTGGAGCGCAACCGGCAACACCGAGACCATGGCAAACTGCATCGCCGAGGGCGCAGGCGCCAACGGCACCCTCGTGCCCTGCACCGAGATGACCCCCGCAAAGCTGGCAGAGTTTGATGTGGTGGCCTTTGGCTGCCCGGCTATGGGTGCAGAGCAGCTGGAGGAGAGCGAGTTCGAGCCCATGTTTGCTGCACTGGAAGGCTCCTTGAACGGCAAAAAGATCGCACTGTTCGGCTCCTACGGCTGGGGCGATGGCCAGTGGATGCGTGACTGGGCGCAGCGCGCGCAGGATGACGGCGCACAGCTGTTCAGCGAGGAAGGCCTCATCTGCAACGAAACGCCCGATGATGATGTGCAGGCTGCCTGCCGTAAGCTGGGTGCAGATCTGGCCGCTTGGTAAGCTTTGCCGGGAAAGCACTCTCTTGACAAAAATGGTTTGCTGCGCTAAACTATAACTTGCCGTGTAACGGCATTTATATAGCGATAAAAGTTAGATAGTTCTAACATTCATTAAGGATGCAGCAGCCTTTGCACAGAGTATCGTAACAATGTAAAATTTGCGGCAGGGGAAAGCGGACGAACAATCCGGTAGCCCCTGCCGTTTTTGATAAAGGCGGTGTATATGGAAATGGCTGCGGCAATCAGTGTTACGGTTGGCTTTGCGTTTTTACGCGGTGCAGTGCGCCGTGCTGCGCGCCGGTCTGGCCGTAAAAGAGAATAAGAAACGATCAGGAGGAACGGACCCGATGCAGCAACCCCCAAAAAACTTGGATAAAAAGCGTGCAGATGAAAAACTGCTTGTCAGCGAGATGATCGCACTCTACTGCCGCAAACAGCACGATACCCCCAAAGGCGCTTTATGCCCGGAGTGCCAGCAGCTGCACGATTATGCGCTTGCACGCATCGAAAAGTGCCCGTTTATGGAAACAAAAACCTTCTGTTCCGCCTGTAAAGTCCATTGCTATAAACCGGAAATGCGGGAGAAGATCCGCGCTGTCATGCGCTGGGCAGGCCCGCGTATGCTGCCGGTGCACCCGGTATTGTCCATCAGGCATGTGGCGGTCACGCTCAAGTCCAAGCGGGAAGCCAAAAAGGCAAACGGATAAAACCCATGTATAAACCTTCGCTCCACAGGGCAACCTATGGACAAAGAGGTGATAAGCATGGAAAACATCGGCGTGACCTGTGATGTCTGCGCGTGCTGCCACAATGTGGACGGCTGCAAATGTGATCTGCCGCAGATCAAGGTGACGGAGCAGTGCAGCTGCACCACTCAGCAGGTGGAGACCCCGCACTACTGCCAGAGCTACGAGGAAAAGTAAGTTCCCACCAACGCAAAGCAGCCCCTGCCGGAGAGACCTTTCCGGCAGGGGCTGCTGCGTTTTACTGTATCAATACTCAGCGCAGCGTCACGTTACAGGTGGCAAGGCTGCGGATCAGAGTTCCTACGCTGTCCTTCATCTGGATACCGGCAAATCCCAGCGCAAAGGCTGCCTGCACGTTTTCCAGCCTGTCGTCGATAAATACGCACTCGCTGGACTTCAGTTGATACTTCTTCAGCAGAGCCTTGTAGATCTGCGGGTCAGGCTTGTTTACCTGAACTTCACAGGAGGCTACGCCGCCGTCAAACTGGGCCAGCACGCCGCGCTCGGTCAGCAATTCCAGCACATCCTGCGGAATATTGCTCAGGTAATACACGCAATAGCCGTGGTTCTTCAGCCGCCGCACCAGTTCCAGCATCCGCAGACGCGGGCGCAGAATGTGCATCCAGTCGTCCAGCACGCCCTGCACCTCAAAGGCGCAGCCCTCGGCGCGGGCATGCTCCAGCATCCGCTGGTTGCCATCGTAGCGGGAAAGCTTGCCTGCATCCAGCAGCTGCCACTCCTCGCTGCCAAAGGTCAGGTCATAGACTTTTTCTTCCATTTCGGCGTTGCACAGCCGGTCTACAAGGTACGCCTTGGGGTCAAAATCCACCAGTACACCGCCGATATCAAAAATAATGCTTTTATACATAACTGCTGCCTCGCTTGTTTTGGATATATTTCTCAGATATTTTCCATAGTATACCACAACCGGGTGGGTGCTTTCCACCCCTTTTGGCATAGAAAATGCCGCCCCGGCGTATGCTGTGACAGAAAGGGGAGAGCGCTGTGACGATCCAGGAATTGTGCGAGAAGGAGGTCGTTCAGCTGGAGCAGGGGGTGTGCCTTGGCCGTGCGGACGATCTGGAGTTTGACCCCGCAACGGCGCAGCTGCAATGCCTGATCTTGCTGGGCAGGCCGCGGCTGCTGGGGCTGCTGGGTCGGGATGAGAGCCTGACCATCCCGTGGCAGGAGATCGAAACAATCGGCACAGACGCAATTCTGGTGCATACTGCTGTGCCAAAAGCACCGGCAGCACCTCACGGCTTCTGGCAGCAGCTGCGGGCAAAGCTGGGTCTGTGAAAAATAGGGGAATATTTTGAAAAATCAAACACGAATTTTTGTAAAATCATGAATGGACATTTTCGGCAAAATGACTATAATAGGCACGAAAGGCTTGTGCAAATAGCACAGCCACTTTGGAAATAGGGTTCGGGACGTGGAAAGGAATATCGACTATGAAAACATCCAAACCGCTGTTGACCCTGCGGATGCTCTTCCCGGCGGCAGCTTCTCTTATCGTGCTGCTGCTGGGCGAGTGGATCGCGCGCGGGTCGCTGACCGCTGATACCTTTATCAGCTTTATTTTTCCCCATTTCGGGGCGTATCTGCTGGCATGGCTGCTGCTGTTTCTGGTGTGGGAACTGCTGGACTGGGTGCTGCGCATCCCGCCGCTTGCTACGCTGGGTATGGCCGTTCTGGGCTGTGCGCCCTGCGCAGTAAACTTCTATACCATGCAGCTGCGAGGTGAGCCCTTTCTGCCGTGGGACCTGATGCAGGTGTCTGAGGCCGCCGGTGTGGCCTCTGCTGCCGGGCTCAAGCTGCAGACCAGCATGGTGGTCTCTATTGTGCTGGTACTGGCACTGACGGTGGCAAGCTTCTTTGTTTACCGCGGGCGGCTGCGCCAGCGCTGGCTGCCAAGGCTTGCGGGCAGCGGCGCTTCGGCAGCGGCGCTATGCCTACTGGTGTTTGGCGTTTACTTACAGCCCGCCGTCACGCAGGTTTTGGGCATCACGCCGGACGCGTGGATGCAGGATCGCTACTACCGCTACTACGGTGTACTTACCGGTTTTATGACCAACCTCACCAATTTGGAGATCGACAAGCCCGAGGGCTACTCGGAACAGGCAGTGGACGATATTCTGGATAACGTAGCCGAGAGCGAGAAATTCTCTACCGGCCCCATGTATGCGGGCAGCTATGCCGTCACTACCCCCAAGGAGGAGCAGGCAAAGCAGCCTACCATTATTTATGTGATGGACGAGTCCTACTGGGATGTTTCTGAGCTGGAACAGTACGGCATCACCTTTGATACCGATGTATCGCAGAACCTCCACGCTCTGCAGCAGACCAGCGCCTACGGCAGGGCATACAGCCCCAGTTTTGGCGGCGGCACCTGTGACGTGGAATTTGAAGCGCTGACCGGCTACTCCGTGTCCTTCCTGCCCAGCGGCAGCAAGCCCTACCAGCAGCACGTCACAAAGCCCATGTTCGCCCTGCCCAATTACCTCAAGCTCAAGGGCTACCAGACCGCTGCGGTGCACTGCTTCTGGGCAAAATACTGGAGCCGCGATAAGGCCTACCCCAACCTCGGCTTCAGCGATTTTATCAGTCTGGAAGATATGCACGGCGTGACCAAGGTGCGCAAGCACTACTGGACCAGCGGCCTTGTGACCGATGACTCCATGGCCGACCAGATCATTCAGCAGTACGAGAAGATGAGCACTTCCTCTGATAAGCCCATCTTCCTGCACGCGGTCACCATGCAGAACCATACCAATTATAATAGGGATAACTACCCGGACGATGAGCGGGTGCACGTTGTATCCCACCCGGTGGGGCTCAAGAGCAGCACCGTGGGCGCGCTGGAAGATTTCGCTACCGGCATCCGGGATGCAGACGCCATGCTGGGCAAGCTGACGGCGTATTTCTCTCAGGTGGACGAGCCGGTCATTCTGGTGTTCTGGGGCGACCATTATAACCCCATCGATTCCAACTACGATGTCTACACCACCACCGGCTACGCTAGCGGCTCCAGCACTGACCCCCGTCTGCACCAGACCACGCTGCTGATGTGGTCGAATTACAGCCAGCAGCAGGTGGACTTTGGCACCATTGCCGCCTACGATATCTCCCCGGTGATGATGGAGCTGTTTGGGCTGGAGCAGCCGCTGTACTTCCAGTTCCTCAACCGGCAGCTGCGGGTTGCCAGCCGCAGCTGCACCCGCGGCACCACCATGAACCTGGACGGCACCACCACCCAGCAGCCCACGGAGTTCCAGCAGCGCTGGACGAACGAGCACTGGATGCTGCAATACGACCTGATGTTCGGCAAGGGATACGCCCTCAACCGCATGGGTGTTGCGGGCCTGAGCGGGATGAATACGGGCAAATAAGAGAAAAAACAAGGAATTCTTTATACAAAACAGAGAAAACTACTTGCAACCGCATTCTTTTTGTGCTATTATAACAAAGCATTACACACGCATCACTATGCCCTTTTGTGCCCTTTTGGGTTGAGGGCAGTCCGCCGGTACCCGATGTACCGTGCAGATCACGGTGTGCGGAGGCAAAACAATATCTGGAGGTATTTTATTATGGCAGTCGTTTCTATGAAGCAGCTTCTCGAGGCAGGTGTGCACTTCGGTCACCAGACCCGCCGCTGGAACCCCAAGATGGCTAAGTACATCTTCACCGAGCGCAATGGTATCTATATCATTGACCTGCAGAAGACCGTGAAGAAGCTGGACGAGGCTTACAACTACGTGAAGGAAGTTGCAGCTGAGGGCGGCGACATCCTGTTCGTCGGCACCAAGAAGCAGGCTCAGGAGTCCATCCGTGACGAGGCTCTGCGCTGCGGCATGCACTACGTCAACGCTCGTTGGCTGGGCGGCATGATGACCAACTTCCGCACCATCCGTAAGCGTATCGACCGTATGGATCAGCTGGCTAAGATGAAGGAGAACGGCACCTTCGAGCTGCTGCCCAAGAAGGAAGTTGCTAAGCTGGAGCTGGAGATGGAGAAGCTGGACAAGTACCTGGGCGGTGTCAAGAACATGAAGACCCTGCCGAAGGCTATGTTCATCGTCGATCCTCACAAGGAGCGCATCGCTGTTGCTGAGGCCCGCAAGCTGAACATCCCCATCGTTGCTATCGTTGATACCAACTGCAACCCCGATGAGATCGACTACGTGATCCCCGGCAACGACGACGCTATCCGCGCTGTCAAGCTGATCGCCGGCGCTATGGCTGACGCTGTGCTGGAAGGCAAGCAGGGCAACCAGGAAGCCGCTCCCGCCGAGGACGCAGCAAACGCCTGATTTCCCATTCCGCAACCAATCAAATAACGTGTAAGGGAGAAAACAAAAATGGCTATTTCTGCAAAGGACGTTATGGAACTGCGCAAGCAGACCGACTGCGGCATGATGGAGTGCAAGAAGGCTCTGACCGAGGCTGACGGCAACTTCGAGAAGGCAATCGAGATCCTGCGCGAGCGTGGTCTGGCTACCGCCGCCAAGAAGGCAAGCCGCGTTGCTGCCGAGGGTATGGTCTACGCTGACTACTGCCCCGCTTGCAAGGTCGGTGTTGTCATCGAGGTCAACGCTGAGACCGACTTCGTTGCCAAGAACGACAAGTTCGTTGACTTCGTCAAGGAGGCCACCAAGGTCATCATGAAGCAGAACCCCGCTGATGTCGAGGCTCTGATGGCATGCAAGACCGAGTCTGGCGAGACCGTTGACGAGGCTCTGAAGAACCTGATCCTGGTCATCAAGGAGAACATCAAGGTTCGCCGCTTCACCCGTTACGAGGGCGTCTGCTCTGCATACGTCCACGGCGGCGGCACCCACGGCATTCTGGTCAACTTCGAGACCACCAACGACATCGACGCTAAGGACGAGTTCGTTGCTTACGGCAAGGACATCGCTATGCAGGTCGCTGCTGCGAACCCCGGCTACGTCGACGAGGCTTCTGTCCCCGCCGAGGTCGTGGCTAAGGAGAAGGAGATCATGCTGGCTCAGATGGCTCAGGATCCCAAGACCGCTAACAAGCCTGAGGCTGTGAAGGAGAAGATGATCGAGGGCAAGATCAAGAAGTTCTTCAAGGAGAACTGCCTGGTCGATCAGGAGTTCGTCAAGGACGGCGACCTGACCGTTGCTCAGTACACCGCTAAGGTCGCTAAGGATCTGGGCGGCGAGATCAAGATCGTCAAGTTCGCCCGCTTTGTCAAGGGCGAGGGTCTGGAGAAGCGTGCTGACGACTTCGCATCTGAAGTTGCAAGCATGGTGAAGTAATTTAAACTTCCAAAGACAAAAGGGGAGCCGCAGTACCTGTAACAGGGGGCTGCGGCTCCTTTTTGTATGTTTGTGAAAATGCAAATACCGGGCAGCCCGCAGACTGCCCGGTATTGCTATAAAAAGTTTTTTGTTTATGCTTCGTCCAAAACTTCTTTGGGATCCTCAATGGCGTCCTCGATCGTCTCCTCTACATCCATCGTTTCTTCAGCGTCCGGTGCAGCGAACAGTTCCTGGATCTGATCCCGCAGCCAGAGCAGACGGTTATCCAGTGCCTTGTCCCGTGCCAGCAGCGGTGCAATGATCTCGGGCTTGTCAGTGATCAGGTCATCCACGCCCAGCTGCAGCAGCTTTTCGGCATCCTGCTGACGGTTGATGGTCCATGCGGAGATGGTCTTGCCGCGCAGATGGATCTGCTGCACCATACCGGCGGTGATAAAGGTCGATTCCACACTGAAAAAGTCTGCGGCGGGCAGGTCATAGTATGTGCCCACGCCCAGCGCAAGAATATACCCGGTAGTAATGTCTGGGTCCAGTTCCTTCACCTTGCACAGGGTCTCGTAGCTCTGGGAGGTGACCACGCAGTCTGCACCGTAATCGTATGCGTGGATCAGACGCACCGTTTCAGACTCCAATGTTGGCGTAAAGGTGCTGGGCTTGATCTCAATGTTCAGCTCTGCCTTACCCTTGCACAGTGCCAGAATCTCTTCCAGCGTTGGAATATAAATGCCTGTAAACTGCCGATGGAACCAGCGTCCGGCATCCAGCTGCTGCACCTGTGCATAGGTCAGGTCGTAGATGTTGGCGTTGTAGCCGGTGCACCGGCGCAGGCTGGTGTCGTGGGTCACCACGGCTACGCCATCAGAGGTCATCTGCACGTCCAGCTCAATGCGGGGACTGCCATCTTCCAGCGCGGCCTCGAAGGCAGCCATGGTATTTTCCGGTGCACGGGAAGAGTAGCCCCGGTGGTAGGTGATCACCGGGTCGGCAAGGCCCAGAACGCTTTGCAGCGGCTGCGTTTGCGGGAACAGCAGATATACCGCTGCCACGCCGCAGGTGACCAGTGCGGCGCAGGCCATCATCCCGGCCAGTACCGTCTGCTCACGGTGCAGGGCAGGGAGCACACCGGAAACAATCGGCTGCGCTGTATCGGACTGTCGGATCACTTCATACAGTGCGTCCGTAAGCGTGCTCTGCGCTGCCGTCATGGTACAGTCCATGAGCAGGCAAAGGAACGGTAGCTCGATCAGCAGCGCCGCACGGGAAAGCGCCAGCAGGGCAGCAGTGCTGGCAAAGCCGACACCAAGGATGACACAATAGAACAGCGCTGCTCCGCACAGCAGCATCAGCCCGGTGCGCGCAGCTGCGGTCAGCATCCAGCGCAGTGCCAGTGCAAGCAGCTGCCCGGCGCGGCTGCGCAAAATGTGCAGGCTCTCTACAAACGCACAGCCAAAGCTTTTGCGTTCCAACAGGAATTTTGGCAGCACCACAAGCCCGTCCAGCAGCAGCGCCAGCACACAAAGCACCGCAAGAGTAAATAGAAAACGATTGGTAGCATGCGCTTTCAGCAGCCCCCAGAGATATTCCGGCACGGCAAACTGGGTCAGATGGTTTGCCGCCAGAAAAAAGTCCGTCAGCGGGATCAGGGCAACGCCATACAGCAGCAGCGGGAGGTTCTGCGGCAGAAACACCCGCACAAGGCTGCAAAAGGCGTCCCGGAACACCACCCTTGCCCGCAGCGGTTCCCCGTGCCGTATCCGTGTCAGCAGCTGCAGCATCGTGGCGATTTCATACAGGCTCCAGAAGGCTGCCAGTACCGCCAGCACAGCAATGCACCCGATAATGGCAGGGGAGGCAAAGATGTGGGATGCGGTCTTGTTGTTGAGGTAGCGGATGGGCGCGAACCGCAGCGTCAGCGCCCAGATCAGCTGCAACGCCGGTACGAGCAGGAGGTTTGTCAGTACCTTATAAAACAACAGAAAAAGCAGAAATACCCGCCCCTTTGGCGAAAGCAGGGAACGGGCAGCATCGTGTAGGGAACGGTAGATCTGCTCCTGCTGCCGGAGCTTGGCAGAGAATCGCTTCAAAATAGCTTCAACCTCTTTTTCATTTTTGCCGGGCTTTTCGCGTGCACTGTGCACCGCATGGATACAGTTTGGCAGACTGCCCGGCAATTATGATTTTTAATATTTTAATATAGTGTAACATAAACGCAACCGAAAGAAAACGCAACAGGCGGGTGCAGTTTCGCCAAAAAAACCGGGAAAATTTCTACATCCGTAAAAAGGGCGCGCAGGAACCTTTGCCCAGATAAAACGTGCAAAACGATGATTCGTTAAAAATTTGGCTTTCCATCAGAGATGGATGTTGAATCGCATGGATTTTTATAGAATCTCTTGCATTTTTTTGCCATCTTCTGTATAATGAATATAATTTTGAAAGCTCACACAGACAACCAGGAGGTCTAATTATGGCTTCAAAGATCAATAAGGGAGAAATCCTCGCCAAGTTCTTCGATGACGGGGAATACACTGCGCTGTTTGCTGATGGTGCAGTGAGCGCTGCCTGCGGCTATGCTGCAGGTCAGCAGGCTTACGCTGTTTATCAGAACGGCGAGGCTGTCACCGTAAAGGATGTTGAAAAGAACATCAAGGTTCTGGAAATGGCTGCACAGACCGGCTGCCCGGTGGTCACCTTCTATAACTCGGTAGGTGCAAAGCTGGCCGAGGGTCTAGATGTGCTGACTGCCAGTGCAAAGCTGAATGCACAGATCGCAAAGGTCTCCGGCGTTGTTCCGCAGGTGGCCGTTGTTCTGGGTGTCTGCGGCGGCACCAGCGCTCTGAGCGCTGCCAACGCAGACGTCTGCATCATGACCGAGGGCGCAGAGCTGTTCTTCACCGCTCCGTTCACCTCCGCTGCCAAGGGCGATAAGGTCGCCGATGCAGGCAGCGCCGCTGCTGCCGCCAAGGCAGGCGTGGCTTCCATCGTGGCAGCCGATGCCGCAGAGGCTGCTGAAAAGGCTGCTCACATCGTGGGTCTGCTGCCCGCCAACAACCTGACCGGCCCGGCTATCTTCGAGTTCGAGCAGCCCACCGCTGTTCTGGCTGCCGGTGCCGAGCCCGCAAAGGCTGCTGCCGCTGTGATCGATAAGGACAGCGCCGTGGAGCTGTACGCAGGCTTTGGCAAGTCTGTCTACACCGCATTTGCAACCATCGGCGGCAACGCTGTGGGCGTTGTGGCAACCGGCAAGCAGCTGTGCCACAACTGCGTAGCCAAGGCTTCCCGCTTTGTGCGCCTGTGCGATGCCTTCAGTGTACCTGTGGTCACCATCGTGGATACTGAGGGCTTTGTGCCCAGCGTCACCGATGACGTGGCTGGCGGCATCCGCGAGGCTGCCCGTCTGGCTGCTACCTACGCCGATGCTACCACCGCAAAGGTGGCAGTGCTGGCCGGTAAGGCTGTGGGCCCTGTGTACACCACTTTGGCTGCTGCCGACCTGCGCATTGCTGTGACCGGCTGCACCGTCAGCGCACTGGAGCCCAGCGCCGCTGTCAGCGTGCTGTACAAGGATGAGATCGATGCTTCCGACAACATCATTGCTGCCACCAAGGCAAAGACTGCTGCTTACACCGCTGAGGTGTGCAGCGCTGCCAGCGCAGTGGCTGCCGGTGCTGCCGATATGAGCTGCGATGCCGCCAATGTGCGCGCCAGCGTTGTGGCTGCACTGGAGCTGCTGAGCACCAAGCGCGCCGCTCGCCTGCCCAAGAAGCACGGCAATATGGCCCTGTAAGCGTCCGAATGTAAGTTAATTGAGTTCGATTTTGAATTGGAGGATCCTTCCATGAAGTACTACAATATTACTGTCAATGGTGTTGCTTACAGCGTTTCCGTTGAGGAAACCGCCGCAGGCGCTGCTCCTGTTGCTGCTCCCGTTGCAGCACCCGCCGCACCCAAGGCCGCTCCCGCACCCGCAGCTGCTCCCAAGGCAGCCGCTGGTGCCGCCGGTGCTGTTGCCGTTAAGGCTCCCATGCCCGGCAACATTCTGGATGTCAAGGTCGCTGCCGGTGCTTCTGTCAAGGCCGGCGACGTGCTGGTCATCCTCGAGGCCATGAAGATGGAGAACGAAATCGTTGCTCCGCAGGATGGCACCGTGGCTTCCATCAACGTGAACAAGGGCGATACCGTCAACTCCGGTGACGTTCTGGTTTCCATGAACTAAGGAAGAGGTGACTACCATGGCAAAAAAGCCGATCAAGGTGACCGAGGTCGTCCTGCGTGATGCGCACCAGTCTTTGCTGGCTACCCGTATGACCATGGACGAGATGCGCCCCATCCTGCCCGAAATGGACAAGATCAACTACTTCTCCGTGGAGTGCTGGGGCGGCGCTACGTTCGACAGCTGCATCCGCTTCCTGGACGAGGATCCTTGGGAGCGTCTGCGCATCCTGCGCAAGGAGCTGCCGCACCAGAAGCTGCAGATGCTGTTCCGCGGCCAGAACATGCTGGGCTACCGTCCCTACGCAGATGACGCGGTGGAGTACTTTGTACAGAAGTCCGTTGCCAACGGCATCGACGTCATCCGCATCTTCGACGCTCTGAACGACCCCCGCAATTTGCAGACTGCAATCAAGTCTGCCAACAAGGAGGGCGCTCATGTACAGGGCTGTATCAGCTACACCCTGAGCCCCGTGCACAACAACGAGTATTTTGCAGCCTACGCCAAGACTTTGGAGGAGATGGGCGCAAACTCCATCTGCATCAAGGATATGGCCGGTCTGCTCACCCCCTATACCTGCTATGATCTGGTCAAGAAGCTGAAGGAGACCGTCAGCATCCCTGTGGATATCCACAGCCACTACACTGCTGGTCTGGCTTCCATGTCCATCCTCAAGGGCATCGAGGCAGGAGCCGACATCATTGATACCGCCATGAGCCCCCTGAGCCTTGGCACCAGCCACATGCCCACCGAGAGCTTGGTGGCTGCCCTGCAGGGCACCGACTACGACACTGGTCTGGATCTGAAGCAGCTGAATGTCGTGCGCGCTTACTTTGCAAAGCTGCGCGAAAAGTACATCGCCAACGGCCAGATCAGCCCCAAGAGTCTGGGCGTGGATGCCAACACTTTGCTGTATCAGGTGCCGGGCGGCATGTTCTCCAATATGCTCAAGCAGCTGAAGGATGCTGGCAAGGAAGATAAGCTGGACGAAGTGCTGGCCGAGATCCCCCGCGTCCGTGAGGATGCAGGCTATCCGCCGCTGGTCACCCCCACCAGCCAGATCGTTGGCACGCAGGCTGTGTTCAACGTGATCCTGGGTGAGCGCTACAAGATGGTCACCAAGGAGTTCAAGGGTCTGGTCCACGGCGACTACGGCAAGACTCCCGCTCCTATCAAGCCTGAGTTCACCAAGAAGATCCTTGGCGACGAGCAGCCCATTACCTGCCGCTTTGCCGACACGCTGGCTCCCGAGATGGACAAGCTGAAGGCCGAGGCTGCTAAGTGGGCAACGCAGGAAGAGGACGTGCTGACCTACGCCATGTTCCCGCAGGTCGCTCCCAAGTTCTTCGATAAGCGCAATGCTAAAAAGCAGGGCGTGGACGGCGATCATGTGGACTACACCAACCAGTCTCATCCTGTCTGATCAATAAGTTCCTTTCAAGACTGCTGCACAAAATGCTGTGCAGCAGTCTTTTTTGTGCATCCGGCAAAGGTGCAGGGCGTACTCTGTGGGGGTAGTACTGGAAAAACTTCTGCTTACGCATTGACTTGCCGCCCAATACCTTTTATAATGGTTGGTATAGCCGTACAATACAACAAAAGATGTGGAGGAAAATGCTATGCGAAGCATCCCGGAGCAGCGCATTGCTGAGTTTCAGGAGCAGGACTATCAACTGTATTTTGGCATTTCGAAGCTGGAATTTGACCGGATGCTCCAGGCCCTGCATGAGGCTTACCGTCAGGAGCACAAGCGCAAGACCCGCTTTACCAAGATCTCTATGATGGATAAACTCATCCTGACCTTGATCTATCGCTACGAGTACCGCACGATGGAAAGCATTGCCAAGGAGTACGAGGTCTCTCTGGATACCATTGCTGACAACATCCATTGGGTGGAGCGCACGCTGCTTAACGCGGATATCCTGCAAACCAGTGTGACCTGCGTTTATAAGACGAACTGACATTATAACCCTGCGTGAAAACGCGGGGTTATAATTTTTATAGGAAACATTGCACGAAAAGGCGATATCTGCTGATGCCATGTTATTTTGGCTGTTGCCAAGCATGTAGCAGCAAAAATGGCCACTGCGTTTTTTGCGCGGATGTAGTCTGCACCTTGAATTTTTCAGAAAAGAATAGTAAAATGATGTTATATGTATCGTAACATGGGCTTGTGTGCCCAAAGCGGATACCTATACAGAAAAACCGAAGTTAAACCGCAAAAGAATAGGAGCTAGTATGATCTTAAGCATGACCGGTTTCGGCAGAGGGACTGCCGTGCTCAATGGCCGCGAGATCACTGTGGAGCTGCGCAGCGTGAACTCCCGCTATTTCGAGTATTCCTCCCGCATCCCACGCACCTGCAGTTCTCTGGACAGCCGCCTGAAAAAACAGCTCAACCAGCGGATCTCCCGCGGCAAGGTGGAGCTTAGCATGACCGTGCAGAACGTGGACGCAGCAGATACCGTGGTCGCCGTCAATATGGAGCTTGCCCGCAGTTATCAGCAGGCCATGCGGGACTTGTCCGAGCAGCTTGGGGTCAAAAATGATGTGTCCACCGCCGTTCTGACCCGCTTCCCGGATGTGTTGACCACCCGCCACGCCGATGTGGACGAGGAGCAGCTGTGGCAGGATGTGTCTGCCGTCACCGCGCAGGCGCTGGATCGTTTTGTGGAGATGCGCGCCGCCGAGGGTGCCAAGATGAAGGCCGATGTGGAAAGCCGCCTTGTGTTTCTGGAAGAGTGTGTCGGCAAGGTGGAAGCTTTGAGCGCAGGCCGAGTAGAGAACTACACCAACCGCCTGTACGAAAAGCTCAAGGTCATCCTGCAGGATCGTGACATTGATGATGCCCGTGTGCTGACCGAGGCCGCCATCTTTGGCGATAAGACCGCCGTGGATGAGGAGACTGTCCGTCTGCGCAGCCACATCGCACAGTACCGCGATATCCTGCAGCTGGACGAGCCCGTGGGCCGTAAGCTGGATTTCCTGACGCAGGAGTTGAACCGCGAGACCAATACCATTGGCTCAAAGTGTCAGGATCTGGACATCACCCGCATCGTGGTGGATATGAAAGCGGAGATCGAAAAGATCCGTGAGCAGATCCAGAATCTGGAATAATATGTTGTGGAGGAGCCTATGAAACTCATCAACATCGGCTTTGGCAATATGGTCAGTGCGGGGCGCGTGGTGGCAGTCGTCAGCCCGGACTCTGCACCGGTCAAGCGTCTGGTGAAGGAAGCGCGGGAGCGCGGAATGCTGATCGATGCCTCTTACGGCCGCAGCACCCGGGCAGTGCTCATCATGGACTCCGATCATGTCGTGCTGTCCGCTCTTCAGCCCGAAACGGTGGCAAGCCGCGCCGCAGGGCAGGAGGGCAGAACATCAATGGAGGAAGAAGCATCTCATGGCGAATGATAAATTTCTGTTTGTAGTTTCCGGCGCAGCCGGTACCGGCAAGGACAGCGTGGTCAAGGCACTGCGCGAGGCACACCCCGAGATCGAAAAGACCGTCTCTGCCACCACCCGCGCCCCGCGCCCCGGCGAGCAGGAGGGTGTGGATTACTACTACCGCACCCGTGAGCAGTTCCAGCAGCTGCTGGAGAGCGATCAGGTGGTGGAGCACAACTTCTATAATGGCAATTACTACGGCACCCTGAAGTCCGAGGTGGAAAAGCGGCTGGAGGCCGGTAAGGTGGTCGTGCTGGTCATTGACGTGCACGGTGCTGCCAATATCCGCCGGATGTTCCCGGGCGCTACCACCGTATTCCTGCTGCCGCCCTCTGTGGAGGAGCTGGAGCATCGCCTACGCGGCCGCGGAACCGAGACCGAGGAAAGTATTCAGGAACGTCTCGCCACCGCCCGGCAGGAGCTGGCCGAGCAGGATAAGTTTACCGTAAAGCTGGTCAATAATCAGATCGAGCCTTGCGCAGCAGAGCTGTATCAGGTCATCTGCCAGCGTGCCGGGCTGCAGGGCTGAAAAATCAAGCGTTGAAGGAGTTGGACGAATGCCCAAAACGGTAGGTGTTGCCGTCAGCAATGCGACCTTCCATTTTGATAAGCTGTATACCTACGCCGTTCTGCCGGAACATCAGAATGCGGTGCGTCTGGGCAGCATGGTGCTGATACCCTTTGGCAAGGGCAGCCGCGCCCGCATGGGCGTGGTGCTGACCTGCGATGCCGAGCCGGAGCACTCCAAGCTGAAATATCTGTTCGATGTAGCCCCGGCCTCGGCCTGTCTGACCCCGGAGCTGCTGCGGCTGGTGCATTTCTTAAAGGAACGCACCTTCTGCACCTACTATGAGGCCGTCAAGGCGGTCATTCCGTATGGTGCGCAGTATAAGCCCGCCGTGGCGGCAGACGGTGTGACCCCGGTGCTGCAAAAGCAGCTTACCCGCCACACTGAAAACGCCTATAAGCTTGTGGGAACGCTGCCGCAAAAGCCAAAGCCTACGGCAAAACAGCTGGCGGCGGTGGCATTGCTGAGCGGCGGCCCTCGCGCCCTGAACGAGTTGGAGGATAAGGGTATCAGCCGCGCGGTGCTGGATAACCTGTGCACCAAGGGTGTGCTGGAATGCAGCAAGGTGAATAAGTCCATCGACCTGTACGCTTCCATCCCGCTCCGTAACGACCCCATCACCCTCACCGAACAGCAGCAGGCCGCCTACGATACACTGCTGCCCAAGTTAGAAGATGCCGCACCCCATTCGGCGCTGCTGTATGGTGTGACCGGCAGCGGCAAGACGCTTGTGTTTTTAAAGCTGATTTCCCGCTGTCTGGAGCTTGGCCGCAAGGCGCTGGTGCTGGTGCCGGAGATCAGCCTGACCCCGCAGATGATCCTGCGGTTAAAAGGGCAGTTCGGCCGCCGCGTGGCAGTGCAGCACTCCGCGCTCAACCACACTGAGCGCCTGCTGCAATGGCAGATGATCCAGGACGGCGGTGCAGATATCGTGGTTGGTACCCGCAGCGCGGTGTTTTCACCGCTGGAAAATATCGGCCTTATCATCATTGACGAGGAGCAGGAGCACACCTACCGGTCGGAATCCGCACCGCGCTACTCCGCCCACGAGGTCGCCCGGCAGCGTGCCGCCGAAAACGGCGCACTGCTGCTTCTGGCCAGCGCCACCCCCAGCACCGAAAGCTTCTACGCTGCGCAGAACGGACGTACCCAGCTGGTGCGCCTGACCAAGCGCTACGGCGGCAACCCGCTGCCCAGCGTGCAGATCGTGGATATGCGGGCAGAACTGGCTGCGGGCAACCCCCGGGAGATCAGCCTTGCGCTGGAGGATGCCATCCGCCGCAATCTGGACGCAGAAAAGCAGACCATTCTTCTGCTCAATCGCCGGGGCTACCAGACCATTGCCCAGTGCGAGGACTGCCGCGAGGTGCTCAAGTGCCCCAAGTGCAGCGTGCCCATGGTGTACCACAAATCTGCCCGCAAGGTGCTGTGCCACTATTGCGGCTCCCAGCAGGAGCCGCCGCCCACCCTTTGCCCGGCCTGCGGCGGTAAATTGCAATACCGTGGCTTCGGCACTCAGAAAGCCGAAGAGGAACTGGCAAAGCTCTTCCCGGAGGCGCGGGTGCTGCGCATGGATCAGGACTCCACTGCCGCCAAGGACGCCCACGAAAAGCTGCTTGCCAAATTTGCAGCACATGAATACGACATCATGGTGGGCACCCAGATGGTGGCAAAAGGTCTGGATTTCGAGGACGTGACCCTTGTGGGTGTGCTGGGCATTGATTCGCTGCTGTTCGCGCAGGGCTTCCGTGCATACGAGAACGTGTTCAGCCTGATCACACAGGTGGTGGGACGCAGCGGCCGCGCAAAAGAGCCCGGCTTTGCCATCATCCAGACCACCGACCCGGACAATCCGGTGCTCACCCTTGCCGCCGCACAGGATTACGACGCCTTCTACGAGCAGGAGATCGCCTACCGCAAGCTGGGCCTGTATCCGCCCTTCTGCGGGCTGTGCGTCATCGGCTTTGCCGGTGCAAAGGAGAACGAGGTGGCGCGTGCCGCTGCCCGGTTCTCGGTGCTTTTAGGGCAGCAGGCTGCCAAGCAGCCGGATCTGCCCCTGCGCATTCTGGGTCCTACGCCCGGCAGCATTGAAAAGATTAACGATACCTACCGCTATAAGCTTACCGTCAAGTGCCGCAACGACCGCCGCTTCCGCGACCTTGTGCGTGCTGCACTGGCACTGTACGAAAAAGAAAAACTGCCGTCCAAGGCATCGGTCGTGGTAGACCTGCACTCGGATGGTGACATCTGAACGGTGGATTGTAAAATGGATAAAATACGCATTAATGATATTCTGAACTTTAGTAAAGAAGAAATACCAAATGTTCGCGTGAAATTCAATATTTACAATGGTTACGATGATCCGTTGGAACTTTATAAAACCGACCCGGATGAGGTAAATATCGACTGGTTTTTGTGGCGTGACCGCCGCCGCTATTTTAGTGTAGGACAAACGGCGATCTGCTTTTTAAAAATCGGAAATGATACATGGCTCATGACGTGTATCAAGACGATAACCGGGGAGAAAAAAGTTGATGAAATAAATGGCGGTGTTGGTTATGAGGCGCAGGATGATGCCCGTTACGGGAAATATTTCGGGCGGCTTGTTTTGCGTTATCATAATCCCTGCCGTACAATGGGGCGCACCTATGCGTCAGTAATGGACGAGTTGGAAGTTCTTGAGATTTTGAACGATCAGTTCACTGGCGAGGATTTTCCGGGTTATGAAAATGTACGGCTGAGTTATCGGCAATTGAAAAATGTGATCGACCGGCACCTTCCGGGATGGATCGCAGCGCTGCAAAACCAGAAAGCGGTCTATCTGATTACGGACAACAAGACCGGTAAATTATATGTTGGCTCTGCCACATCGCAAACAGGAATGCTTCTCCAACGATGGTCAAACTATATTGCTGATGGCCATGGTGGAAACGAAGCATTGAAAGAGCTCGTAAAAAAGCAGGGCTTCGATTATGTAAAAGAAAATTTCCAGTATTCTATCCTTGAAAACTATAATGCACGGATGGATGACGAATACATTTTGAGACGTGAGTCCTGGTGGAAAGAAACACTTCGGACAAGAGAGTTTGGATACAATAAGAATTAAAAGCTTGATTTGGAGGTACCATTATGGCTATCCGTAATATTGTTAAAGAAGGCGACCCCATCCTGAACAAGGTCTGCCGCCCTGTGACCAATTTTGATGACCGTCTGGCCACCCTGCTGGACGATATGCGCGAGACTATGATCGCCGCCGATGGCGTGGGTCTGGCTGGCCCGCAGGTGGGCATGATGCGCCGCCTGTTCGTGGTGTGGGACACCACCGATGCCCCGGAGGAGATCCCCGAAGATTACGAGTACAAGTTCATTGATTTCGTCAATCCCGAGATTCTTGCCGTTTCCGAGGAAGAGGAGACCGCCTACGAGGGCTGCCTGTCCTTCCCGGGGCATAACGGCGCTGTGACCCGCCCGGTCGCCGTCAAGGTGCGTGCACAGGACCGCAACGGCGAATGGTTCGAGTTGGAAGCCGACGGCCTGCTGGGTCGCTGCATCCAGCACGAGAACGACCATCTGGACGGCATCACTATCATGGAGTCCAGCGAGTACTTCTATGAGGATACCGAGGAAGGCAAAAAGGCCGCCCGCGAAGCGAAAGGAAACAACTGATGCGCATTTTATTCATGGGCACGCCGGATATTGCTGCCGAGTGCCTGAAAGCCCTGTATGCCGCCGGGCACGATATCTGTGCCGTGTACACCCGGCGGGATAAGCCGGTTGGCCGCAAGCAGGTGCTCACCGCACCGCCGGTCAAGGAGGTGGCTCTGGAGCACGGAACACCCGTGTTCCAGCCCCGCACCCTGCGGGACGGCAGCGAGGATGAAAACATCCGCGTTCTTGCCCCGGAACTGATCGTGGTGGTGGCCTATGGCTGCATCCTGCCGAAGTCCGTGCTGGAACTGCCCCGCTACGGCTGCATCAACCTGCACGTTTCGCTGCTGCCGAAGTATCGCGGCAGCGCTCCGGTGCAGTGGTCTGTGCTGAACGGTGACGCCGAGACCGGCGTTTCCATCATGCAGATGGACGAGGGTCTGGATACCGGCGATGTACTGTACTGCAAAAAGATTACCATCGACCCTGAGGAGACCAGCGGCGAACTGTTTGACCGTGTTACCGCTGTGGGTGCCAAAGCCCTGTGTGAAACCATTCCCCAGATCGCCGCAGGCACTCTGACCGCTGTGCCGCAGCAGCACGAAAACGCAACCCTTGCCCCCATGCTGAACAAGGAGATGGCAGAGTTCCACCTGACCGACACTGCCACCCATATCCACAACTGGGTGCGCGGCATGAATCCCTGGCCGGGTGCGTGGTTCATCACCTCCGGCGGCAAAAAGCTTAAGGTGATGTCCTGCCGCGTGGCTGCCGCCAATGGCGAAGCCCCCGGCACGGTGCTGGCCACAAAGCCCCTGACCGTAGCCTGCGGTGAGGGTGCTATCCAACTGCTGGAGGTCGTACCGGAGGGCAAAAAGCCCATGGACGGTACCGCCTTTGCAGCGGGTCTGCGCCTGAAAACGGGGGATAGCCTCTGATGGCCGCAAATCCGCGTGCGGCGGCAGTCGCCGCACTGGTACGGCAGGAGCAGGACGGCTTTTCCAATCTGGTGCTGGACGCAGAACTCAAGCGCCAGAAGCTGGAAGGCCGGGATAAGGCTTTTGCAAGTGCCATTTTCTACACCGTGCTGGAGCATCGCGGCACGCTGGACTATATTCTGGAGCAGTTTCTGCCCAAGGGTCTGGCAAAGCTGGATGCACCCGTGCGGGAAATTTTGCGTGCTGCACTGGCACAGGCACGCTATATGCAGGTGCCTGTCTCCGCTGCGGTGAACGAGGCGGTCAAGCTGACCCGCACCTTTAAAAAATCCAGCGCCTCCGGCCTTGTCAATGCTGTGCTGCGCAAGGCCTGCGGTTATGATTTAGACGCTGTCGTCTTTACAGACGAGATCCAGCGCCTGATGGTTTTAGGCTCTGCCGGGCGGGATGTGGCAGAATTTCTCCACAAAAATTACCCGGATGAAGCACTGGGCATCCTGACCTATCAGGCCGATGGCGGTTTGACCAGCCTGCGTGCAAACCCCCTCAAGGCCAGCGCTGCGAAACTGTGCGCGCTGCTTACAGAGCAGGGCACAGCAGAGGCGCGGCAGGGTATTGTGCCCGGCAGTGTGCTGGCACGATTTGCCGGCAGTCCGGCAGACAACGAGCTGTTCCGGCAGGGGTACTACCATGTGGAGGGGCAGGCCAGCCAGCTGGCAGCTCTCTGCGTGGGTGCAGCTCCCGGCGAGACGGTGCTGGACCTGTGCGCTGCCCCCGGCGGCAAGACGATTTTGCTGGCCGAGCAGATGCAGGGTGCAGGAGAGCTGTACAGCTGCGATGCAGCAGAGAACCGTGTGGGGCTGATCCGCACCGCTGTGGACCGCATGGGCTTTACCGGGGTGCATACCCTTTGTAATGATGCCACCAAGCCGAACCCTGCACTGCCCATGGCAGACCGCATCCTGACGGATGTGCCTTGCAGCGGCTTGGGCATTCTGGCAAAAAAGCCGGATCTGCGCTATAAAAAGCTGGAAGCTACCCGGCAGGCAGAGCTGCTTGCCACGCAGGCGGCAATTCTGGATACGGCTGCGGCACTGCTCAAGGCGGGCGGGCGGCTGGTCTATTCCACCTGCACCATCGACCCGGCAGAAAATCAGCAGCAGATCGCAGCCTTTTTGCAGCACCACCCGGAATTTGCGGTCTGCGCACCGGATGTGCCGCTGCCCGCCGGAATGACGGCAGGGGAGCACGGCTGCCTCTCGGTGCCCACCCGCACCGGCATGGACGGCTTTTTCCTGTGCGTGCTGCAAAAAGCCGCCGGAACACAATAAGCACGACCCTTGCGGGTCGTATCCTCTTATAGGAGAACAGAATGGAACAAAAACGCTGTATTTCTTCCCTGACGCTGGCAGAATTGACTGCTGAATTGAAAGCGCTGGGACAGCCGGGTTTTCGGGCAAAGCAGATCTTCCACTGGGTACACCAGAAACTGGTCACCGAGTTTTCTGCCATGACCGACCAGCCCAAGACCCTGCTGGCAAAGCTGGAAGAAACCTTTTATATCGCTGCACCGCAGATCGAGCGCCGTCAGGAGGCTAAAGACGGTACTGTGAAGTATCTGCTGCGCATGGCAGACGGCAACTGCATTGAGACTGTTGTTATGCGTTACCACTACGGCAATACCGTGTGCGTGTCCACGCAGGTGGGCTGCCGCATGGGCTGCCGGTTCTGCGCCTCCACACAGGCAGGGCGGGTGCGCAACCTTGAAGCAGGCGAGATCTGCTCCGAGATCTACACTGCCCAGAAGGATATCGGCGAGCGCATCTCCCATATCGTGCTCATGGGCATCGGCGAGCCACTGGATAACTTTGACGAAGTGATGCGCTTTTTGGAGAATATCACCTCGCCCGAGGGCGTCAATATCGGCATGCGCAATATCAGCCTTTCCACCTGCGGCCTTGTGCCTAAGATCGACCAGCTGGCGGAAAAAAAGCTGCAGCTCACCCTTTCCATCTCGCTGCACGCACCCACAAACCAGATCCGCAGCAGCATGATGCCGGTCAACGATGCCTACCCGGTGGAGCAGCTGATCCAGACCGTGCGCCGGTATCAGGAGACCACCGGCCGCCGGGTCAGCTTTGAATATTCCATGGTGCGCGGTGTCAATGATTCTGATGTCTGCGCAAAGCAGCTGGCAGACCTGATCCGGGGCATGGGTGCTCATGTAAATCTGATCCCCATCAACCCAGTGGACGGTAGTCCGTACTCCGCTACGGATGCAGCCAATGTGCGCAGATTCCAGCAAAAGCTCGAAAGCCTTGGCGTAAACGCCACGGTGCGCCGCCGCCTTGGCAGCGAAATCAGCGCCGCCTGCGGCCAGCTGCGCCGCGACGAAATGAACGGCAAGGCATAAATAGAGGGAGAAACCTATGAAACTTGCAGGAAAAACGGATGTAGGACGCGTCCGGCAGGACAATCAGGATGATTACCGTGCAGGAGAGCTGCCCGGCGATGCAGCATGGGCGCTGGTATGCGATGGCATGGGCGGCGCACGCGGCGGGCGTGAGGCTTCGCAGTGTGCGTGCAGCGTTATCGAGCGCTGCTTTCAGGAGCAGTACAGCCAGTGCATCCCCGGCGAAGAGGAGACTTTTTTAAAAAAAGCGCTGCTCAGCGCCAACCGCTATGTGTTCCAGAAGGCACTGCGGGAGGAGTCTCTGGCTGGAATGGGCACTACCGCTGTCTGCGCTCTGGTGCGCGGCGGCAAGGCCTATCTGAGCCACGCGGGCGATTCCCGCGCCTACCTCTACCGGGACGGTAAGCTGGCGCAGCTGACCCACGATCACTCCTATGTGCAGGAGCTTGTGGACTGCGGCACCATCACACAGGAGCAGGCAGAGCATCACCCGCAGAAAAACATCATCACCCGGGCGCTGGGCGTGGATTACCGGCTGGAGCCGGAGTTCACCACCGTGGCGCTGCGGGCAGGGGATGTTCTGCTGCTGTGCACGGACGGTCTGACCAATGCCGTACCCACGGAGCAGCTGGAGCAGTTGTTGCGCAGCGGGTCTTTTTACGACCTGCCGGATGCTCTGATCCGCACCGCTAACGAAAACGGCGGCCCGGATAACATCACCGCCCTGCTGGTGGGGGTAGAGCCGATGGAGGTGCGCCATGGATAACCTGATCGGTAAAAGACTGGACGGCCTGTACGAGGTACAGGAGCTGATCGGCTCCGGCGGCATGGCAAATGTGTATAAGGCAGTCATGCGGGGGCAAAACGGCCCCGTACCCGCCGGGACTGTGGTGGCCGTTAAGGTGCTGCGGCAGGAATATATGCACGACCCGGACCTTGTGCGCCGCTTCAAGAACGAATCCAAGGCCATCTCGCTGCTGAACCACCCCAATATCGTCAAGGTATATGATGTTTCGGTCAACGACCATCTGCAATATATCGTTATGGAGTATGTGGACGGCATGACCTTGCGGGAGTACCTCAATGAGCGGGGCGGTAAGCTTTCCAGCAGGGAGACCGTACACTTCATCTCTCAGATCCTCAAAGCGCTGGAGCACGCCCACGCCAACGGCATCGTGCACCGGGATATCAAGCCCCAGAACATTATGCTGCTGGACAATGGCCAGCTGCGCATGATGGACTTCGGTATTGCCCGCATTTCCCGGGCAGATAACCAGATGCTGGCCGGCAAGGCGATGGGCAGTGTGCATTATATCAGCCCGGAACAGGCAAAGGGGGACGAGACCGACCGCACCAGCGACATCTACTCGGTAGGTGTTATGATGTACGAGATGCTCTCTGGTCATCTGCCCTTTGATGCAGATGACGTGGTAGAGGTTGCCATCAAGCAGATCTCGGACGAGCCCCGCTCGCTGCACGAGCTGGCACCGGAGGTGCCCTATGCGCTGGTGGAGATCACGGAAAAGGCCATGGCAAAGCTCCCCCAGAACCGCTACCCCTCGGCACGGGCGATGCTGGAAGCACTGGATACCTATGTGCAGAACCCCTCCGTGTTGTTTGAATATCAGTATATTACAGAAGAAGCACCCGAAAAGGTGGTGAAACGTACCATGAATCAGAACCGCGCGATCCGTCAGAACGAACAGCCCGCCCCCCGCAAAAACGGCAAAAGCAAGCCGGGTAAAAAGCGCCGTACCGTCTTTTTGCCTGCATTGTTCGGTATCACCATTGCCTTTGCACTGGCCTGCATGGCGCTGTGCTGGATGATCCTGAACGACTCCTCCAACCTGATGAACAACAAGGCCGATGTCACCCTTGGGGACTATATCGGCATGACCAAGGATCAGGCCATGGCCACGGATCAGATCGCATCCGGCCAGATCTCCCCGGAGTGGGAAGAAGAGTATAACAGCAACTATGCCGCCGGTTATATCTATAAGCAGTCGCCGGTGTCCGGCCGCACCGTCCGCGAGGGACAAAGCGTGACTTTGACCGTTAGTCTTGGTACCCAGTATGTCACTGTGCCGGATCTGACCAACTATGTGCAGACCGATGCCGAACAGCAGCTCAAGGCACTGGGCGTTTCGGTGCTGGTCACGCAGGCTGTGGATACCACCGTGGCTTCCGGCGCGGTCATCCGCACCGACCCTGCCGCCGGTACGCAGGTAGCGGCAGGCTCTACGGTCATCCTTTATATCAGCCGTCCGCAGGTGTCCACCACCACTAAGGTGCCCTCCCTTACCGGCATGAGCGTGAATGATGCCCGCACCCTGCTGGTGCAGAACCATCTGGGTCTTGGCAGCCAGAGCGAAGAATACAGCGACCAGCCCGCAGGTACAGTGCTCAGCCAGAACCCGGCGGCAGGTGCTACCGCAAAGCTGAACAGCCGCGTAAACGTTGTGGTCAGCGCAGGCGCTGCACCGGTACAGGAACCGGAGCAGCCTGGCGGTGACGGCACTTCCGGCACCACGGGCGAAGGCTCTACCGGCGGCGAGAGCACCGGCGGCAGCAGCGAGCCGAGCTCCAGCAGCAGCTCCACAGGCGGCGGTATTCTGGACTGGTGGTCCTCGCTGCTGGGCTGACGGAGGATGTGCATGAACGGTTATATCATAAAAGGCATTGGCGGCTTTTACTATGTAAAAACGCCGGATGGCATCGTGGAGTGCAAACCCCGCGGCATTTTCCGCAAACAGAAGATTACCCCTGTGGCAGGGGATGAGGTGATGCTGGAAACCGAGAACGGCGCAGCGGTTATTGCACAGATCGCCCCCCGCAAAAACGTTTTTGTGCGCCCGCCAGTGGCAAATCTGGATGTGCTGTTCCTTGTGGCCAGCACCACCCAGCCTACCCCCAGCACGCTGGTGCTGGATAAGCTTTCGGCCATTGCGGTGGATAAGGGCGTGCAGCCGGTGGTGGTGTGCACCAAAAGCGACCTTGCCGAGGCGGATTTTCTGGCAAATGCCTACGCAAAATCCACCCTGCCGTTTATCCGTATCGACTACGAAAGCGGTGCAGGGCTGGACGAAGTAAAACAGTGGATCAACGGCAGATTGTGCGCCTTCTGCGGCAACTCCGGCGTGGGTAAATCCACCCTGCTGAACGCGCTGCTGCCGGACGCTGCCCGCGAGACCAGCGCCATCAGCCAGAAGCTGGGGCGCGGCCGCCACACCACCCGCGAGGTGACCATCTTTGAAGCTTACGGCGGACGCATTGCCGACACCCCGGGCTTTGCCAGTCTGGAGGCGAACCGTGCAGGGTTCATCCCCAAGGAGAATCTGGAGCACGCCTTCCCGGAATTTGGCCCTTATCTGGGTCAGTGCCAGTTTACCGGCTGCTCCCACCGCAGCGAAAAAGGCTGTGCTGTGCGGGCGGCGCTGGCAGAGGGCAGGCTTTCCCAGACACGGTACGACAGTTATTGCGCCATGTATGACGAAGTAAAGGATGTCAAGGATTGGCAGCGCCCGAAAGTGTAATACGGAAGGAAGAATAAAATGTCCCGTTGTGTGATCCTTTCCGCCTGCCCGGTGCAGCCGGAGCTCAGGCACCTGCTGCGCAGCGATGATTTTATCATTGCCTGCGATGCGGGCTACCGCAACTGCGCGCGGCTGGGCTGCAAGCCGGATATCATCGTAGGCGATTTTGATTCCGCTCCCTGTCCGCAGCAGGATCAGGACGATATCGTGGTACTGCCCCACGTCAAGGACGACACCGATACCGAGTATGCCGCAAAGCTTGCTGCGCAAAAGGGTTTTGACGAGGTGCTTTTGCTGGGCGCACTGGGCGGCAAGCGGGTGGAGCACACCCTTGCAAACCTGTGCACCGGCCTTGGGCTGGAACAGCGCGGCATCCGCGCCGCCTTGCAGGACGAGCGCTCCCGCATCACCTTTGTGCTGCCGGGCGAGAGCCGCTGCTACCCCAAGGAGGAGTTTTTCTACTTCTCGGCCTTCCCAATGGAGGGGCGCGCCGAGGGCGTGTGCGAAAAAGGCTCCTTCTATGAGCTGGAAGATGCCGTGCTCACAGCAGGCTATCCGCTGGGTGTGAGCAACGAGTACGCCGAAGGCTCAAGCTGCATCACTGTCAGCACCCGGCAGGGTGCACTTGTGGTGGTGGAGACCATCGCAGATTGAACCCATCCCGGAACATTTTTGCCTGCCAGACGCTATAATGGGTTAAACATGAGCGAAAGGCGGGGTGGAGATGCAGGTAGTGGTCATTCGCAGCCCGAAAGCGCTGTGCGGCATTCTGCGCAAGCTGTTCGGCATCCGCAAAGAGAACTGAATCCATAAAAGGCCGGTGTGTGGCAGCTGCTGCACACCGGCCTTTTGCTGTCGGCATACCGCCGCCTGCCGCCGCATACACTCTTACGGAAACGGACAGGGAAAGGAGCGCACTGCACATGGAACTGAAGATATTCCGGGACACGCTGCCGCAGGGCGGGGCAGGCTGTACCGTAAAAGCAGAACTTCCGCTGGAGACCGAGATCCGCATCTCGGACGATCTGCCGCCGGTGGGCAAGCTGGTCAAGTGCTTTGTCCGCCCGGTGGTGCTTCAACGGCAGCTGCAGCCGGGCAGGCTTACCTTAGAGGGCTATCTGCGCTGCACGGTGTTTTACCAGAGCGAAACAGAAAAAGGCCTGTGCCAAACCGAGCAAAAACTGCCCTTCACCCGGCAGCTGGAACTGCCGGAGCTTGCATTTACCGCATGGACAGCCGTTGTGGAGGGACAGACCGAATACCTTAATACCCGTGCGGCAGACCCGCGCCGCATCGAGGTACGGGGAGCCTACGGGCTGGTGGTCACGGTGCATACCCAATGTAAGACCGAGGTCATCACCGCACTGGCAGATGGCGGCATCGAGCAGCAGCTGCGCACACTACAAGGCGTGCGCAGCGTGGCGGTGCTGGATAAGCTGGTCACCTTGGAAGGCGAACTGGTCTTTGCAAAGCCCCCGGCGGCTGTACTGGATATTACCGGCAACGCCTGTGTGGCAGAGGTAAAGCTGCTTGCCGGAAAGGCTGTGGTTAAGGGCGAGCTGCGGGTGCAGTGTGCATGGCGGGCAGAAGGGGACACTGCCCTGCAAAGTCAGGCGGCGGCACTGCCTTTCCAGCAGGTGATAGATTTAGAGGGCATCACCGAAGACTGCCGCTGCTTATGCGTGGCAGAGCCGGTTGGTTTTACCTTGTCACAGGCAGAAAGCGCCGCCGCCCAGCTGACGGCAAACGTCATGCTGCATCTGCGGGCATGGCGCAGCTACCAGCTACAAGTGGCGGTGGATGCTTTTTCCACCCGGTTTGAAACAGAGCTTACGCCGCAGCCGCTCGTCACAGAGCAGTTGCTCTGCACCCTGAACGATACCGCTACCACCACAGGCTCCGGTCCGCTGCCGGATGCAGGGGCGCAGCTGCGAGCCTGCTTTGTACACTACGGCCCCCAGCAGACCATCCAAAAAGGGGAGGGCTGGGTGCTTTCCGCAAAAGCGGTGGTAACGGCTCTTGCAGAGAATACCCTCGGCGAGCTGGAAAGCTACGAGAAAACCTTGGAGGTCAATATTCCTCTGCCCATTACGCCGCCGGAGGGAACGGTACTTGTACCGGAATGCTGGCTGAGCACCGAGAACGTGCAATGCACCTGTGCGGGCGGTACGCTGGAAGCCACCATTACCGTGCGGGCAGAGGGTACGATCTTGGGCTGTACCACCAGCCCAGTCATTGGCAGCATCACTCTTGGTGACCCGCTGCCCGATACCGACCCTGAGATCGCACTGCGGATCTACTATGCGCAGGCGGGGGAGGAGGTGTTCGCAGTGGCACGGCGGTTCCATGTGGCTCCGGCGCAGATCCTTGCGGCAAACCAACTGGAAGAGGAACTTTCCAGTCTACCACAGGCACAGCGGCTGCTGATCCCGGTCACCTGAGCCGCAAACTTAACTGTACCCCTTTCCCGGACGGCACAAGCTGCCGCGCCGGGGGAGGGGGTGTTTTTTGTCCGTACTGCGTAGAAAATGCAGCGGAAAGCATTACTAAAAGTCACTGTAAAAGGGCACTTGAAATAAAACGAATTATCGACGTAAAATATAATGAATATACGTTTAGTATCTTTCGAAAGTGATTATAAATCAACGCATTGGATGCACTGATATCGATTTCAACGCATGAGAGCGTCTCGAGAATACGATTTGTATTTAATGCTTTGCAGAGCGTCCATGGATGTGGTATACTAAGGAGGATGCAAATGCAAACGACTACCGCTTACCTGCTGTGTCCGGTGTACAGCACAGTTTCTGCCCGGAAAGCAGCACGGCGGGCGGTAAAATGATATCGCGGGAGAGTGGAATATTTGGAACTGGAACAGGCAAAAAAACGCGTGGAAGAGCTGCGCGCAACGATCGAAAAAAACAACCGGCTTTACTACGATCAGGATGCGCCGGAGCTGGAGGATTTTGAATACGATGCCCTGACGCGGGAACTGAAGGAACTGGAAGCGCAGTTTCCTCAGCTTGTCACAGCAGCATCGCCCACCCAGAAGGTGGGCGGCACCGCCAGCAGCAAGCTGCCCAAGGTGACCCATGCTGTCAAGATGGAAAGCCTGCTGGATGCGTTTTCTTTTGACGAACTGCGGGACTTTGACCGCCGTGTCCGCGAGGCCGGGGTCACACCGGAATATGTCGTGGAGATCAAAATCGACGGTCTTTCTTGCAGCTTAGAGTATGAGAACGGGCAGCTTGTCCGCGCCTCCACCCGCGGTGACGGCGTGGTGGGTGAGGATGTTACCGCAAACGTGCGTGCTATCCGCAGCATTCCCAAGACCCTCAAGGATGCGCCGGAGTTTCTGGAAGTGCGCGGCGAGGTGTATATGCCTCACAAGGCTTTTCAACACCTGTGTGCCGAGCAGGAATTGCAGGGTGCTGCGCCTTTTAAAAATCCCCGCAATGCAGCAGCTGGTTCTCTGCGGCAGAAGGATGCCCGCATCACCGGCAGCCGGGGACTTTCCATCTTTGTGTTCAACGTGCAGCAGATCCGGGGTGAGACCCTGACCAAGCACTCCGAAAGTCTGGATTACCTCAAGAGCCTTGGTTTGCCGGTATCGCCGCGCTACCATGTGGTGCATGATATCGAGGACGCCATTTCTGAAATCGAGAACATCGGCCAGAATCGTGCAAAGCTGGATTTCGACATGGACGGTGCCGTTATCAAGGTGAACGATTTTGCCCAGCGGGAGCTGATGGGTTCTACTAACAAATTCCCGCGCTGGGCCATTGCCTTCAAATACCCGCCGGAGGTCAAGGAGACCACCCTGCGCAGCATCGAGGTGGCCGTTGGCCGCACCGGCGTGCTCACCCCCACTGCCTGCTTCGACCCAGTGTTTTTGGCAGGTACCACGGTAGCTCGCGCCACCCTCCACAACGAGGACTTTATCCGGCAGTTCGGGCTGTGCATCGGGGACACCATTCAGGTGCGCAAGGCGGGCGATATCATCCCAGAGGTCATCGGAGTCACCCATCATGCGGAGGACGCTGAGCCCTACACCATGCCCACGGTCTGCCCCTCCTGCGGCGCGCCGGTGGTGCATCTGGAGGACGAAGCCGCCCTGCGCTGTGTGAACCCGGAGTGCCCGGCACAGGCGCTGCGCAATATCATCCATTTTGCCTCCCGGGATGCCATGGATATCGAGGGCTTGGGCGAGGCAGTGGCCACCCAGTTGGTGGAAAAGGAGCTGGTGCATTCTGCAGCAGATATCTACACGCTGACCCGGGAACAGCTGCTGGAACTGGACAAATTCAAGGAGAAAAGCGCAGACAATTTGTTACAGGCCATTACTGCCTCCAAGCAGAACAATCTGGATAAGCTTTTGTTCGGCTTTGGCATCCGCAATATCGGCGATAAGGCAGCCGCGCTGCTGGCAGAGCATTTCGGCACGCTGCAAGCGATCCGGGAAGCCACCGCAGAGCAGATCAGTCAGATCGACGGCTTTGGCGGTGTGATGGCGCAAAGCGTGGTGGAGTTCTTTGCCAAGGAAGGCACCACCGACCTTGTACACCGCCTTGCAGATGCCGGGGTCAATATGCAGTGGAAGGGCGAGCCGAAGGGGGACAAGCTTGCGGGCAAAACACTGGTGGTCACCGGTACGCTGGAGACCCTCTCCCGCAACGAAGCCGAGGCGCTGATCGTGAAAAACGGCGGCAAAGCCAGCGGCTCGGTCTCCAAAAAAACGGCCTATGTTGTGGCCGGTACGGCGGCGGGCTCCAAGCTGACCAAAGCACAGGCGCTGGGCGTGCCGGTGCTGACCGAACAGGAGTTCCTTGCCATGCTGCAAGATATCCCGGCAGAACCGGAAACGACTTGAAGAACTTCTCCGAATGCCGAAATATAAATGATCTCAAAAGCTTCTGCAACGCTGTTGCAGGGGCTTTTTTGTTTGTCCGTTCCCGGTTCCCGGTTCTAATGACGCACAAAGCGCATACAATGCTAGCACAAAGCTTTCGTGGAAGGAGAAACTAAAGTGGACGAGTATTACCGGGCCGTCAGAGCCCTTCCCGCTTGGCTGGCAGCGCCGCTGGCACAGCTGCCCGCACAAACAGTAGTGCACATACAGGAGCTGCGGCTGCGCACAGACTGCGCGGTCACATTTACCGTGCAGGGGCGGCAATGCCCAGCTTCTGCACTGCCGGGTTGTCCTCCGACATTGGCTGCAATGCGGCTGGACACGCTGCAAATAGAGGAGATCTTCCACACCCTTTGCAACGGCTCAGTGCACACCCACGAAAAGGAGCTTATCGAGGGTTACCTGACCACTTCTGCCGGAAACCGTGTGGGCGTGGCAGGGCAGTTCGTGCAGCGGGAAGGGCAGAGCATCACCCTGCAAAAGGTCACCTCGCTCAACCTGCGGATCGCACGTAGCTGTGTTATCCCTTTGCCGCCCGCGCTGGACAAGCTGCTGGAGCAGCACTTTACCGGGTTGCTGATAGTGGGAGAACCCGGCAGCGGCAAGACCACCCTGCTGCGCACCATCGCCCAGACGCTGGCTGAGCGGCAGCGTTTGGTAGCAGTAGTGGACGAGCGGGGCGAGCTTTTCCCGCCGGAGCAACCCCTGCCGCCGCTGGAGCGCATCGGCGGGGTGGATAAAGCCCGCGCTGTCCAGATGGCGCTGCGCACGCTGGCACCGCAAGTGATCTTGCTGGACGAGCTGGGCGGCTTGGAAGAGACCAGAGCACTGGAACAAGGCTTTTTCAGCGGGGTGGACTTTATTGCCAGTCTCCACGCGCCGGATGCTGCACAGGCCCAGTGCCGCCCACAGGTACAGGCTTTGCTGCAACGCGGGATGCTACGGCAGCTGGTCGTCCTTGCCGGGCGAGAGACACCGGGCTGCATCCGGGAAGTGTGCGCCGTATGAGCGGCTTTCTGCGCGGGTTTGGTCTGTTTTTGCTCCCACTGTGTGGTTGGCTGGTGGGGGACGCAGTACAAGCTGAAACCAACCTGCATCTTGCTGCCTTGCAGCGCACCATCGAGCTATTGCAGCGCATCCGGCAGGAGATCCAGTACCGCCGGGCAGACCTGCAAAGCCTTTACCGGCAGCTTTGCCGAGATGGTCTTTTGCCACAAGCTCCCGGCGGTACATTGCAGCAGCTGCCCGCACCGGAACGGCTCTCTGCGGCAGAGCACGCCTGTTTTACAGAGTGCTTTAGAGGCCTTGGCCGCGCAGAAGCCGCACAGGAATGCGAACGGCTGGATTACTATACGGCGCGGTTCGAGGACTATTTGCAGCAGGCACGCCGCACGGCACAGCGGCAGGCCGGTCTGCCGCACCGTCTTGGGCTGGCAGGCGGTATGATGCTGGCGCTGCTCTTTTTGTAAAGGCTGTAGGGAACAAAGGAGAAACGGATGGATATCGAGCTTGTGTTCAAAATTGCGGCCATCGGCATCATCGTTGCTGTGCTCAATCAGTTGCTCATCCGCTCCGGGCGGGAGGATCAGGCCATGATGACCACGCTGGCGGGGCTTGTGGTGGTGCTCTCCATTCTCGTCAAGCAGATCAGCGCCCTGTTTGCCACCATCCGCTCTCTGTTTGCGCTATGAGTGCGGCGGTTCCGGTGCTGGCGGCGCTGCTGCTGGCGGCCTTTGCCGGTATTCTATTACAACGATATTCCCCGGCGTTTGCACTGCTGCTTTCGCTGGGTGCTGCGGTGTGGCTGCTGCTCCGTCTGGCACAGCCGCTGCGCGGGGTACTGCAAGCATTCGTGCAGCTGGGGCAGCACACCAACGCACAGGCTTTTTCCTGCCTTTTGCGCAGCGCGGGGATCATGCTGCTGGCAGATTACGTCCGCACCCTCTGCGAGGAAGCCGGAGCGGACACTCTTGCATGGTGTGCCGGGCTGGCAGGGCGGTGTCTCGTACTGGCAGCAGTATGGCCGCTGCTGGAACAGATATTCCAGACGATCTGGAGGTTGGCGGGATGAAAAAACGCAGCCTTATCATTTGCGTGGCAGCGCTGGACTTTCTGTGCAGCAAAACCTCTCTAAAAGCCGTGGCTGCGGAAGCCGCACCGTGGCAGACTTATCTTGACAAAGCACCTGTACAGGCCGAGCAGTTTGCGGCAGACCCGCTTGGCACCTTGCTGCATTTATTTGCCGCCGAGCCGGTGCAGTTACTGCGGGATGTGCTGCAGCAATATGCCGATATTCTACTGTTTTTATCGCTGGCGGCTGGGCTTGCATTTCTCTTGCAGGACACTGCCGACAGAGCCCTGCTGGAGCTGGCGGCTGCCGGCGGCTGCGGCGTTTTATTGTGGCAGGAACTGGACGAGCTTGCCGCTGCCCTGTGCACCCGGATGGCCGGGTGGAAAAGCTATCTGCTGGGCTTTTTGCCGGTGTACAGCGGCGTACTGGCGGCGGGCGGCGAATGGAACGCCGGAGCGGCTGCAAACGGCTTTCTGCTCACGGTGCTATGTTTTATTGCACAGGCGGTCACTCTCTGGCTGCAGCCGCTGCTGCACAGCTACCTCGCCATCAGCATGGCCTGCGGCATCAGTTCCCGCAAAAGTCTGTCCGAGGGCTGCACCCTGACCGGACGGCTGCTGCGGCAGGCCATCGGCTGGGCGGGCAAAGCGTTCGCCGCCCTGATGAGCCTTCAGCGCGTAGTCACGGTGCAGCTGGATCGTTCGGCCTCCCGTCTGGGGCAGCTTCTGACCGGCAGTGTACCTATTGTGGGGCAGGCGTTGAGCAGCGCGGCAGACGCAGTGCTGGCCGGGATGCAGCTGCTCAAAAGCACCCTTGGTATTGCCGCATTACTCAGCATCGGGGCAGAGTTTGCGCCCTTGTATCTCGGGCTGCTGGTACATCTGTTTTTTCTGTCCTGCTGCGGCTGGCTTGCCGGGATCGGCGGGCTGGAGCATTGCCATAAGCTGCTGCAATGCTTTGCCGAAGCCGTGCGCTGCATGGCGGCAGTTACAGCTTTGTTTTTCATGTTGTTTGTGGTGGGCATCGTGCTGCTGATGTTGACAGGGGGTGGTTAGATGCAGGCATTTCAGCGGGCCGCGGCAGTGTTCTGCATGGCGTGCATCGGGGCGGAACTGGTCAGTCTTTTTGGCGGGCAAAGCTGGGCAGGCCGGTGCATAAAAGCCGTAGCCGGACTATATATTTTAGCAGTCCTTCTTGCGCAGCTGCCACGACTGCCGGGCAAGATCATGACCGCTTTTTCAGGAAATACAGCCCCGGCGGTTACGTCCGCTGCGCAACCGGATGCGCTGGAAACGGAGATCCTGACCGAGACCAAAGCCCAGCTGGAAACGTATTGTACTGCACAGTGCAGCCAACAGTTTGGGCTGGACGTCAGCGTGACGGTCACGCTGGAAAAAGCCGGGCAGCAGGTCATGGTAAAAAAGGCTGTTGCTGCCTTCCCGGCGGGCTGTACCGCTGCACAAAAACAGGCGGTGCTCAGCTTTTTGCAGCAGTCGCTGGGCAGCACTCCCACGGCAGCGGAGGAGAGCACACCATGAAAAAGAACGAATTGCTTTCCACCTTGCGCTCTCTGCAAAGCAGTAAAGGCCGCACTTCGCTGGCAGTGGCGGTCGGTGTGCTGGCAATGCTGCTGCTTTTGCTGTCGGAACTTTTGCCCGGCGGTGGTACGCAGAAAGCGGCGGCATCCACCACCCAGACCGTTGCTGTCAGCCAGTACCAGACCCGGCTGGAGCAGCAGCTGGAAGGGCTTATCAGCCAGCTGCAAGGGGCGGGACGTACCACAGTCATGGTCACCCTGACCACCGGAGAGGAGACTATCTATGCAGTAGATACCCAGACCGGAGATCTGCAACAGCAGGAGACGCACGTTCTTTTACAGGATGGGTCTGCGCTGGCCGAGACTACCTATCTGCCGCAGGTATGCGGGGTCGCCGTGCTGTGTGAGGGCGGGGGAGACGTCCGGGTGGCAGCCCGTATCACTGAGCTGCTGCATTCGCTGTTGGATCTGCCCACAAACCGCATCTGTGTGGAGCAGCGCAAGCGCTGAATCGTTGTTTTTATCAAGTACCAAAACCGCCTACCGAAAACCTAAAGGAGGAACCGTTTTATGAGAGCACTTTCCAGAAACACCCGCAGGGTCACCGCCCTGACACTGGCGGCAGCGCTGGTCATTGCCGTCTACTTAAACTGGCAGTATGCCCGCGCAGACATCACCCCGCAGACAGAGGACGACACCCTCATGGTCTCGGCAGAACCGGTGGATGCAGAAGCAGAGACTAGCATCACGGATGCACTGCCCACAGAAGCGGAAGCTGCCTCCGGTGCCAGCAAAAACTATGGCGAAGCACAGCTTGTCAGCGTGGCAAACGATAGTGGCACCCGCTTTTTTGAGCAGGCTCGTCTCAAGCGGGAAAAGGCACATGACGAAGCCATGGACACCCTGCAAAAAAGCCTGAAATCCTCCTCCCTGACAGCCGAGGAGAAAAAGGAGTACACCGCACAAATGGCGGCAGGGCTGGAGGATTTGAATGCGGAAAATGAGATTGAGACACTGGTGCGTGCCAAGGGCTTTGCGGACTGTCTGTGCTTTTTACATGCAGGGCGGGCAGACCTGACCGTGATGACGGCAGGTGAGCCGCTCACAGCGGCACAGGTGGCGCAGATCCGGGATGTAGTGATGAACAAGAGCAGCGTGACCGCCCAGAATATCACGGTGGTAGAGGTGAAGTGAGCGCTCTCTATTAAGACCGACATCCCGGCGGCGATGACGCGGCTTTTCTTGCAGGCAGAAAGCTGTATACGCTGCCGGGATGCCATTCCGTGCGGATTTCCATCTTCTTTTCCAAACAAGTATTGAAATTGCCCCCGCATTGATGGTATAATAACTCTATCAAAAATGAATGCTGCGCACCTTTATGCACCGCACAAGGGCGCGTTTGAACAAAAAAGGCAGGCACGGCAGACAGGCTTCAAGGCTTTGAAACCGCTGCCGGAGCAGCCTTTGGATGGAGGACAGCACAATGGATTTACAGAACATGGATCTTCAGGGCGGCAGCCTTCAGATTTCGACCGAGGTCGTGGGTAAGATCGCCCGCTGCGCCGCACTGGAAGTGGACGGCGTTGCCGAGGTATCCTGCGGCGTGCAGAACAAAAAACTGAAAAGTCTGCTGGAATCTGCCAGCATCCAGCCGCCTGTGGTGGTGGAGATGCGGGACGGCACGGCCAACATTACTCTGCACCTGATGATGCAGTTCGGCGCACGGATCCCCTCTGTGGCTGAAAAGGTACAGGAGAACGTCAAGTCTGCCGTACAGAACATGACCAATGTGACGGTCAGTCGCGTAGATCTGGTCATTGCAGGCCTTGCCGAGGCGCAGTAACAAATTCAGCAAAAAATCATATCAGAAACGATCCTCCTCCCGGTACACCCGGCGGGGAGGGTTTGTATTGCGAAAGGAACATTATGGAAAATATTCTGCCCCGTAGAGAAGCCCGTGAAAACGCCTTTTTGCTGGCATTTTCGCAGACCTTTGGTGACATTCCTCTGGCCGAGGCATTGTCCAACCACGCCGAGAACGACGAGGAGCATCCTGTGGATGCCTTCAGCCGTCTGCTGCTGAACGCCTACTACGATCACTCCGCAGAGGTGGATGACGAGATCCGCGCCCATCTGCGCAACTGGACCATGGAGCGTCTGCCCCGCGTCAGCCTGACCGTGCTGCGTCTGGCCGTGGCCGAGATGCTGTTCGGCGGCGAGAACAAGCCCGGCGTTGCCATCAATGAGGCTGTGGAGCTGACCAAGAAGTACGGCGCGGGCGAGGACTACCAGTTCGTGAATGGCCTGTTGGGTGCTGTGGCACGCGACCATGGCCTGAGTGATGAAGCCGTCGCGGAGTCGGCTGAACAGTGAGCCGTTATACGCTCGGGGTCGATACAAGCAACTATGCAACCTCTCTGGCAGTTTTTGATACAGCCGGGGAGGTTGTTTGTGCAAAAAAGCGTTTTTTGCCGGTAAAAGCCGGGCAGCTTGGCCTGCGGCAGAGCGATGCGCTGTTCCATCACACAGCAGCTCTGCCGGAGATGCTGCAGGAGCTGGCGCAGGAATTCGACCTGACTAAAATAGATGCCGTAGGCGTTTCGCAAAAGCCGCGCCCGGTAGAGGGCAGCTATATGCCCTGTTTTCTGGCTGGTGTCAGTGCCGCGACTGCCTTTGCGGCGGCGCGGGACATTCCGCTGATCTACACCACCCATCAGCAGGGGCACGCTGCGGCAGCACTGTATGCTGCAAAGGGCGAGGCGCTGTTCTCCCAAAAGGTACTGCTGTTCCATATCTCCGGCGGCACCACGGATCTTTTGCTGTGCGATCAGGTGCGTACCATCACCACCCTTGGCACCAGTACCGATCTGTATGCCGGTCAGGCGGTGGATCGCGTAGGCGTACGGCTGGGCTTTGGCTTCCCCGCCGGGGCCGAGGTCTCCCGCCTTGCCGCGCAGTGCACGGAAGAAATTCGCCCCAAGTCCAGCGTAAAGGGGCTGCAATGCAGCCTTTCCGGGCTGGAAAACCAGTGCAACGCCCTGCTTGCTGCCGGTAAAGCGCCGGAATACGTCTGCAAATACTGCCTGCTTTGCGTGGCAGATACCGTTGTCCGCATGACAAAGGCTGCGCAGAAGGAATACCCCGGTCTGCCGGTGGTCTGCGCCGGTGGTGTAATGAGCAGCGATATCATCCGCACATGGGTGCAGCAGCGTCTGCCGCAGGTCTATTTTGTGCCGGGGCAGTATTCCAGTGATAACGCCATCGGCGTGTCCATTCTTGCTGCGCGGGAGGCCGGGCTATGGCTGATGTGATCTCGGTATCAGAGCTGAACCATTATGTCAAAACACTGCTGGATGTCAACGATGGGCTGTTTGATTTGGCCTTACGCGGTGAGATCGCAAACTTTGTGCAGAACGCGCGCAGCGGACACTGCTATTTTTCTCTGCGGGATGAAGCTTGCAGCGTAAAGGCAGTGATGTTTCGCACCGATGCCCGCCGTCTGGCATTTCGCCCGGAGGAGGGAATGCGTGTCGTGGTGCGCTGCCGTGCTACCCTTTACGAGCGGGACGGTGCGTTTCAGATCTATGTGAACGAGATGTTCCCGGATGGTCTGGGCGCGGCACAGCTTGCACTGGAGCAGCTGAAAGCCCGGCTGGAAAAGGAAGGTCTGTTTGACCCCACGCACAAAAAGCCGCTGCCTGCATACCCCAAATGTATTGGTGTCGTTACCAGCAAAACCGGGGCAGCATTGCAGGATATCCGCAACGTGATCAGCCGCCGCTGGCCATCCGTCCGGCTGCTGCTGTGCCCGGTAACGGTGCAGGGCTTTGAGGCTGCCCGGCAGATCGCTGCTGCTATCCGCACGCTGGATCAGAGTGGGCGGGTAGACGAGATCATCGTGGCCCGGGGCGGCGGCAGCAGGGAGGATCTGTGGGTGTTCAACGCCGAGGAGATTGCCCGGGCAGCATTTCGCTGCAAAACGCCGCTGATCAGCGCCATCGGGCACGAGATCGACTACACTATTCTGGACTTTGTGGCCGACCAGCGTGCACCCACGCCGTCCGCTGCCGCAGAGCTTGCAGTGCCGGATCGGGAGGAGCAGCGGCGCATTTTTGAAAATATTGAAGAAAATATTCACAAAAATATACAAAAACGGCTCGCGTTGTGCTATAATAGTCTGGAGCAATACAACTTTTTGTTGGAGGAGAACGCGCCAGACAAAATCTTACAGCAGTATTCAAGTCGTCTGCAACAGATGCAGCAGGCCATTCAGACGCAGCAAAAAGCGCGTATGAATGGCAAAAATATGCAGCTTCAACACGCGGCTGCACTGGTGGCATCGCTGGATCCATACCGTGTGCTGGCTCGTGGCTATGCCCTTGTGACCGATGCAAAAGGGAAGGTCTGCACCGTGGAGCAGCTGCAACCGGAGCAGACCATCTGTGTGCGCAGCCGGCAATATCAGGCACGATGCCGTGTAGAAACGGTGGAGGAGATCAATGAGAGCACCCAAAAGCTTTGAAGAAGGAATGGATCGGTTGAACGCGATCCTTGCACAGATGCAGCAGGAGGATACCTCGCTGGCAGATTCCGTCAAGCTGTATGCGGAAGCGGCCTCCCTGATGCAGTACTGTCACGCAACGCTGGAAAAAACATCGCTGCAGATCGAGGAGATCAATGCAAAGATTGCCGAGACCGTAGAAGCCCCGCAGGAGCAGGAGGAAGAATAATGGAATACAAGGCGCAATATCAGGAATATCTGCTGCAGGCCACGGCTGCGCTGGATGCTGCCAGCGCCCGTTTTCTGCCCGAGGAATCAGAGGTGTGCAGAGCCGCCCGTTACAGCTTGCTGGGCGGCGGAAAGCGCATCCGCGCAATTCTGACGCTCAGCGTTTGCGATATGCTGGGCGGTGAGATGCAGGCTGCCGCACAGTTTGCTGCAGCTGTGGAGATGCTGCATTGCTACTCGCTGATCCACGATGATTTGCCCTGTATGGACAATGATGATCTGCGCCGAGGGCGTCCCTCCTGCCACAAGGCTTTCAGCGAGTCCACGGCAATGCTGGCCGGTGATGTGCTGCTGACCGAGGCTTTTGAGGTGATCGCAAACGCACCCGCTGCGCCGCAGGTCTGCGTGGCAGCCGCCCGTGCGCTGGGCGCAGGTGCAGGTAGCCGCGGCATGGTCTACGGGCAGGAGTTGGATCTGAAATATGAAGCACTGGCGGCCACCGAGGAGCAACTGCGTCTCATCCACCGAAACAAGACCGGTGCACTGATCAACGCCGCCGTTCAGATGGGCGCTGCCGCAGCCGGTGCAACGCCGCAGCAGTGCGAGATACTGGCCTCCTACGCATACGGGCTGGGGCTGGTGTTCCAGATCGTGGACGACGTGCTGGACGTTACCAGCACCCCGGAGCAGCTGGGCAAGCCCATCGGCAGCGACAGCGAAAACGGCAAGACCACCTTCGTCACCCTGTACGGGGCAGACGGTGCCATGGCGCTGGCGCAAAAGCTGAACGAGCAGATCTGCGATGATCTGCAACAGCATTTTGGTGAAAAGGCCGCCTTCCTGCAGCAGTTGGCACAACAGCTTCTGGTGCGCAAAAACTAAAGAAAAAGGAACACAACTATGCAGTATATTCAAAATCTTTTGTCGGTCAATCAGATCTTGACCGCGTCGCTTCTCAGCTGGTTCGTTGCGCAGGTGCTAAAGACCATCATCAACTTCATTCTGCTGGGCAAGTTCCAGTTAGAGCGGATGTGGGGCGATGGCGGTATGCCCAGCGCACACAGCGCGACCGTCTGCGCCATGGCTATCGTTACCGGGCGCAGCGCCGGGGTCGCCTCGCCGATTTTTGCGGTGGCCTGCGTTGTAGCGATCATCACCATGCACGATGCCATGGGCGTCCGGCACGAGACCGGCGAGCAGGCAAAGGTGCTGAATCAGATGATTGCCCAGTGGATCGATGTAAGCGAGAAAAACGCTCCCTTTTTGCAGAATATGCACCTGAAGGAAATGGTCGGCCACACGCCGCTGCAGGTCGTAGCAGGCGTGCTGCTCGGCTCTCTGGTAGGCTTTTTGTTCCCGGTCATGTAAAAAGCGGCAGAAACGCCCAAAGTACAAACGCATAAAGGACGTGTGAATATGGAATCGTTGTTGCTGGACAAGATCGATCAGCCCAGCGATCTTAAAAAGCTGAACGCACAGCAGGTGGAGAAGCTTTGCGCGGAGATACGGCATTTTATGCTAGAAAACATCTCCAAGACCGGTGGGCATCTGGCCTCTAATCTTGGCACCGTAGAGCTTACCGTGGCGCTGCACCGTGTGCTGGAAACGCCCAAGGATAAGATCGTATTCGATGTAGGGCATCAGTGCTATACCCACAAACTGCTCACCGGACGCCGGAAGCAGTTTGACCATTTGCGGCAGCTGGATGGCATTTCCGGCTTCCCGAACCCCCACGAAAGTGTGCACGATGCCTTTATTGCCGGACATGGCAATACGGCGCTTTCGCTGGCCATTGGCATGGCTTGGGCAAAAAAGATCAAGCGCGAGCCCGGGCTTGTGGTGGCGGTGATCGGTGATGGTGCTTTTACCGGCGGCATGGTATACGAGGGCATGAACAACATCGGCGGGCTGGACAATCTGCTTGTGATCCTGAACGATAACAAGATGTCCATCTCTAAAAATGTTGGTGCACTGGCGCGGTATCTGACCCATCTGCGCACAACTACGGCTTATTACGATGCCAAGGATAATGTGCGCAGCTTTCTGGACGGCGTGCCGGTGATCGGCACGCCGATGAAAAAGTCGCTGATCGGCGCAAAAACGCTGGTACGCCGTGCCATGTACCACTCCACCATGTTTGAGGATATGGGCTTTGAGTACATCGGCCCGGTGGACGGTCATAATGTGGAGGAGCTGGAGCGCACCCTGCGCTCGATCTACCAGCGGCCTGGTCCGCACTTTTTGCATGTTGTGACCAAAAAAGGTAAGGGCTATCAGCCGGCAGAGATGAACCCGGGCAACTATCACGGTGTATCTGCCTTTGACCCGGACGGAATGCCGGATCCGGAGGTTGCGCCGAAGGAGTCCTTCTCCACTGTTTTCGGCAAGCTGCTGGTGCAGGAAGGAACGCAAAACCCGAAGCTCTGCGCAATTACCGCAGCCATGAAGTACGGCACCGGACTGCAATTTTTTGCCCACCGTCACCCGCAGCGTTTTTTTGATGTGGGCATGGCAGAGCAGCACGCTGTCACCTTTGCGGCAGGTCTTGCCAGTCAGGGAATGCTGCCGGTGGTGTGCATCTACTCCACTTTCCTACAGCGCTCCTACGACCAGATCATCCATGATGTCAACCTTTTAAAGGAGAATGTGGTCTTTGCCATCGACCGCGCAGGTTTTGTTCCCGCAGACGGCGAGACCCATCAGGGCATCTACGATGCAGCCTTCCTCAGCCAGATGGGCATCCCGGTCTATGCGCCCTCTAACTACGAGGAGCTGCAATACTGGCTGCACTATTTGCTGCAGGATACGGTCTCCGGCCCGCGGGCCATCCGTTACCCCCGCGGCGGCGAGAGTGCAAAGCTAGCGCAGTATCCCTGCACAAAGCGGGAATATGATTTTTTGCGCGAGACGCCCGGGGCAGAGGTCCTTCTGGTCAGCTATGCAGACGAGCTAGAGGATCTGCTGGACGCTGCCGAGCAATTGAACGCTACATCGCAGAATGTAGATGTCCTGAAGCTTGTAAAGCTGTACCCCTTTACAGATAAACTTATCGATACTGTGTCGAAATATAAAATTATGCTGTTTGCAGAGGAATGTGTTGCAACCGGTGGCATTGGCGAGCATCTGGCCTGTGCTCTGCAGCAAAAGGGCTGGAACGGCTGCTTTTTGCACTGTGCTGTTCACACGGCCTGTCTGCCGCACGCGACTGTTCCGCAGATCAAGCAGTGCACCGGTCTGGATGCTGCGGATCTTGCGCAGGCAGTCCGGGCTGCCCTTACGAAAGGAGAAAACGAACTGTGAAAATTCGGTTGGATCAATATCTTGTGCAGAACGGCCTTGTGCAGAGCCGGGAGCGCGCCAAAGCTCTGATCATGGCCGGTGTGGTTTTTGTCAACCAGCAAAAGGTGGACAAGGCCGGCGAGATGATTAAGGAGGACGCTGTGGTCGAAGTTCGCGGCCACGATATCGGCTACGTCAGCCGCGGCGGTCTAAAGCTGGAAAAGGCCATGAAGTGTTTCCCTCTTACCCCTAACGGCAAGGTGTGCATGGACATCGGTGCGTCCACCGGTGGCTTTACCGACTGTATGCTGCAAAATGGTGCAGTGAAGGTGTATGCCGTAGACGTTGGCTACGGTCAGCTGGCATGGAGCCTGCGGACAGATGAGCGCGTGGTGAACATGGAGCGCACGAACATCCGCTATGTTACGCCGGAAGATCTGGCAGAGCCCATTGAGTTTTTCAGTGTGGATGTTTCCTTTATTTCTCTGCACCACATTTTCCCGGTGGCGCAGCGCATTACTACCCCGGACGCCATGGGTGTCTGTCTGGTGAAGCCGCAGTTCGAAGCAGGTCGCGAGAAGGTGGGCAAAAATGGCGTGGTGCGCGACCCCGCCGTGCACCGCGAGGTGCTACACAACGCTATGTCCTATGCTGCAGAAAACGGCTTTGTGGTGCGCGGGCTGGATTACAGCCCGGTCAAGGGGCCGGAGGGCAATATCGAGTACCTGATGTTCGTGCAAAAGAGCGCCCAGCCCGCTGTGCTGGACGATGATGCTGCCGCACAGGTGGTGGCAGCAAGCCACACCACGCTGGATTGTTAAGAACCAGCTGTCAGCAAAGGAGAAGCCGGTATGACGATCTACATTTCGCCCAACCCGGGCAAGACCTCCGCCAGCGAGATCGCGCTGCGTGCGGCGCAGATCCTGCTGACCCAAGGCGCAGCTGTGCTGATGTGCGATGCTCTGCGAGAAAGCAGCACGGCAGGGGTCGTTTATCTGCCGCTGGAGCAGTGTCTGGAGCGCGCTGACGTGATCCTGACTATCGGCGGGGACGGCACCATCCTGCACGAAGCGAATCTCTCGCTCCGGTACGCAAAACCCATCCTCGGCATCAATCTGGGACGCTGCGGCTTTCTGGCCACCTGCGAGATCGGCGAAATGGAAACAAAACTGGCTGCTGTGGCGCGGGGCGAGTTCCGGCTGGACAACCGGATGCTTTTATATGCCCGGGTGCTGGGTCAGGATGGCTGGGAAGGCCATGCCCTCAACGATGTAGTTGTGACCAAAGGGCGCTTGCAGCAGGCTATCGACTTTAGCATTTACTGCGATGATATTCTGGTAGAGCACTACCGGGGCGATGGCGTTATTGTGGCGACGCCCACCGGCTCTACGGCCTACTCGCTGGCAGCCGGCGGCCCGATCCTTGATTCGCAGACCAAGGGTGTTGTGGTGACCCCCATCTGCCCCCACAGTCTGGCCAGCCCGGCCATGGTATTTGCGCAGGAGCGCAAGCTGAACGTCTGTGTGGGGCAGGTAGCAGACGATGAAGTGTTTATCAGCTGTGATGGCGGTATTGGCTACCCCCTCAAGGCGGGTGCTACCGCAGAGATCCGTCTGTCCGATCAGAACGTCAAGCTTATCACCTTTGGGCGGGCAGACCAGTTTCAGGCCATTGACCAGAAACTGCGTAAAAGACAATAACACGGGAGGCGATTTTTAAGATGGCACGCAGCCGCAAAGAAGATACAAAAACAAAAGCGGAACGCTTGCAGACGATCCTGCGTCTTGTGCAGGAGCATCCCATCAGCCGGCAGGAGGTGCTGCTGGAGCACCTACGGAACGAAGGCTTTGAGGTAACGCAGGCCACCGTTTCCCGCGATATCCGCGAGCTGTGCCTTGTAAAGGCAGCTACCACCGAGGGTTACCGCTATGTTTCCAGCCGGAACGAAAGCTTCAACCCCAAGACCCAAGGGCGTTTTGAGACCATCTTCCACGAGTCTGTTCTGGGGGTGGATTACGCCGGGCATGTTGTGCTGGTAAAATGCTATTCCGGCATGGCCAATGCCGCCTGCGAGGTTTTTGACGCTTTACAGTGGAAAAATGTTGTCGGCACCCTTTCCGGTGATGATACCTTTTTAATTGTTGCGCGCTCGGAGCGCGATGCCAAGACCATTTGTTCGGAGCTGACCCGTTATGTGGGGCAGAGATGACGGTAGGAGAACGAAGCCATGCTGAGCAGCCTGCAAATTGAAAATGTTGCCGTGATCCAGAAGGCAGAGGTGCACTTTGAACCGGGGCTGAATGTACTGACCGGCGAAACCGGTGCGGGCAAATCCATCCTGATCGATTCCATCAATGCGATTCTTGGCAACCGCACCTCTAAGGACTTGGTGCGCACCGGGGCTGCAAAGGCGGTGATCCGCGCTGCCTTTGAGCAGGTGCCGTCTGCGGTGCTGGATAAGCTTGAACAGTCCGGCTACGAGCGCTCGGAGGCACTGTTGCTCAGCCGCGAGATCACCGCCGAGGGGAAAAGCAGCTGCCGCATCAACGGGATGCCAGCCACGGCAGCCGTTCTGCGGGATTTGTGCGGCGGGCTGATCAACATCAACGGCCAGCACGATTCCGTAGGCTTGCTCAATCCGGCGCATCATCTGGGCATTTTGGATGATTATGCGCAGAACCGCACTGTTTTTCAGGATTACTATACCCTGTACCGGAAGCTGGTGCAGGTCAAGCGGGAACTGGATGCCCTGATCACCGATGAGGCTGAAAAACAGCGCAAAATCGACCTATTGCAGTATCAGGTGCAGGAGATCGAGGATGCCGGGCTGACTGCCGGTGAGGAGCAGACGCTGGAAAACCGCCGGAAGGTGCTGTCCAATGCGTCTACCATCCGGGATCGTCTGGCACAAAGCTATGCGCTGCTTTCCGGCAGTGATGATGCTGCAGGCGCAGTGGATCTGCTGGGGGAAGCCTCCAACGCAGTGGACGCTGCCGCGCAGCTGGACCCCGCGCTTACAGCCGCCGCCGGGCAACTGCTGGACTTATACTATAACGCCAAGGATGTGGCCGCAGATCTGATCGGGCGGCTGGATGCCTACGACACCAACGATGCAGAACTGGACGAGGTGGAGCAGCGGCTGGATCTTTTGTACCGGCTGAAGCGAAAGTACGGTAGCACGGTGGAAGATGTGATCGCTTTCGGGCAGAAAGCCCGGGAAGAGCTGGACAATATCCAGCATTCCCAGCAGCGCTATGATACTTTGCAGGCAGAAAAGCTGCGTCTTTACGCAAAAGCGCGGGAAAAGGCCGAGGTGCTGACCCAGACCCGGCTGAAAGCCTTTGAGGAGCTGAACACCCGCATTTCCGGCACGCTGGACTTTTTGAATATGCCGGGTGTGCGTATGACTTTGCGGCACACCCGCGGCCCGCTGGCCAGCCACGGGCAGGACAGCGTTGAATTCTACATCTCAACAAACCCCGGTGAAGCACCCAAGCCCCTGGCAAAGATCGCGTCCGGCGGCGAGCTGAGCCGTATCACCCTTGCCATCAAGAACGCAATGGCTGATAAGGATGCTGTGCCTACCGTGATCTATGATGAGATCGACAGCGGCGTGTCCGGCAAGGCTGCGGGACGCATCGGCGAGGTACTGCGTCAGAGCGCGCAGGGGCATCAGATCCTGTGCATCACCCACACGGCGCAGATCGCAGCACTGGCCGATTGTCATCTGCTTATCCAGAAAAATGTGTCTAACGAGCGCACCTATACCGAGATCCATCCGCTGGACGAAAACGGCCGCGTGGAGGCCTTGGCACGTCTCATCTCCGGCGACCACATTACAGAGCTTTCCCGCGCCAATGCCCGGGAAATGTTGCAGGAGCGCAAGCACGGCGGCTGATTTTGCAGAAAGGCCAACTCTTGACAAAGCGGCGGTCTTGTGATAGAGTAGACACTGTTAATGGCGATGAAGGGAACAAGTACCCTGAAGGATTCTGTCCAGAGAAGTCCCGGTTGGTGCAAGGGATCACAGAACAGCAGGGGAAATACCTCCCGGAGCCGCAGGCTGAATGCGTAAGGCTAGTAGGCTGTGCCGCGTGCGAGCGTTAAAAACGCAGGAGTGTCACTCTACTCTGGGGTGTGCACTCGTAAGGCCGCTTCCGTGAGGGAACGGCAAACAGAGGTGGTACCGCGAAGTTATCTCGCCCTCTGCCAAATTTATTTTTGGCAGAGGGCGTTTTGTTTCCTCTGCCCCAAAAACAGGAGGTTTTTCCCATGACGCTGTACGAAGAACTGAAGGCCCGCGGTCTGGTAGCCCAGATCACCGATGAAGAGATCATCGACCTGATCAACAATGGTAAGGCTACCTTTTACATCGGCTTTGACTGCACCGCCGACAGCCTGACTGCCGGCCATTTTCTGGCACTGACCCTGATGAAGCGCCTGCAGCTGGCTGGTAATAAGCCCATCGCCCTGATCGGCGGCGGCACTACTATGATCGGTGACCCCTCCGGCCGCACCGATATGCGCAAGATGCTGACCAAGGACGATATCGCCCATAATGCAGCTTGCTTTAAGAAGCAGATGGAGAAGTTTATCGATTTCTCCGAGGGCAAGGCGCTGATGCTGAACAACGCCGACTGGCTGCTGGATCTGAACTACGTTGAACTGCTGCGCGAAGTAGGCGCCTGCTTCTCCGTGAACAACATGTTGCGCGCCGAGTGCTATAAGCAGCGCATGGAGAAGGGTCTGTCCTTCTTAGAGTTCAACTACATGATCATGCAGAGCTACGACTTCTACTACATGTTCCAGCACTACGGCTGCAATATGCAGTTCGGCGGCGATGACCAGTGGAGCAATATGCTGGGCGGCACCGAGCTGATCCGCCGCAAACTGGGCAAGGATGCCTACGCCATGACCGTGACCCTGCTGACCGACTCTCAGGGCAAGAAGATGGGCAAGACTGCCGGCAACGCTGTCTGGCTGGATCCCAACAAGACCAGCCCCTTCGAGTTCTACCAGTACTGGCGCAACGTGGGCGATGCCGATGTGATGAAGTGCATCCGTATGCTCACCTTCCTGCCGTTGGAGCAGATCGAAGAGATGAGCACTTGGCAGGATCAGCGCCTGAACGAGGCCAAGGAGATTCTTGCCTACGAGATGACCAGCATGGTGCATGGCAAGGAAGAGGCCGAAAAAGCTCAGAATGCTGCCCGCGCACTGTTCAGCGGCAATGCGATGGATACCGAGCACATGCCCAGCACCCAGCTGACCGAGGCTGACCTGACGGACGGTGCTATCGGCATCCTGACCCTGATGGTCAAGGCCGGTCTGGCTGCTTCCAACGGCGAGGCTCGCCGTCTGGTGGTGCAAGGCGGTGTGCTGGCAGACGGCGAAAAGGTCGCTGCTCCCACCGTCAGCTTTACCGCAGAGCAGCTTGCCAAGGGTATCGTCATCAAGAAGGGCAAAAAGATCTACCACAAGGTAACGCTGTAAAAAGCAATATAAAATTTATGGGCCAGAAACGTCCGTAGGCGTTTCTGGCCCATTTTTTACATTTTGGCGCGTAACAGCTGCTGCCCGGCAGTTACCCGGCCGGAGAGCAAAGGCTCTATCCGTGCAAACCGACTGCTGTTGGTCACGATCACCGGAGTGGTCAGCGTGTAGCCTGCCGCTGCGATGGCCTGCAGATCGAACCGGAAAAGCAGCTGCCCCTTCTGCACATGGTCGCCAGCCTGTACAAACAGCTCATAGCCTTTGCCTTTCAGCTCCACGGTGTCCATGCCAACATGGATGAGCACCTCCAACCCGTTATCACACAGCAGACTGACGGCATGGCAGGTCTTGGCGATCTTTTTCACGATGCCGTCTGCGGGTGCTACCACCTCGCCACAGCTGGGCTCGATGGCGCAGCCCTTGCCCAACACCTCGCTGGAGAACACCGGATCCTTGATCCGTGTCAGTGCCCGGATGCGTCCCGTGACCGGTGCATAAAGCAACTGCCCGCTGTCCGCAGGCGCAGCTTCCGTTGCAGGGGCTTCCGGGGCAAACGGCGCGCTTTTCTCAAAATGTGCCCACAGCCGCTGCCGGACGCTATGCACAAGAGTTGCGGGGTCTTTCATTCCAGTTTCCTTCTTTCAGCAGAGGATTTTGCCTGTTGCTGCGCATTCCGCAAAAACAGGGCCGAAAGGGAAACTGCCCCTCCGGCCCCGGTTGATTGCTGTTACAGCTCGTATGCCTTTTTCAGTGCCTCGTAGGCGGCGTCCTCGTTTTCAGCGTGGACGAGCAGAGAGATATCCAGATCGCTGGTAGTAATCAGCAGCACCTCGATACCGGCCATAGCCAGCGCATTCAGCGCCCGCGCAGCCACGCCGCAGCTGGTGACCATATCCTCGCCGAACAGATTCAGCTTGGAATAGCCCACGCTGATCAAGGGAGAGGCCTTGGCGTCCTTATCCAGATTTGCCGCCGAGATTGCCTTCATCACCAGCGGCAGATCACTGCTAGATGCAGTAAAGCTGAAATCAATGGTAGTGCCGTGTGGGGCGCTCTGGCTGATCATATCCACCACCACGCCGGTCTCTGCAAAGATATCCAGATAGCGGGACAGACTGTTGCCCCGGAACGCTACGTCCTGCACACTGATCATCATCAGATCAGTCTCGATATTGATCTTCGATACTCCGTACATAAAAAGTCCTCCGTTCTGCCCGGGTTGCCGGACAACGCTCAATCATTTCACATTTTTATGTAAGTGCTAAAAAGGATGCGCTGATATTATTTTGCGCGATTTTTTGTATCCTGTCAAGGCTGAAATCAGAATAATTTGCCCGCACACCATGCGCTGCTGCCAATTCCTGCGTGTAATCGCGCAAAAGATAGGTGCGCACATTGGATTTTCCGGCATCGTAATGGGTCACGGTGGGGTGCAGCTGCGGTTCAAGCACTTCGCACTGTACCGAGCCGTTCGGCTGGGTAGTCTTTTGCAGCTGCAAGGTCAGGATAGCGCCCACCAGCTGATCCGGGCGGCTCTGGGTGCTGAGAAAATTACCCAGCGAGAAGGCTACAAAACTTCGCCGTCCGTCCGCTGCGGTAAGCCACTGGGCGTCCTGCAATACATGGGGGTGGGTGCCCACAATGACATCTGCACCCCAGTCTGCCAGATTCTGCGCCAGTGTGCGCTGGCTGTCCACGATGGCGTGGCTGTCCTCTACACCCCAGTGCACCCCAACCACCACAAAATCCGCCTGCTGGCGTGCCAAGCGCACCTGCCGCTCGATCACATCAGTCTGGCTGGTGTAGATGACATTGGCCGTCATATTCTTGTTCTGGCGGATGCCGTTGGTGTGCTCTGTGTAGGAGAGATAGGCGATGGTCACACCGTTGACGGTTTGCAGCGGGATACGGTCGTAATCTTCTTCGCCGCGCCACAGACCGGTGGTGACCACATCCTCCGGCATGGACTCCCAGAATTGCAGCGTGGCCGCAATGCCGGAGGCGCCCTTATCGTAGGTGTGGTTATTGGACAGGCTGAACACCCGCACCCCGGCGCGGTACAGTGCCCGCGCACAGTCACCGGGGGTGGAAAAGCTGGGGTAGGTGGAGGGTGCAAGGGTGTCGCTGCAAAGGGTCTCCTGATTGATCCAGTTCACATCCTGCTCGGCATAGAAAGGAGCGATGTGCTCATAACAGTAATCAAAGCTGTACTTTCCAGCTTCGCCTGCCCGGCGGGCAGCCTGTTTATAGATAGGGGCATGGATCAGGTTATCTCCTGTTGCAGAAAACCGGATGGTTTCCACCACGGGCTGCGGTTCGGGCTCCGGCTCCGGGGTCGCAACGGATGAAGCAGGGGATAGTGCATCCTCCGGCGGCTCGATGCCGCCCACCGGTACATCTTCTCCCGGAAGCTTTGTCCAGATCCCCAGACACAGTGCTATCACGCTCACAGCCAGAACTGACAGCACCACCGCCCGGAGCGTTTGCTTTCGGCCGCGCTTACGGGCAACCGGACGCCGCCGCTTTAAAGGCTCCTGCTTCATCGTTCACCTCTTCTCCCGGCGTATGCCGGGACAGTTTATTTTTCAGAGTGCAGCGATCAGATTGCCCATATCGTACAGACCCGGCTCCTTTTTCGCCAGATAGACCGCAGCATTTACTGCGCCGTTGGCGAAGATGCTGCGGGAGTAGGCGGTATGCCGCAGGGTGATCACCTCGTCCGGGCCGCAGAACAGCACCTCATGGTCGCCCACGATGCTGCCGCCGCGCACAGCACTGATGCCAATCTCCTTCGGGTCGCGCTTCTGGCGCACGGAGGAGCGGTCGTACACATAATGGTATGCACCGTCATTCTCCTCGTTGATGGCATCAGCCAGCATCAGCGCCGTTCCGCTGGGAGCATCCAGCTTGTTGTGGTGATGCTGCTCCACGATCTCGATATCGTAGTTGACGCCCAGCACAACAGAGGCGCGCTTGCACAACTCGGCCAGCACGTTGATGCCCATGGACATATTGGCGCTCTTGAACACCGGAACGCTGCGGGACAGTTGCACTACCTTCAGCTGCAACTCCTCCGAAAGACCGGTGGTGCACACCACGATAGGCAATTTATGGGTCTGGCAGTAGGGCAGTGCCTTTTCCACAGCAGCAGGGGAACTGAAATCGATGATCACATCGCCCTTGCCATTCAACTTTTCCAGACTGTCGTAGACCGGAATACCGTTCTGTTCGCCGTCCTTCATATCAATACCGGCCACCACACAGCAGTCCTCCCGCTGTGCGATCATATCACACAGCACATGGCCCATGCGGCCGCCAATGCCCTGAATTACGATCTCTGTCATTGTTATTCCCTCGTTTCTATAATATGGCAGAATGCCCGGAAGCTGAAGAGTCCCGGGCATTCTGTACGCTTTTTATTCCTTGATCAAACCGGCAGCCTGCAAAGCCTGCTCAATCTTTGCCTTGTGGGCATCGCTGGGCTCTACCAACGGCAGACGGCATTCGCCTGCATTCCAGCCCAGCACATTCATGGCGTACTTGACCGGAATAGGGTTCACCTCGCAGAACAGAGCCTCCTCCAGCGGCAGCATTTCCAGCTGCAAAGCGCAGGCCTTGGCGGTGTCTCTGTCAAAGAAAGCCTGACAGCAGTTATGCACCAGCTCCGGCGCAACATTGGACACCACGCTGATGACGCCCTTGCCGCCCAGTGCCAGCAGGGGAACCACCTGATCGTCGTTACCGGAGTAGATGTTCAGCGCATCACCGCACAGTGCAGCCACCTTGGCCACCTGAGAAATGTTGCCGGAGGCCTCCTTGATGCCGTTGATGAGCGGGTGCTTGCTCAGCTCCAGAGCGGTCTCTGGTGCAATGTTCAGACCCGTGCGGGAGGGCACATTGTACAGGATGACCGGGATGCCGCCAGCCTCAGCCATGGCGGTAAAGTGCGCCACCAGACCGGCCTGCGAGGTCTTGTTGTAGTAGGGGGTGACCATCAGCAGGGCATCGGCACCGCAGGCAGCAGACTTTGCTGCCAGTGCGCAGCCGTGGTCGGTATCGTTCGAGCCGGCACCGGCAATGACCGGTACGCGGTGATTGACCGTATCCACGGTGAACTTAATGGTGGCCAGCTGCTCCTCATCGGTCATGGTAGAGCACTCGCCGGTGGTGCCGCAGATGATGATGGCATCAGTGTGGCGGGCGATCTGATCCTCGATAATGCGGCCCAGCTCGTCAAAGTTGATGCTTCCGTCCTCGTACATCGGGGTGATGATGGCCACACCCGCGCCGGTAAAGACAGGCTTCTTCATAGTAAAATACTCCTTTGCTGCGTGTATCGCGCAAAAATTCAGGCATTAGTCCATATAGCCCTTTGCTGCCAGCAGCTCAGCCAGCAGCACAGCACCGCCAGCAGCACCGCGCAGGGTGTTGTGGCTCATGCAGGCAAACTTGTAGTCAAACAGGGTATCCTCCCGCAGACGGCCGATGCACACGGCCATGCCGTTCTCGGTGTTGCGGTCCAGCTTGGGCTGCGGACGATCGGGCTCGGTAAAGTAGTGCAGGAACTGCTTGGGTGCGCTGGGCAGATTCAGTTCCTGTGCGGGGCCGCGGAAGTTCGCCCATGCTTCCAGCATCTGCTCCTTGGTGGGCTTTTTGTCAAAGCTTACGAACACGGCTGCGGTGTGGCCGTCCGAGACAGGCACACGGAAGCACTGTGCGGTGATGACCGGCTTCTCAGCATTGACGATCTGGTCACCCTCAATGTGGCCCCACAGCTTCAGCGGCTCGCGCTCGCTCTTTTCCTCCTCGCCGCCGATGTAGGGGATCACGTTGTCCACGATCTCAGGCATCCGGTCAAAGGTCTTGCCAGCACCGGAAATGGCCTGATAGGTGCACACCAGCGCCTTGCTCACGCCAAAGTCCTTCATCAGGGGATGCAGGGCGGGTACATAGCTCTGCAGGCTGCAATTGGACTTGACGGCGATGAAGCCGCGCTTGGTGCCCAGACGCTTGCGCTGGGCGGGAATGATCTCGATATGGTCAGCGTTGATCTCGGGCACCACCATGGGAACATCCGGGGTGAAACGATGGGCACTGTTGTTGGAGACCACCGGGCACTCAGCCTTGGCGTATGCTTCCTCCAGTGCCTTGATCTCGTCCTTGGGCATATTGACAGCGCAGAAAACAAAATCCACCTGCGAAGCCACTTCCTCCACCTTGGAAGCGTCCAGAACGGTCATCTTCTTCACGCTCTCCGGCATGGGAGTGGTCATGGCCCAGCGGGAGCCTACTGCATCCTCATAGCTCTTGCCCGCACTGCGGCCGGATGCGGCCAGTACGGTCAGCTTGAACCAGGGATGATTCTCCAGCAGAGTCACAAAACGCTGACCCACCATGCCAGTTGCGCCTACAATACCCACTTTATACTGTCTTTCCATTTCCAGCACCTTTCCTTTCAAAAAAACAAACAGCAAATCTTAGTATTGCGAAGAACACGGCTTGCAAACCGGACAGCGATGCAATATAATAGATACTGTTTATACAGATTCTATGATATCATTGATACGTTGTCCGTGTCAATCATCGGAAAGGCAAATGCACACTATGTTAAAAAAAGATTTTTGGTATGATTTACCCAAAGAGCTCATTGCACAGGAGCCCGCAGCCCCGCGGGACGCTGCGCGGCTGATGGTTCTGAGCCAAAAGGACGACAGCATCCAGCACAAGGTGTTCCGCGACCTGCCGGAATTTCTGGAGCCGGGAGATCTTTTGGTGGTGAACAATTCCAAGGTGCTGCCCGCCCGCATCGTGGGCGTCAAGCAGCCTACCGGTGCCGTGTGTGAGCTGTTGCTGCTGCGGCAGGTGAAGGGCGACCAGTGGGAGTGTTTGGCAAAGCCCGGCAAGCGGATGCAGCCCGGCACAAAGGTGAGCTTTGGCGACGGCAGTCTGACCGCCGTGGTGGACGAGACCATGGAGGACGGCAACAAGTACGTTACATTCTATTATGATACTGAGACGCTTTATGAAAAGCTGGATGAATTTGGCAAGATGCCGCTACCGCCCTACATCACAAAGCAGCTGGAGGATCAGAGCCAGTATCAGACCGTCTACGCCAAGGAGCTGGGCAGCGCAGCTGCTCCCACCGCCGGGCTGCACTTTACTCCGGAGCTGATGGACACCATCCGCGCCATGGGCGTCGGCATTGCCGAGGTTACACTGCATGTTGGTCTGGGCACCTTCCGCCCTGTGCAGGAGGACGAGATCGCCGACCACAAGATGCACAGCGAGTGGTACTCCATCAGCGAGGAGACCGCCCGCCGCATCCGCGAGACCAAGGCCGCGGGCCACCGGGTCATCGCCGTGGGCACCACCAGCTGCCGCACGCTGGAGGCTGCCGCTGCCAAGTATGGTGAGATCAAAGCTTGCAGCGGCAACACCTCCATCTTCCTGTACCCGGGGGTGAAGTTCAACTGCATCGATGGGCTGATCACCAACTTCCATCTGCCGGAAAGCACCTTGATCATGCTGGTGTCCGCCCTGTACGGCTACGAAAAGACTATGCACGCCTATGAAGTAGCTGTGGCAGAGAAGTACCGCTTCTTCTCCTTTGGCGATGCTATGCTTATTTTGTGATTTTTTGTAATTGCGGCATAATGTTGCTACGATCGTTCTGATAACTTGCAGGCTTGCGGCCTGCATCGAGGCTGCACGGCTGTTTTCCGTGCGCAGAAAGGAAAAAGACCATGCCTTCTTTGACGACCTACACCCTGCTCAAGCAGGAACATAACGCCCGGCGGGGCGAGTTCAAAACCGTGCACGGCACGGTGCAGACCCCTGCCTTCCAGAACGTTGCCACCGCCGGTGCCATCAAGGGCGGCCTGTCGGCGCAGGATCTGAAGGATATCGGCGCACAGGTCATGCTGTGCAACACCTACCATCTGCATCTGCGTCCCGGCGACAAGCTGGTAGCGGATATGGGCGGTCTGCGCAAGTTCACCCGCTGGAATGGACCTATCCTGACCGACAGCGGCGGATTTCAGGTGTTCAGTCTGGCAAAGCTGCGCAAGATCACCGAAGAGGGCGTGACCTTTGCCTCTCATCTGGACGGTCACCGCATCTTTATGGGCCCGGAGGAGAGTATGCAGATCCAGGCCAATCTGGGCTCTACCATCGCCATGGCTTTTGATGAATGCGTGGAGAACCCCGCCCAGCACGATTATTCCAAGGACAGCTGCGAGCGCACCACCCGTTGGCTGAAACGCTGCAAGGCCGAAATGGCACGGCTGAAACACGAGGGCATCTCGGTCAACCCGGATCAGCTTCTGTTCGGCATCAATCAGGGCTGCACCTATGCAGACCTGCGTGTGGAGCATATGAAGCAGATCACAGAGCTGGATCTGGACGGCTACGCCATCGGCGGTCTGGCTGTGGGCGAGCCCACCGAAGTGATGTACGAGATGATCAGTCAGGTGGAGCCGCACATGCCTAAGGACAAGATCCGCTACCTGATGGGCGTTGGAACTCCCGGCAATATCATTGAGGCTGTGGCTCGCGGCGTAGACCTGTTTGACTGCGTTATGCCCAGCCGCAATGCCCGCCACGGCCACCTGAATACATGGAGCGGCATCATCAACATCAAAAATGCCAAGTACGAGCGAGACGAGCGTCCCATCGACCCCGCCTGCGGCTGCCCGGTGTGCCGCAACTACTCCCGCGCCTATATCCGGCATCTGCTCAAGGCAGACGAGATGCTGGGTATGCGCCTGACCGTGATGCACAACCTGTGGTTCTATAACCATCTGATGGAACGTATCCGCGATGAGCTGGATGCCGGTACCTTTACCGCCTTCCACGACAGATATGTGAAACTTCTGGATACCCGAATTTAAACTTTAGCCTTGCAACAAGGCTGATAAGAGGGTATAATAGCATTATCTGAATTTTTGAGAGGAGATTTTGCCCCATGCAATTTCTGACTACCACGTCCGAAGGCTATATCAGCCTGTTCTTCACGCTGGCATTGATGCTGGTCCTGCTGTACTTCATGATCTACCGTCCCCAGAAGAAGCAGGAAAAGAAGGATGCCGCTATGCGCAGCAGTCTGGAGATCGGCGATCAGGTCACCACCATCGGCGGTGTTATTGGCCGCGTTGTCGCCATCAAGGACGACACCTTTGTTCTGGAGACCGGCGCTGACCGCGTGAAGATCCGCTTTACCAAGTCTGCTATCTCTTCTGTCGAAAAGCTGAACATGGACAAGGCTCCTGCCGATAAGAAGTAAGCTTTTATACCGTGCATACATGAACCGCCTCCCTGCATAGACTATGTGCAGGGAGGCGGTTTTGTTATGTCTGAATCTCGTGGTTTCCCGGCGGAGCTTCTTTCGTTTCTGCTTTTCGGGGTGCTGGGGGTAGCCGTAACGGCGGCAGCTCTGGCTGGTTTTGCGCAGCTGATGGCCGGGCAGGGCTGCTCCGGCAGTGTCGCGCCGATACTTGCCACAACAGCTGTGTGCATGGGCAGTCTGCTGTGCACACTGGCGGCAGCGTTCCGCAAGAAGGTGCGCGGTCTTTTGACCGGATTGCTCCAAAGTACATTTCTGGCATTGCCGCTGGCGCTTTCTGCTGTATGGAACGGCACCGCCGCCGAGCCTGCTGTGGTGTGCCGTATTCTGGCGGTGCTGCTCTGCGGCGGTATTGGTGGACTGCTTGGCGTCACCCTGCGCAGCCGCAGGCACACGCTTCGTTGATAGTTCTGATAAAACGAATCCATCAGAGGGGAAAACAGCGTATGTGGATCTACGAACAAGAAAAAACGGAAGAAAACCTGTCTTTACTGCCGCAGATGGTCAGCTTTCCGGCGCAGAAAACAGAGCCCGCTCTGCCGACTGTACCGGAAACTGCACCGGAACCCGTAGAGCAATTGCCGCAAAAAGAGCCCTGCATCCCGTCAAAGCGGCACGCTACCCGGGATTGCTGGCTGCTGGCTACGGCCTTTCTGCTGGGGAGTTCGGCAGCCGGTGTATTGCAGGCCGTATGCGATGCCCGGCAGGCAGAACTGCTGCGGTATTATCTGGAAGCGTGGCAAGGGCTGTTTGCGCCGGGCAGTCTGCAAGGGGCAGTACAGCTTTTTGGCATGGAATATCTGGCTCTCGGCCTTGTGGTCAGCCTTTTTCTGGCACTAGGGCTTTCTGCCCTTGGGCCAGTGATGATCTTTGGCAGCATGATGTTGTACGGTTTGGGCAGCGGGCTGCTTATGGTACAGCTTTGTGCGGCAGGCGGGTGGAAAACGATACTTCTGGCCTTACTTTGGACAGGCCTGCCCGCGGCAGCGGCAAGCGGCTGTCTATGCTTTTTCGGAGCCTGTGCTTTGCAGGTCAGCAGCCGTATCCACGCTTATTCTTTTCGTAAGCATCCCGGCGGACAAGCCCGCCCCGGGGCGCAGGCATTGATGGGGCAGTATCTGCTGACCATGGTGGTGTTGCTGCCGCTGTGCGGTGCGGCGGCAGGGCTTTCGTATCTGGGCAGCCGCTTGTAAACAATATCCTTTTCTTGCGGGTTTTGGCGCAGTGTGTTACAATAACAAAAGACCATTATAAAATGAGGGACAGACATGAAACTAAAATCCGTCTATGTATGCTCCAATTGCGGAGAGACAAGCCCCCGCTGGATGGGGCGCTGCCCCAGCTGCGGCAGCTGGAACACCATGAACGAGGACGTTGTTGCCGAAGCCCCCAAGGCGGGGACTCCTGCCGCCCGGCAGGCTGCTGCGGCTCGTCAGGAGGGCGTGACCACCCTGACCGCCCGGCGGCTGTCAGAAATCAGCACCACCGAGGAAAAGAGCCGCATCCTGACCGGCATCTCGGAGCTGGACCGTGTATTGGGCGGTGGTATCGTACTGGGCGGTGTGGTGCTTTTGAGCGGTGAGCCGGGCGTGGGCAAATCCACCATGCTGTTACAGCTGTGCGGTGCCATCTCTAACCAGCACAGTGTGCTGTATATCACCGGCGAGGAATCTGTCCGGCAGGTCAAGCTGCGCGCTGCGCGGCTGAAGGTGCCGCAGGACAACATTTTTCTGGCGGCAGAGAACGATGTAGACGAGATCTGCGGCTTGATTGAAAAGGAAAAGCCGGACCTTGTGGTCATCGACTCCATCCAGACCATGCGCTGCATGGATATCTCGTCCTCGTCCGGTACGGTCAGTCAGGTGAAGGAGAGCGCCGCGCGTCTGCTGGCAGTTGCCAAAAAACAGGAGATTCCCATGTTCATCGTGGGTCATGTGAACAAGGATGGTGCAATTGCAGGCCCCAAGGTCATGGAGCATATCGTGGATACAGTGCTCTACTTTGAGGGCGACAAGATGCTGCCGTACCGCATTCTGCGGGCAGCCAAAAACCGCTACGGCTCCACCAATGAGCTTGGCATGTTCGATATGACCGGCACAGGACTTGCCGAGATTGAAAACCCATCCCAGATGCTTCTGGAAGGACGTCCGCTGGGCGTTTCCGGCAACTGTGTGGCCTGCACCATGGAGGGTAGCCGTCCTATCCTGAGCGAGATACAGGCACTTGCCACCAAGACGAATTTTCCTGCACCCCGCCGCGCTTGCAGCGGATACGACTATAACCGCATGAACCTTTTGATTGCCGTGTTGGAAAAGCGGGCAGGATACTTCTTTGGCAATCTGGATGTTTACGTCAACATTGTGGGCGGCATTGCGCTGCGTGATACCGCCTGCGATCTTGCCGTCTGCCTGAGCATGGTCTCTTCGCTGCTGGACCGCCCGGTCAGCGATAAGCTTATCGCTATCGGAGAGGTAGGTCTGGGCGGGGAAGTGCGCAGCGTGCCTAATCTGGAACAGCGTCTGCACGAGGCAGAGCGCATCGGCTTTGAGCGGGCGGTTATCCCTAAACACAGCCTTGCACACCTGAATGCCGCAGATTATCCCGGCATGAAGCTGGTCGGTGCGGCGTATATCGCAGATGCCATCAATGCGCTGAAAAACGACCGCCTGTGATGAAACGAGGAAGCTATGTCGATCTATCTGGACGAAAGAAATCCCGGCAAGCACGCACCCTTTGAGGATGCTGCCCCGGATATTGTAGAATATGTGCGGTACCTTGAGGTGATCGCCGGCAAAAGCGCCAATACGGCGTTTAGTTATTACTGTGACCTGCGCTCCTTCAGCCGCTTTATGAAGCGCCGTCGCGGACTTGTGACCGCAGATGCAGAATTTAAGGAGATCGACCCCAAGGGGCTGGATACGGCCTTTTGGGGCAGCATAACAAAAGAGGATATCTACGAATATCTGTACTTTTTAAACCGAGAATGCGGCAACAAAAAATCCTCTACCGCCCGGCGGCTGGCCAGCCTGCACGGCTTTTATGATTATCTGGTCAATCAGGTCAACCGCTTATCCGAGGACCCTACGGCGGCTATCCGTCCGCCCAAGCAGGATAAGGTCTTGCCCAAATATCTGACGGCAGAGCAGTCTATCTCACTTTTGGAGAGCACCCAGACCCAGAGCGACTTCCCGGAGCGGGATTATTGCATGGTGGTACTGTTTCTCAACTGCGGTATGCGTCTTGCAGAGTTGGTGGGCATGGACCTTGGAGACATTGACTTAGAGCAGCGGCAGATCCGCCTGTTCGGCAAGGGCCATAAGGAACGCATGGTCTACCTGAATGATGCCTGTGTGGAGGCGCTTCAGCTGTATCTGCGCAAGCGTAACACCATGGAAGGGCTTTCACCCAAGGAAAAAGCCGTGTTCATTACGCGGATGCGCAAGGAGCGTATCTCGAACCGCAGGGTAGAACAGCTGATCTCCGGTGCGATGAAGGCCGCCGGACTGAAGGGCTTTTCCACCCATAAGCTGCGCCACACTGCCGCAACTTTGATGTATCAGACCGGTAATGTAGATATCCTTACCCTCAAGCAGCTTCTGGGACACAGCAGTGTGGGAACCACACAAATTTATACGCACCTGCAAGAATTTCAGGTTCGTTCTGCCATTGAAGAAAATCCGCTGGGCAAGGTACTGCCCATAAAAGCCAAAAAAGCAAGCTTGGATACAACAGAAGCAGCAGGGGAGACATCTGCCGAAAATGCCCTGGCGGGAGAGGACGCTTCTGAACCGTCCGGCCCAATGGCCGCCTTTAAGGGCGCTGCACAGGATGGCTTTCGGGCAGATATTTCGGCAATGTCTATCGAAGAAACTAACGATTCATCAAGCAATACTTAAACCTACTCAAAACGTTTAAGACGGTTCAAAGACCCATGGCGCGATCCGGTTTGACTGGATGCTGCCATGGGTCTTTATAATTTACAATGTAAGCAGTCAGCAGCCATACAGGAGCATCCTCAGAAGATTCTGGCAGAAACATACTAAGCCATGTCCACACAAAAATCAACTGGAATGATCAACCACAGCCGCAAACTGTAAATCATAAAACGCAGCATGAAACATTATAAAGCAAACTCAAAGACGCTGCAAGAATAATCGAACCAACATGAATCATAACCGAACCGATTCGGCAGCGCATAACACAGGAAGTATCTGTAAGCGTGAGACAAATAAAACAATAAAATATGATAAAAAGTGCAGAATGCGCAAAACGGTTGAGCCAAGCCCAAAAATGAGCCAGACGGGTCTGGAACGCCAAAAATCCGGGAAATGGGCTTTTTTCACTTCCCTAAGTTTCGCATAACGTGCATTATACGAAACATCAATAATCAAAAAAACAGAAGCTGCCCTTCTCTCTTTCTGTCAGATTTCCAGCAGCTTCTGTGGATGCTGTTCTTTTTGTATGTGCCCGCTTCTACGCCGCTGGACGTTCAAGCGTTCGACTTATGCCTGCAGTGACTGTTCAGGTGCGTTACAGGTCATGTTACATAAGGAGTATCGTTTCTTCTGCTTTGGTGATGCGATACTCATTTTACCGGCAGCGGTTCTGTACCGAAGTATGCACAGATGGCTTCATAATAAATGCGTGCCACAGCATTGCAGCCCTCCTCGCTGCCAAAGCGCTTCACATCTTCGGCGTTCGTTACAAAGCACTGCTCCGCCAACACTGCCGGACAATCCACGTCCTCCAGCAGCGTAAAGCTGCGCTCAGGCCGCACCTGTGTGTAGGTGTTTTCCACCAGCTGCTTCTGGTCGTTTTCCAGATAATAAATGTAACGCACTCCCCCACGTCCGCGCAGTTTTGCGCCGATGCTCTGCATTCCACCGGCCAGCAGTCGGGCAAAATAAAAGCTCTCCTGATGCCATGTGCGTCCGGGCACTGCCGGATAGCACTCAAACCCGGATGCCGTAGAGCCGTTGGCTGCGGAGTTGCCATGGATGGACAGCAGCAGCTGCGGGCTTTGGGCACTGGCAGCCGCTGCACGCTGGGCAGGCGTAGCGGTTGCATCAAAGCCTTCCCGGGTCTGCAACGGAATGTAATTGGAATCCTGCTCTAACCACTGAAGCAGCGCAGCAGCCGTTGCTGCTGTGACCTGTTTTTCCTCGACCACTCCCCTTGCGCCTGGGTCGTTGCCGCCATGTCCGGCGTCTATTGCCACCCGGTACGGCGGGTCGCCCACCACAGGACGAAAATCATCCTCTGCGGCCGAGACTGCGGGTGCTGCGGGTGCGTTCAATTCCAGCGCCGCCTTCCATAAAAACAGGCCGAAACAGATCATCAATGCCGCAAAAACAAGCAGTAGTCCATGCAAAATCCGACGCTGGGCTTTGCGGCGGTGCGTTTTACGTTTGCTATGTTTATTTACTGGTCTGCGCTGACTGGTTGGCATAAAGCTTTACTTCCTGTTCGTTTTACATTTCTATTTATATAATACGAGTATACTCGCCTTTTCCTTGCACTGCAACAAAAAAAGACTGCCAATTTTTCAAAAGGCAGTCCTTACTGAGTTATTTCAGTTCTACAACCGTCACACCGCTCTCACCTTCGCCGTAACGACCAAGACGGAAGCTTTTTACCATGCGGTTGCCGCGCAGATGCTTATGGATGGCAGTGCGCAGTGCGCCGGTGCCGTTGCCGTGGATCAAGTAGACCACCGTCTGTCCGTTCAGGATAGCGCGGTCAATAAAGGAATCCACCTCCGACAGTGCCTCGTCCACCGTAAGTCCCAGCAGGTTGCACTCCATTTTGGCAGTACGCTGTACGCGCTCTACCCTGCCATTGGGACGGTTGGTGTCGCCGGTCAGGCGGGAATACCGCTGCTGCGCCTTGGTTTTTGGTGCAGTGGGTTCTTTTACCAGCTTTTCCGGCTGCTTCAAGCCCTTGAGGGGTACCTTGGTCTTGATGATACCGGCGCGCACCAGCACATCGCCGTTTTTATCAGGCAGTGCCAGAACGGTGGCCAGCTGGTTCAACTCTGCAATGCAGACCTCCTGCCCCACTTTTACCTCCTTCAGTGGCACAAACTCCTTAACGGGGTTATGCACCACTTCCGTACCGGCAAACAGCTTTTCGGTCTCCTTTTTGGCAATCTCGCGGGCACGCTGCGCTTTCTGCTGGGCGCTCATGCGCTCATCTTTTTGCAGCTGGCGCAGCTCGTCGGTCAGCGCATAGGCCTGTGTTTCCACCTGCTGTGCCAGCGTGCGTGCCTTGGCACGAGCTGCTTCCAATTCATTCTCGCCCTGCTGGATCAGCTCATCCCGCTTTTTGCGGGCGGCTTCCAGCTGATGAGAAGCTTCGTTGCGCAGCTGCTCCACCTCGTTCTGGCTTTCCTTCAGCTGCAGCTTCAGATCATCCAGCTGACCCAGAACCGCATCCAGACGCTTATCCTCGGCAGACAGATGCTGCTGGGCAGCCTCAATGACGCGGCTGGGGATGCCCAGCTTTTCGCTGATCAGGAATGCGTTGGATTTGCCCGGTACGCCCACACTCAGCTTATAGGTTGGGCGCAGGGTCTCCAAATCAAACTCGCAGCTGGCATTGACCACGCCCTTTGTTTCCAATGCAAAGACCTTCAGCTCTGCATAGTGGGTGGTCGCCATCAGCAGAACGCCACGGCGGCGCAGCTCCTCAATGATGGCAACTGCCAGCGCGGCGCCCTCGGCGGGATCGGTACCGGCACCCAGCTCGTCCAGCAGCACAAGGGTGTGCGGCATGGCCAGTTCCAGAATGCCGGTGATCTTTTTCATGTGGCCGGAGAAGGTAGACAGGCTTTGCTCAATGCTCTGTTCATCGCCGATATCCACCAGAAATTCATCAAACACGCAGATCTCGCTGCGCTCGTCAGCCGGGATCAAAAAGCCGCACTGTGCCATGGCGCACAGCAGACCGGCGGTTTTCAGAGTGACCGTTTTACCGCCGGTGTTCGGGCCGGTGATGATAAGAGAATCATACTCCCCGCCCAGTGCAATATCCACAGGAACGCACTTTTGCGGATCAATCAGCGGGTGGCGGGCGCGGATCAGTTTAAAGGAAGAATCCGTCCGCACAGCGGGCTTGAAGGCCTTCAGTTCCAGTGCAAGCCGCGCCTTCGCCAGCAGGATGTCGATTTCCAGCATAGCCTTGTAGCTGTACTGGAACTGCGGCTCAATGGCGGCCACCTGTGCGGTAAAGGCCACCAGAATGCGCTCGATCTCCTGCGCTTCCTGTGCGCGGTACTGCAGGATGCGGGCATTGGCTTCCACCACTGCCTGCGGCTCCACGAACACCGTAGCGCCCGTAGAGGATACATCGTGGATGATACCGCTCACCTCGCCGCGGTACTCGCTCTTGACCGGCACAACATACCGGCCGTTGCGCATGGAAACCACGCTCTCCTGCAGGTATTTGGAGGTATCCATATTGCGCACCATGCTTTCCAGCCGGTCGCGAATGCTGTTTTCGGTGGCGCGTATCTTTTTGCGCAGCTCTGCCAGAGTGCGGGAGGCGGTATCCGCCATGGCGTCCGGTGCCAGAATGGCACTGGAAATCTGCTGTTCAAGGCCCGGCTCCGGTGCCAGCGCGTAAAACAGATCATCGGTCGGCAGCGCGTCATGCTCAGAGGAGCCGTACCAGCTGGTCAAGTGCTGGAAATTGCGCAGCGCACCAGCCACCATCAGCAGCTCGCCCATAGAAAGCACACCGCCTTTTACGGCACGGGCAGCAAGCTGGCTGACCCCCTCTACCCCGCCAAAGCGCGGCGAGCCGTTTTTGATCAGCAGGGTGTTGATGGCGTCCGTCTGTTCCAGCGCGTAGCGTACCTCGTCCGGGTCGCACTGCGGCTCAATGGCCAGCAGCATGGCACGGGCTTCCTTGCACACACAGCCCTCTGCTGCACGGGCAATGATCTTATCCAGTTCTAATGTTTTTAAGTAGCTTGTTTCCATACTGTTCCTTTTTGGTCAGGGCAGCACGCTTTTCAAAAAGGCATAGCTTTTCAGCGGCTTATCCAGATGCGTCAGGGCATAGTTTTCAGCCACTGCGGAAAGCTTTGCCAGACTGCCCACAGAGATCTTGAATGCAAATATTTTTTTGTCCTCTACCAAGCAGATGTGGCGCAGTGCAAACAGCGCAGCCTTGTCCAGATTGCAGTTCTTGCCTGCCTTTGCCGCACAGGCTGCACAGAGCAGATGCCCTTCCTGCGCGTCCAGATAAAAGGCATCTCCTTCATCGTAGGTGCCGCAGTCCCGGCAGCAGACAATCTGCGGCATAAAGCCGCACTCGCTCATGGTGCGCAGCTCAAAGACTGCCTTGATCACCCGCAGGTCGGTGCGATGCTCGCTGATCATATACAGGCTGTTCAGCACTAGACGCAATTCCCGGGCCGCTTCCTCGCCGGTAGGCGAAAGCGCAGCGGCCATCTCGGTAAGATACATGGCAAGGCTCACCCCTTCAATGGAGGAGGAAACGCCGTGGAAGATATTCTGCACCTCGGCTTCCCGCACGGTATACATATTGCGTCCGGGCACCAGCGTAAACTCCGAATAGCAGAATAGCCCGCAGGCACTGAACAGCTTGCTTTTCAGCCGCAGACTATTTGCAGCCATTGCTGTGATCACGCCCAGCTTCGGGGTAAGGATCGTCAGAATGCGGTCGGCTTCTCTATAACGGGTCTCCTTCAGTACCAGACCCATTGTCACAAATGGTTCCATCATCCGTTTCTCCTGCCGGATGCTCGGCGGGCAGCTGCACCAGTTGTTTGTAATCAAGATAACGGAGAATATTCCCCGTGCAGGCAAAGGCCTGCCAGCTTGCAGCAGCATCCATCTTCAGTACTCCTTCCCTTTCCTGTGCACAGGCTGCTTTTGTTATAGTGTCAGCCTGATTCTAGCACAGCATACAAGGGAAAACTGTCCTGCTTTGGCAGCACTCAGCGGTTGGAGGAATTCTGCTTGAAGCCGAAGTTATTCAGCAAAAATTCGTTATCCCGCCAGTCGGATTTCACCTTGACCCAGCACTGCAGGTTGACCCGGCAGCCCAGGAACTCCTCGCAGTCGGCGCGGGCAGCGCTGGCGATCTTTTTAAGCATCGCACCGCCCTTGCCGATGACCATGCCCTTGTGGCTCTCCCGCTCGCAGTAGATGTTCACATCAATGTCAATCAGGTCTGTGCCCGGGCGCTCCTTAAAGCGCTCCACCACTACTGCAATACCGTGCGGGATCTCGTCCCGCATAAAGAGCAGCGCCTTTTCGCGGATGACCTCGGCCACCAGCTCTTTTTCCGGCATATCGGTATAAGCGTCATCATCAAAATAATGGGGGCCTTCCACGGCATAGCGGCTCAAGGCATCGAACAGCTCCTCGCTGCCCTCCTTATTGCGCACACTGATGGTGTAGATCTCGTCAAACACACCCAGTGCCTTCAACTCTGCCTTGCGTGCTTCTAAGTCGGTGGGATCTTTCACAAGGTCGGTTTTGTTGATGACCGCAATGGCCGGGCCGCTGCGGTGCAGCGCTTCTACCAATGCCATCTCGGATTCGTTCAGCGCGCCGTAGGGCTCGAACAACATCATGGAAACATCCACATCCGCAATGGAATCGCTGGCGGTCTTATCCATACGCTTGCCCAACTTGTTGTGGGCTTTGTGCACACCGGGAGTGTCCAGCAGCACATATTGCAGCGGCCCCCGGGTGATCACGCCGGTGATGCGGGTGCGGGTGGTCTGGGGCTTGGAGGTGACGATAGCCACCTTTTCACCGACCAAGAGGTTCGTCAGGCTGGATTTGCCCACGTTCGGTCGTCCGATGACAGCAACGAATACAGAGGAGGTGTCGTAATGCTCCTGAACGGGTGTTGTAGTACTCAAAGTGAACTCCTGTCTTGTTTTTATGTTCTGTTGCAGTGAATGGATATCATTCCGTGTAGCTGACCGTGCGGGGCAGACCCAGCTGCAGCAGCACAGCCTCTTCTTTTTCGCGCATACGCATGGCTTCCAGACCGCCGTTTTCGTGGTCGTAGCCCAGCAGATGCAGCATGGAGTGGACGGTCAGAAAGGCCACCTCCCGCTGCAGCGGATGTCCATACAGGTTCGCCTGCTCCATGGCGCGCTCCATGCTGATGACGATATCGCCCAGCATCATGCAGCCGTTGTTCTCGTCGATATCGTACTTGCCGTTCTCACCCAGAGGAAAGCTCAGCACATCAGTGGGCATGGGCTTGTTGCGGTACTGGTTGTTCAGCTCGGCAATGGCAGCGTTGTCCACAAAGGTAACGCTGATCTCGGCAGGACGGTCAAAATGCTCATATTCCAGCACTGCGTTACAAGCGCGCCGGATCAGGATACGGAGCCCGGAGGGCACCTTGACAGCTTTCTGGGAGTTGGTGATCAAAACTTTGTTGGACATATCGGTCCACTCCTTTCAAAGGGTTACTTAAAATTCTTTTTGTTTTCTTTATTTTCCGCTTCGGCAGCCGGATGGGCAGCACGCTCGTAAGCCTTTACGATCTCCTGCACCAGCCGGTGACGCACAACGTCCTTATCGGTAAAGTAGCACTGTGCAATGCCGTTCACATCCTTCAGCACCTTCAGCGCGTCCACCAGACCGCTACGGGTGCTGCCCGGTAGATCGATCTGGGTCACATCGCCGGTAACGACAACCTTGGAGCCCACACCCATACGGGTAAGGAACATTTTCATCTGCTCTGGGGTGGTGTTCTGCGCCTCGTCCAGAATGATAAAGGAATCATCCAGTGTACGTCCACGCATATAGGCCAGCGGGGCAACCTCAATGATCTGCTTTTCTACCAGACGCTCGTAGGTCTCTGCACCCAGCATATCAAACAGGCCATCGTACAGCGGCCGCAGATAGGGGTCTACCTTCTGCTGCAGGTCGCCGGGCAGAAAGCCCAGCTTCTCCCCTGCCTCCACCGCCGGGCGGGTCAGGATGATGCGGGAGACCTCCTTGGCCTTAAAGGCTTTTACCGCCATGGCTACGGCCAGATAGGTCTTGCCGGTACCCGCCGGGCCAACACCGAAGGTAATGGCATTGGAACGGATGGCGCTCAGATATTCCTTCTGTCCCAGCGTTTTGGGACGGATCGGGCGTCCCTTGACCGTGACAGTAACAAAATCCTCGGTCAGCTCCTTTACCCGCTTCTCCGCGCCATCATGCGCCAGACTGATGCAGTAGTGCACGGTCTGATCCTCCAGCGGTGTTCGGTTCTCGATCAGAAGAAGCATTCCCTCCACAGCGCGGTTCGCTGCCGCCACATTGGCAGGCTCGCCGGAAATGCGCAGCTGTGTACCGCGGCAAACAGCGGTAACAGAAAACTCTTTTTCCAATAAGCGAATATTCCGGTCACAGTTGCCAAAAACAGCCGCTGCGATCTCTACACTATCCAGTTCAATACACTTTTCCGCCATGGAGCTCCTCCCGAATTGCAGAATTTGATGACTATATTGTACCACCAAAATCTTCAGAAGAAAACTATGAAAAGTGCACAAAATATTTTCCCGTGTTCCATCGGTTTTTCCATACGAACCGTGGTTTAAAGCTTTTTGATAGCTTTTTCCCGAAAACACTTGACAAAGTATATCGGGAGGCGATATACTTTAGGCATGATATATCGGTTGACGATATATAGCCGTCCGATAGAATCCATGGAGTATTTCAATATGGAAAACCTTGCATTGACCGAATCGACCTATTATATTCTGTTGTCTCTTTACCATCCGCAGCACGGCTATGGCATCATGCAGCAGACAGAGCAGCTTTCCGGCGGCAGAGTCCATCTTGCCGCCGGGACACTGTACGGCGCATTGACTTCTCTGTGCGAAAAAGGCTGGATTCGTCCCCTGCCCGCTGAGAGCGGCAGCCGAAAAAAGGAATATCAGCTTACCGCAGAGGGCGTACAGGTATTAAAGCACGAGCTTGCCCGCTTGCAGCAGCTTGTGGCAAATGGTGAGAGCATCCTGAAGGAGGAAGCCTTATGAGGGAAAAGAAAACCGTTTTCAAGCTTTTCTTTGTATGGGATTTTGAAAAAGAAGAGCGCTGGCTGAACGAGATGGCGCAGGAGGGATGGGTACTGGACAATACCGGGTTTTCCTTTTATACCTTTGTGCGCTGCGAACCGGGCGAGTATATCATCCGCTTGGAGATGAACCCCAGCAGCGATTACCGCGCCTTTGTAAAGGAACTGGGTGCGGAATATATCGGCGGTTGTGTCAACTGGGTGTACTTTCGTCGGAAAGCAGAACTTGGCAGTTTTGAGCTGCTCTCGGATATTGACTCCCGCCTGACGCATCTGAGCCGCATCGACAGGATGCTTTCCCTGATCTGCTTGGCAAACCTCATCATGGGCGTAACGAACTCTCTGAACCAGTTCCGCTACGGCTGGCTGAACCTGTTGTGCGCAGCAATGCTCTCCTATGCACTGGGGCGCATCCACGGCATGAAAGCTGCATTGGAAAAGGAGCGCAGTTTGCACGAATGATTTGTCAAGCCCTTCTTCGCCACAACCGCAGAGAAAAAAGCGGCGTATCTTTGGACAAAAAGACCATAGCAAACTTTTCTCCATCGTGATACAATAGCAAGCGTTGTGTGCCGCCGCCCGGCGGCCGTTTGGACTGCTTGAACACAAAGGAGAAGGAACCATGGAACAGCTTTTTCTGATGCCCGGTGAAGAACGATACGAGCGCTTCAAGGATGGCAACGGTGTTCCTAAGGTACACTACTCCTACTGCTCTATGCGCGGCGCCTTCTTCGACTGCGAGAGCCGCAGTCTTGAGGAAGCCCAGCGCCTGTGCGAAAACTGGCTTGTAGGGCAGGATCGCTGCTACCGCAACTAACATAGAACCATAAAACCCCTGCCGTATTTGCAGACCTTTTTGCAAAACGGCAGGGGCTATTTTTATATAGATTTTACTGCCACACCTGCGCACAGACAAGTTCCAGCACGCTACCGGCAATACAGCGGGATTTATCCGAGATCAGGAAGCAGTTGGAAAGTTCCTCCCGCCGGGGGTCGATATCCGCGATCTTAAAGCCCGGCGTGACCGGATAGCCGCTGCGCAGCAATCCGCGCAGAATACCGGGGATCTGTGCTGTAACCGAGATTCTCTCCCCCTCCGGGGTACGGATAGTAGCGATAGTCTCGCCCTTCTCCACCAAATCGCCGATTTTACGCACATTCATAAAGACACCGGCAGTCTGTGCATGAATCACCCGCTCCGCACCATACCCGCCGATGACGCCGGGGATGCCGGTATTGGGGATAGCGCTTCCCTCCCGGATGATCCGGCCCAGCCGGTGGCCGCGCTTGGTCTCCACCACGGCATCTACATCCTTCCCGGCAACAAAGCCGGGGCCAAGGGCAATGGTCAGCGGCGCCATATCCCGGCGGGTGCCAAGGTTGCGCTTGGCCAGAATGGCGTCCACTACGACCTCTGGCTTTGCCCGGGCAATACAGATGCCCTCCGGGTCAACGAGCACTGGAACGCCCCCCTGCGCCCAGACAGACTGTGCCTGCTCTAATGCTTCAATGCGGACAGCACGCAGTCCTTCGACCGTGGCTTCGCCTTCATACACTGCTTCGCACAGGGCCACCTGACGGCGGATGGCTGCGGGCTGTGTCGTTTCCAATACCAGAACACGCAGCCCGGCGCTCCACAACCGGTGGATGGTGCCGGTAGCAAGGTCGCCGCCGCCGCGCACGATGATCAAAGCATCCTTTTTCATTTCGTTTCCTCCCCGGGGCAAAGTGTCTGCAACAGCACTTCCATGGAACCGCCGCAGGCAGCAATGGCTGCGTCCTCGTTTTTGCCGTCAGCCGAAAGCTGTAAGCATTGCAGGGCGGGCGCAGCCTGTGCCAACAGCTTCTGAGCAGCCTGTACCGTGTAATGCTCCATAATGCCGCCGCCCACACTGCCAACCGTACTGCCATCGGGCAGAATGAGCATTTTTGCACCCACATCCCGCGGGGTAGAGCCATGCCGTGCAACGATGGTAGCCAGCATCGCCGGGGTGCTGGCTTTTTCTGCCTGCACCATTGCATCCAGCAATGCGATGGGATAGCCCTCGGTCTGGGGGCGGGCATTCTTGACCTGCACGATCTGCGCCAGAATGGAAAGTGCGATCTCCGCAGCGGTCTGCGCGCCGATGGCAAGGCCGATGGGTGCGCAGAGCGCATCGATCCGCTGACTGTCCAGACCGTTCTCCAACAGCTGACGGCGCACCAATGCAGCACGACCACGACTGCCCATCATGCCCACATAGGCCGCAGGCTTTTGCAGGATCTGGGTAAGGCAATCCAGATCAAAAGCGTGGGAGCGAGTCAGTACCGCAAAATAGGTCTCTGCCCTGCCTGGCACATTTTGAAGCGCCTGTGCAAAGGGGGCACAGAGCACGGTGTCTGCTCCGGCGGCGCGCAGCTGCTGGGCAAATTCTTCCCGGTCGTCTATGGCAAGCACCGGCAAGCCAAGAAGCTTTGCCTGTTTTACAAGGGCAGCAGCCACATGGCCGCCGCCGCAGACTACCAACTGCGGCACCGCACCAAAGCGCTCGGCAAATACTCGCTGCCCTTCCAGTGTCAGAAAGCCCGTAGCGGTACAGGCTTGCAAGACGGCAAGCTGACGCTGCAAAAGCCCGGCGCTCCGGGTCTGCCATAAGGCGTTGCCGTCCCGCAGCAGCAGCTGACTGCCTGTCTCTGCGCCTTCCAGCACGGTAGCCAGCGTATAGTTGCCGGTCTGGTTTGTATCTTGCAGAACGTCTGCAAGCGTTTGTCTGTTCATTGGTGTCCCTCTCCCTCTGTTATTGCTCCACAGGCGTTACCTTATCAAACTGTGTCTGATCCAGTTCTGCCTGCCAGCTTTGCCAGTCCTCCGGCAGCATACGCCATGCAAGCCCGCACCCTGCCGAGATCTCACGCGGCAGCGGGATCAGCCGTCCGGGCACCTGCCGGGCATGGCATTGCTTTTCCCACTCCATCGCCTCTAAGGTGGTACGGAAGGAAAGCACGATATAGCTTCGTTTTACTCGCATAAAAGCTCCCGGGCAAGTGCGCAAACCGCCTGCGCTGCTTGCCGCGCCTCCTGTTCGGTATTGAAATGGGAAAAGCTGAACCGTACTATGCCCTGCTCCACAGTGCCAAGCGCCTTGTGCATCAGCGGAGCGCAGTGTGCCCCGGCACGCACGCAAATGCCGTAGTCCTCCCACAAAATATCTGCCACCCGGGCAGAATCCTCCTGTGCGATGTTCAGCGCCACAATGGGCGCACGGGGCTGCATGGTCATATCACCGTATACCGTTACGCCCGGCGCAGTGCGCACCTGCTCATAAAACAGGCTGGCAAGGGCATTTTCCCGGGCGGCAAGGCTTTCTACGCCCCGTTCCAGCAGCCAGCGCACCCCGGCACACAGCCCTGCAAGGCCGTGCACATTCAGTGTTCCGGCCTCCAGTGCGGTGGGCATCTGCAAAGGGTGCGTTTCGTCAAAGCTGTGCACACCGCTGCCACCCACAAGAAGCGGCTCAATGCGCAGGCTGGGGCACACATAAGCCCCGCCGGTGCCCTGTGGCCCCAAAAGCGCCTTGTGCCCGGTAAAGCACAAAGCATCTATGCCAAGTTGCTGCACATCAATGGGCTGTGCACCGGCAGTCTGCGCGGCATCCACGATGAACAGCAGGCCATGCCGGTGGGCAAAGTCCGCTGCGCAGGCAAGGTCGGTGCCATTGCCGGTCACGTTAGAAGCACCCGTCACCACCAGTGCCCGGGTGTTGGGGCGCAGCAAGGCTTCCCACTGGTCGTAGCACAGCCGTGCAGCAGTATCCACTCCGGTAAAAGAGGCCTCTACCCCCTGCGCCCGCAGCCGGTACAGCGGACGCAGAACAGAATTATGCTCGCATACCGTTGTGATTACATGATCGCCCGGATGCAGCACACCGTTCAGCACCGTATTCAGCGCCATGGTCGCATTAGCGGCAAAAACAATACAGGAGGGACCCGGCGCATGGAAAAGCTCTGCCAGCGCCAGACGGGTGTCCAACACGATCCGTGCAGCGTGAAGGGTGGGTTCGTGTGCACCGCGCCCGGGGTTGCCTGCTGTGTGCAGTGCCTCCAGAATAGCCTGCTCCACCTGCGGCGGTTTATGCAGGGTGGTGGCTGCGTTGTCCAGATAGATCACGGCTTTACCACGTTCCCGGCCTGCGTCAGCTTTTCGGCAATGGTGTACATGTTGGTCACACTGCCCACCGCCAGCTTCTCGGTAAGTCCGTAGAAATTCAGACAGGTGCCGCAGGTTAGGATCTCCACGCCCTGTGCTTCCAATGCCTTAAGATCCTCCAGCATGGCAGAGCCTTCACAGGTCAGCGCCGCGCCGCCGTTATAGAACAGAATGGTCTTGGGCAGCTTATCCTGCTGGGTCAGTGCAAATACAAAAGCCTTGAGCAGAGTCTTGCCCAGCTCGTCGCTGCCATCGCCCATAACGGCAGCGGAAATAGCCACCACCGTATCGGTGCGGGCATCCGGTACGCAGACAGGAGCCTGCTCTGCCGGGGCGCCTGCTGCTTCGCCCAGCGTGAACAGCACGCGGTATTTTCGTTCTTCCAGCTTTTCGGCGCTGTACTGATAGCCCTTCTGCTGCGCCATCTTAGTCAGGTTCTGCACGGCGATCTCGTTGTCCACCAGTATCTCCACCTGTCCTGCGCCCTGCAATTCGGAAATCGCTTTTTTCGCCTTGACGACCGGCAGCGGGCAGGCATCGCCCAGTGCATCTACTTTGATAAATTCAGCCATGTTGATTACTCCTCTCATTTGTCTGTTACGGTGATCTCCATTTCCTGCTTCGGCAGGATCTCGCCCACGATACTTGCGGGCAGCCCTGCGGTGCGCAGTTCCTGTTCCAGAGCCTCTGCATCCGCCGGGTCTACCGCCAGCAGCAGCCCACCGGAGGTCTGTGGGTCGAACAAGACCTCTTCCATGGCAAAGCTTACGTTCTCGAACCGGACGAACGGCCCGGTGTGGTTGCGGTTGCGCTGCCCGGCGGCGGTGTACAAAAACGCATCCGCTGCTTTTTCTGCGCCCGGCAGCACCGGAACAGCATTTGCATGGATGATGCAGGAAAGCTTGCCGCCCATCATCTCGTGCAGATGGCCGAGAAAGCTGAAGCCGGTCACATCCGTAGCGGCGTGGACGCGGTACTTGCGGCTGATTTCTGCCGCCGTTTTGTTCAGAGTGGTCATGGAGCGGATGGCTGCTTCCATCTCCTCCGGGGCGGCTTCGCCCACGCGGTTTGCCGTGCACAGCAGACCCACGCCTAAAGCCTTGGTCAATATCAGCTTATCACCCGGCACTCCGGTGTCGTTCGTGTACATCCGGTGCGGGTCTACAAGGCCGGTCACAGAAAGACCGTATTTTACCCCGCTGTCTGCAATGGAATGCCCGCCTGCAAGACTGCCGCCTGCTTCTGCCACCTTTTCGGCACCGCCGCGCAAAATCTCACCCAGCACGTTCAGATCCATATCCTCCGGGAAGCAGACCAGATTTAAGGCGGTCTTTACCTCGCCGCCCATGGCGTAGACATCGCTCAGGGCGTTTGTGGCTGCGATCTGCCCAAAGGTGTAGGGGTCGTCCACCATCGGTGGAAAAAAGTCCACGGTCTGCACCAGCGCAATGTCGTCCGTAATACGGTAGACTGCGGCATCATCCCGGCTGTCATAGCCGACCAGAAGATCCGGGTCTTTTTCGCCCCGGGGCAGCTTTTCCAGAATGCGGCTCAGCACCCCGGCACCCAGCTTTGCGGTGCAGCCGCCCCCGGTACAGAATATGATCTTATCTTCCTTGCTCATGCACGTTCTTCCTCTTCAAAATGCGTCAGCACACACGGTATGCCCTGCTGACGCAAAAGCTGTTGTATTGGTATGCCCTGCTGGCGCAATTCCGGCGTATCAGCCTGATTGAGCACAGCGTAAAACTGCCGGTCACCCACCGCCTTGCGGCCACCCTGCGTGCTTGCAAGCAGCTGTGCCAGCATGGGCGGCGTAAGGGGCGCATCCGGCGCAGCCGCTAAAAACTGCGGACGGATGGTATCATAACGGAAGCAGCCCTCCCGCAAGGGCTTGCCCAACGCCGAAAGCCCTGCCACCGCCAAAACGATATCGCTTTGGGGCAGCAACACCGGTTCGTGCGCCGCCGGGAGCTTGCAGGGGTGGTGCTTTGCACCGTCTGCTTCTATAAATACCGCATCTGCCTGCGCCATCCGGCGCAAAAGCTGCGGCGGCGGCAGGGTCAGCTTCCCGTTTTCTGCCGGAGTGCCGATCACGGCGTAGTGACCCGCCTGCCATAGGGCGGTAAGCGCTGCATCATCTGACGCATAACAGGCAGCAGGCTGACGGATATGAGTGGTCGTCATCACAAGCACCCGCCAGCCTTTGCAGGCACAGTGGTCTGCCATGGCATACAGCAGAGTTGTTTTGCCCCCGCCGCCTACCAGAGAAACGGTATGTCCTTTCTCTGCCAGAAACGGAAACTCTTTTTCGTTCAGCATCTGCCCTTACTGCTTTGCTGCAACTGCCATGGCGATCTGCTCCGGGGTGATGGGCAATTCATAGAAGCGGGTGCCGATGGCGTTGTAGATGGCGTCCGAGATGGCGGGCAGCGGCGTATTGATGACCACCTCGCCGATGGACTTTGCGCCAAAGGGGCCGTTGGGCTCGTAGCTGTTCTCAAACTCCACATGGATGTGGCCGATATCGTTGCGGGCAGGGATCTTGTACTGGAACAGAGAGTTCTCTGCCGGGTAGCCGTTTTTGTCGTAGGTGATGTTCTCGGTCAGGGTCATGCCGATGCCTTGCAGAATACCGCCTTCGGCCTGCACACGGGTCAGGTTGGGGTTGATGGGGGTGCCGCAGTCCACGCAGGCGTCAAATTCCAGTACTTTCACTTCGCCGGTCTCGGTATCCACCTCCACCTCGGCAGCGCCCACCATATACGGTGGCGGCGACAAGGGCGAGGTGTGAGTCTCGGTAAATTCCAGCGGGATCTTATGGCCGAACTGGGAAGCAAAGGCGATCTCGGACAGGGTCTTTTGGCGGGTGGGGTCGGCGCTTTCAAACACGACCTTGCCGTCAAACTCCACGGCATCCGCCGGGCATTCCAGCAGTTCTGCACCCAGCTTACAGATCTGTTCCCGCAGCTTCATGGCGCACTTCTCGGTGGCCTTGCCGGTGACATAGGTGGTGCTGGAAGCGTAGGAACCGGAATCGTAGGGGGAAGAATCCGTATCTGCGCCAAAGACGGTGATATTATCCAGCGTGCAGTCCAGCACCTCGGCGGCGATCTGCGCCAGCGTGGTGTCGCAGCCGGTGCCCATATCGGCAGCGCCGATCATCAGGGTATAGAAACCGTCATCGTTCAGCTTGAGGGTAGCGCTGCCCACGTCCATGCCGGAAATACCGGAGCCCTGCATGGCCATACCCATGCCAACGGCACGGATCTTGCCGTTGCCCATATCCCGGGCGGGATACTTGTGCTCCCAGTCGATCATCTCGCGCACCTTGAGCACGCACCGGTCCAGTGCGCAGCTGGTATTTACCGCGCCGTAGTAGGCGGGCATTACATCGCCCTCCTGCACGGTGTTCTTCAGACGGAGTTCAATGGGATCCATGTTCAGCTTGTGCGCCAGTTCGTTTACGGCAGATTCCACCGCAAACAGACCCTGTGTAGCGCCATAGCCGCGGTATGCACCGGCAGACATATGGTTGGTGTACACCACATCGCTGACAAAGCGGAAGGCTTCGGCCTTGCCGTACAGCGGGATGGATTTGTGACCAGACAGACCCACGGTAGTGGGGCCGTGCTCGCCGTAAGCACCGGTGTTGGACAGGGTGTACAGGTCGATGCCCTTCACGATGCCGTCCTTGGTCGCTCCCAGACGGACATGCATCTCCATCTCGTGGCGCGGCGAAGAAGCCGTCTGGCTTTCCACACGGCTGAAGATGAGCTTAGAGGGCTTTTTGGTCATCCAAGTCACAAAGGCCGGGTATACCTCGCTGACGGCGGTCTGTTTGGCACCAAAGCCGCCGCCGATGCGGGGCTTGGAAACACGCACCATAGATTTGGGGATGTGCAGCGCATTGGCGATGTTGCGGCGGGCGTGGAAAACGATCTGGGTAGAGCTGAGCACATTCAACCGCCCGTAAGTATCAATGGAGCAATAGGTGCGGAAGGTCTCCATCATAGCCTGCTGGCAGGCCTTGGTGTGGTACACATGGTCGATGACCACATCACATCCGGCCAACACAGCGTCGATGTCGCCGTTGCCGCATTCATCATGGGCGCAGAGGTTGCGCTTGTTGTCAGCACCCACGGGGGCAAGGCTTTCCCAGTTATCCTCCGGGTGCACAAGGATGGGGTTATCCTTGGCGGTGTGGAAATCCAGCACAGCTTCCAGCACCTCGTAGTCAACCTTGATAAGCTTGAGCGCCTTGTCCACGCACTTTTCGTCCTTACCGGCTACGATGGCCACCACGTCTCCCACAAAGCGGACGTGGCGATCAATCAGCAGACGGTCGTAGGGGCTAGCTTCCGGGTAGGTCTGACCGGCCTGCGTGTAACGGCGGGCATCCTGCGGCACATCTTCCCAAGTGAAGATAGCCTCGATGCCGGGCACTTTTTTCGCAACGGTGGTGTTAATGCTGCGGACGATGGCGTTTGCATAGGGCGAGCGCAGCAGCTTGACGATCAGGCAGTCCTGCGGGATAAGGTCATCCATATAAACAGGCTGGCCGGTGACCAGCTGCATTGCGTCTTTTTTGCGGAACGGTTTGTTGACTGTTTTCACTGTACACCCTCCTTCTGCTTTTTCCATGCCAGAAAGCTCATGATGCCGCGCAGCTGACCTTCGTAACCGGAGCAGCGGCACAGGTTTCCGGCAAGGTATTCCTTCACCTGCTCTTCAGTGGGGTACGGCTGCTCCCGGAACAGAGCCAGCGCGTTCATGATAAAGCCCGGATTGCAGAAGCCGCACTGCTCCGCGCCCTGATCTGCGATAAAGGCACCAAACTCGGCAGCTTCCTTCTGCAGGCCCTCCAGCGTGGTGATCTTATGTCCATCGGCACGGGCTGCCAGCACGGAGCAGGACAGCACAGGCTTATCATCCATAAACACGGTGCACAGACCGCAGTTGGAGGTCTCGCAGCCGCGTTTGACGCTCTTGCAGCCATGTGCACGGACAAAATCGATCAAAAGCATATCCGGGGCGATCTCCTCGGATACCCGGACACCGTTCAATGTAAGTGTGATCTGCATTTACTTTTCCTCCTGCATTTTACGCTGTTCCAGTTCCAGCACCGCGCGCTTTGTCAGCACGCCAGCCAGATGCCTGCGGTACTCGGCGCTGCCGCGCATATTGGAGCCGGTAACGATCTGCGCCTTTACGTTTTCGGCAAACTGTGCGGCAAGCTGTTCTGCCGCAAGGGCAGGCTCTGCCGGGAGCTCGAACCGCACGGCGCGCAGCGGACGCGCACCGATGACGATGCGGTAATCGCCGGTCTCCATCCGGGCGGCAGCGCAGGTCAGCACCGGGATATCGGTCTGGCTGTTGCGCACCGACTGGTAATAAAGCTTCATCGGTGTCTTTTTTACGATCAGCCGTACCAGAATGTCCCGGTCGTAGGGGCGCTGTGCATATTCCTGCAGCGGCATAATGCCGCCCTTGTACAGCTCTACGTCACAATCCATGGCCAGGAACATGGTCAGCACATCCGAAAAGCCGAACCGGCTGTAAATGCTGCCGCCCACGGTCGCCAGATTGCGCAGCTGCACACCCACGATATGGCGCACAGCCTCGCGCATAGCGCCGTGGGTGTAGGCGGCAAGCCCCGGATGCTGTTCCAGCTGGCGCAGGGTGACCATAGCGCCGATGGAAAAGCTGTCCTCGGTCTCCTCAATGGTATCCAGTCCCAGACCGGAAAGGTCGATGGCGGTGCCGACATTGATGGTTTCCATCTTCAGCCAGATCATGCCGCCCAAAATGCGGTTTGGTTTTTTCTGGTTCAGCTGCCACGCTTCCTCCAGACTTTCTGCCCGCTTATATTCTCGGATCGTCATCATGTGCAGTACCTCTCTTTTCTATCGCTGCGATATCTCTTCTTTTATTTTAGCACAGCTTTCGGTATAATACTATTATAAAATGCTGTTGAAGGAGTGTTTTTGTATGAAGAAGTCGCTTACGGTCGGCTGTGTGATCATGGCTTCCGGGCTGAGCCGCCGGTTTGGCGCGAACAAGCTGCTGGCAGATTTTTGCGGCCAGCCCATGCTCTGTCGGGCTTTTGCGGCTACCGCCACACCCGGTATCGCTGCCCGCATCGTGGTAACCCGCTCGGAGGAAGTGCAGGCACTGTGCAGGGCGCAGGGTGTCCCGGTGCTGCTGCACTGCCTGCCCGGCCGCAACGATACCGTTCGGCTGGGGCTTTCGGCGCTGCTGGAGCAGCTGCCGGAGCTTAACGGCTGTATGTTTCTGCCCGGGGATCAGCCCCTGCTGCGCCGGGAGACGGTAGAAGCCATGGTAAAGTGCTTTTGCTGCGAGCAGCCGTCCCCGGCAGAATGGCAAAAAGAAACAGAACGGGAGATCTTCCGTCTGGGAGCCGTGGTCGAAAACGACCCGGCACCTCTTGTCGGAAGTCCCGTTCTGTTTGGAAGCAGCTTCTTTCCGGAACTGCTCACCCTGCCGGAAAACAAAGGCGGCAACGTGCTGCTTAAAAAGTATCCTGTGCAGGTGCGCACGATCTGCATTGCAGACAGCGCAGAACTGCTGGATGCAGACACCCCGCAGGCATTGCAGCAACTGGAAGTCCTTGCCCGGCAAAAAGGCTAAGGTTTACTCTGCCATATCGTTCTTGGGCAGCAGCACGTTCAGCAGAATTGCCACAAAAGCAGCCGGAACAATGCCGGACTCGCCGCAGATCAGCTGGAAGACCTGCGGAGCCTGTGCCAGAATGCCGCTGTTGGCACCCATGCCGTAGCCCACGCCCAGTGCCACAGACACGATGGTCAGATGGCGCGGGGTCATCTTTTCCTTGGTGATCAGCTGGATGCCGCTGACCACGATGGAAGAGAACATCATAACGGCTGCACCACCCAGAACAGCCTGCGGCATGATGGAGATCAGCGCGCCCAGCTTGGGGATCAGGCCGCAGAGGATCAGGAACACAGCACCGGAAGCCAGCGCCATGCGGTTGACCACCTTGGTCATGGCCACCAGACCCACGTTCTGGCTGAAAGAGGTGTTGGGCAGCACGCCGAACAGTGCGGCAAAGGTAGAGCCGAGGCCATCGCAGATGACGCCGCCGGACAGCTCCTTATCAGAGGGTTCGCGGTTCATGCCGCCCTCCATCACGCCGGAGATATCGCCCACGGTCTCCACTGCGGTAACGATGAACATAATCAGCACCGGCAGGATCGCACGGGCGTCAAATACCACCTTGATCGGCATCAGCTTGGGCACTGCGAACCAGGAAGCCTGTGCCACCTTGTTCCAGTTGAGCACCCATGCCTTGGTGAACTCCACGCCATCGGCAGTCACGCCGGTGGTGGGCAGCACCAGACCCATAATGAATGCAGCCACATAACCGGCCAGAATGCCGATGAGGATGGCAGAGGAGCTGAGGAAACCGGTAGTCCAGTGCTTGAAGAACAGGATGACCACCAGCACGAACAGTGCCAGCAGCAGGTTTTCCACAGAGCCGAAGTCCTTGGCCTTGTTGCCGCCGCCGAAGGAGTTGATGCCTACCGAGATCAGCGAAAGACCGATGGAAAGCACCACCGTGCCGGTGACCACCGGCGGGAAGAACCTGCGCAGCGGCTTCAGGAAAAAGCCCAGCACGCTTTCAAAAATACCGCCGATGATGGAGGCACCCATAATCGCGCCATAGGCCAGCACGCCGCCGCCCATCGTGCCCACAACGCTGTTGAACACGCCGATAAAGCCGGAGCTGGTGCCCATGATAATAGGTACTGCACCGCCCACGGGTCCGATGGTGAACAGCTGCACCAGCGTGACGATACCTGCCACGAACATGGCGCTTTGCAGCAGGGTGACCTGCAGGTCTGCGAACTCGCCGCCTGCAATGCCGCAGGCGCTGGTGATGATCAGCAGCGGGGTCAGGTTGCCCACGAACATGGCGCAGACATGCTGCAAGCCCAGCGGGATGGCCTGACGCAGGGACATTTTGGCTTCAAACTGATAAGCCGCTTCTTCAAGCTTGACTTCCTTCAAAAATTCCACTCTCCTCAAGGTTTTAAAGGTTTATGCGGTTCGGATGCTTTGCAAAAAAGCGAAAATATTATAGCAAAATGCAGATAAGATGTAAAATAAGTATGACTTTTATATGAAAAATTGCTGCATTCTATAATCGAACTTTTCTCCGGCAGACAAGCAAAAAAGCAGGGTTTCTGCATGATTTGTCCAGCCTGATGTTGCTGGCAGCATACAGAATCCCCTGCTTTTTTTGTGCTTTTCTCTGTTTTTTGTGCGATACGGAAAAATTTGATTCTCTGAGGTCAGCGCAATCCATAATCCCGCAAACAGCGCGTTAACCCTTCCTGTGTGGTGTCAAACACGATGCCCTGCGCCCGCAGCTTGCTGCAATCCATCGCAAGATTCCGTGCCCAGTCAGCTTCCTGAATATCGACCGTGATTCCCAGTGTCTCAGCGAACTGCCGGGCGGTCAGCACCATGTTTTCAGCGTTTTCGCTGCCGAAGTTATAGACCCCGCCGGGCAGGGTCAGGGCAGGCTCCAACAGCGCCACTGCCTGCCGGACATAGGTGATGCCCCGGAAATCCCGGACAGAAAAGTGGACAGATTCTCCCCGCTGCGCTGCACGCAAAAGATTCAACGGCAGATTGCCACGGATGGGCAGCCGGTAACCCGGCAGGTCGTACATCCATGTGGCGCGCAGCAATACGGCACTTGGGCAAATTGCCTGTACCCGCTGCTCCATTTCCAGCTTGCCCTGCCCGTACACATTGGCAGGCCGCAGCGGAATGCTCTCCGGCAACGGGCCGGACTGCTCCACACCGGCATAGACCTGATCCGAACTGAAGGACACCAGCTTTGCGCCAGTCTCAGCTGCTGCCCGGGCAAGCCAGACCGGCAGCTCTACATTGGCACGGTAAGCCTGCTCCGGGTGGTCGGCGCAGTAACCGGTATCCGAAATGGCTGCGGTGTGCAGGATGGCATCCGGCCGCTGCTGCAAAACAGCCTGCTGTACGGCGTTTTCCCCTGCTGCTGCCAGAAAGCCTTTGGGAAAGCTGCATAGGTCATACCGCCATGCCCATTGCTGCATCACGCGGGAGCCTACAAAGCCACCTGCACCGGTCACAAGGATCTTTTTCATTTTGTTCTCCTGCTATGAGGTCTCAGATAAAAAATTCCAGCACGAACACCACGGCACAGCAGCCTGCAGCCACCTGAAACAGGCTTGCGCCAAACCATGCGGCGGCAATGCCAACTACCAGTGCAACGGCACCCGCCACCGGGCTCTGCGTTGCCTGAATGATGGCCGGAAAGGTCATCACAGCCAGCGTTACATAGGGCACATAGTACAAAAATGACTGGATAAATCGGTTTTTGATTGGCTTGCGAATCAACGTCAGCGGCAGGATGCGGATAGCATAGGACACCAGCGCCATGACCGCAATATAGATATAATTGTTATGCGTCATCTTCGTTTTCCTCCTGCCTGACAGGGAACAGCACCGCTGCTGCGCCGGAGATCGCCACCGTTAAAAGAATGGTGCGAGTGCCCTCGGAGAGCGCCGAGATGCCCGGCAGATAGCTGCACAGAAAGCTCAGCGCAAAACTGATGACCACCAGCACCGCAACGATCCGATCTTTGCGAGCCGGCGGGATGATGATGGCCAAAAACATTCCGTACAACGCCACACTCAAGGCGCTGACTACCCGCAGCGGCAGTAGGTTACCCGCTATAATGCCCAGCGCTGTACCGGAAGCCCAAGCCGGTGCTGCCAGCAGGATAGCGCCATAGGTATAGTACGGGTTCAGGCTGCCCGGGCGGGCGATGGTAATGCCGAACAGTTCATCTGTAACATCGTAGCCGATGAGCAGCCGATGCCAGAAGGGCGTTTCCGGCGCAAAGCGCTGTGCCAGTGCGCAGCTCATTAGAAGATACCGCGCATTGGCAATCAGGGTGATGACTGCCACCTCAAAATAGGTGGCGTTTGCCATAATCAGCGCAAATGCGGCGTATTCTCCTGCGGAGGCATTGTTCAGAAGGCTGACGAGAAACCCCTGAAACGGCGTAAAGCCCGCCTTGCGGGCTGCGATGCCCAACGAAAACGATACCGCAAAGTAACCCAGCGCAATAGGCACACCATCCCGCATTCCGTCGCAGAACACCTTGCGGCTGAATTGATCCGCCCTTCCCGTTTGGACGAGCTGCGGCTCCAAAAGCCTCTGCTTCGATTCCATAGTTGATACTTCCCCTTTCCTATTTTGCAAACAGCAGATTCTATTATACTCCCCTGCGGGCAGAGAAGAAAGGGGTTTCGGGCTTTTTTTGTGTAAAATGCTACGGTCAAAATGCTTAGAGTTTGCGCTGATACAGGAGATGCTTTCAAAGTTACAGCTTATTTGATTGGGCCGGAAGATAAAAACACCCCGGGAGGTTTCGTTTTTGCGGAACCCTCCGGGGTGATGATGCTATTGGGTATTACTCGAGCTCGGTAAGTCTTAATTGTTACTAAGCAAATTTGTTTAGTTTATCTATCTTTGGATGTTCACTTTTCCATGAGATTGCCGTAGTAGATGTGGCTTGCTGATTTTTTAGTATCAGGATAGTATCACGCAACCAGCGGGATCTCTGTGATTATTATAACGTATTTACGTTCAGGATGCAACTGCCTTTTAGGAGTCCCATTTATCTTGAATCGTCATTTCAAACGCACGCACTTCTTCTAAGCATCGATATAAGTGATTCTTGATTTCCGACTTCGTACTATTCTCTGCCTGAGTAAATACAGATGATTTGAAGAATAATCTGTATCCCTGTGTCAACTTTCCTCCATCGGTTAGATTAGCCAACTTCTGGAATGCCGTTCGCATTTCGTCGGTAATGCCCTTACAGTAAAAATAAAGTTGTACATACAACTCATTTTTATCGCTCGTAATTTCATAGAAATAGTAATTGTTTGTCTTCCATGGACTTAGTATGTCTTCATTTGTCGGTATCACGCTATTCAAGAATGGGGTTGTAAAACGGACATATCTGCCTTCGCAATTCTTTATATCAAATACAATTTCACCTCTCTTGTCCCGTTCTTCGCACCACTCCTGTGCAATATTTTTCCAATTTATTCCATCCAATGCTGTGCTATTTGGCCGAGCACTGTAAACAAAGTCTTCTTCCAAATCAAGGTCATACTTCTTCAAAAGTGCCTTGATAAAACAGATGCAGTCATACGCAGAATATCCCGTGCTGATGTAAATATCGCTGTCATTTTTCAGCTTTACTGCATTCCGGATGGCGTCCTTATCGTAAGCAAATACCGGATTTTGCCACGCTGGAAACACTTCCAAATTTCGCGCCATACGATCAATAATGCTACTGTTTAAGTCGTACAGCTTACCAGCCACCGAACGAACCATAAAGGCAAAACTATCAGCACTGACCCTTTCACCTAGAAGCTCATAGTAGTTGACGAGCTTATAGGTCGCATTATGTGGGTCAGACACCGTGTACAGCCGATAGCGCGGATCAGAAAAATCAACCTTTGTTGTTGCCAACTCAATGGGAAAGAGTTTCAAAACCTCTTCAGATAGACGCTCTGCACGAGATTCCATTGTCTGCGCATTCCACTCTGTTTTGTTCTTTACATCACCATAAAGGACGGTAACATGAGTATTTTCCTCTGCAAGCTTATCAAGTTTCTCTGCAAACGGCAGATCACCTAGTTCACTGTTATAACCTGTCAGCGTTAAATTACCCAATGTATGCAGATATCGTTCTCGCACTAACTCCCAATCCGTACCGAGCATTCTCTGCCATGCAGTCGATAGATTCTTGTTCTGCGGCATGATATGCTCGATGGTCAAAGCATCTGTCTTGATTTGCTCTTTACCCTGATTTTCGATTGCCACAAGCAAATACTTACACAGCGCGTTCTTCCGATAAAGATTACGTTCTTTCAGTGCTGCCACGAACTCTGCATCGCTGGGCATCACATCCTTAGATGTCAGCTGAAGTAGGAAAGACACGATGGAATCATAGTAGTTGTTCTTATTTTCCGGGCGATTGAACACCCGTCCGTAAAGGGTCTTATACAAGCCACGCAGCGAGTTTGAACCTACTTCGCAAATCAAGCGGCGGATACTGTAATTCAGGAGCAACCGAAGAACTTTGCAGAGTGTTTCATCATCGATTACACCAGCATCGAAGTCATCAAACACACTGAACAGGAACAGATACACCGTAGTCTGTTTCAGGGTCTGCAAACTTCTCAGCAAATGGTTTACTGTACTGCTGAACCGTTTTTCATCGCCATAATAGAAAGCATGATATTGCTGGACATAGTGGTAAATCTCTTCCAGCATAGATTCATTGGTATACTGCCCACGTGCATAGAGAGCCTTAAACTCATCGTAGGCCGTACTCTCCTTAGCAAATCCATCCATTTTGAAATTCAGATAGTCAAGGAAGAATCCCTCCAACTGATCTTTGGACAGCATCTGCTCTGCTTTAAGCCAGTAATCCTCATATAAACGATCTTGGTCTGTATCTGTCATCAAAACAAAGTTTCGGATTTTATCCGACAAACTTAGCGGAACGCCTGTAGAATTGATTCGTTCAAAAATTTCCTGTGCATTATCGTCATCATCATCCAGCTTAATCTCTGCGCAGGTCAAATGTTCAAGACCATCGTAGATATTGCCAACCCCCATGTCCGGGTTATCATTTAAAAATTCCTGAATCAAATCGCAAAACAGCTCATAGTTCCGATAAATGCCACTCGTCCTATCCATCTGTTCAGCATGATCTTCCATCAACAGCATGAGTTGATTATTATCGCTTTTTATTGGCTTTAGCTTTAGTTTGCTAGAATCATCAATATTGTATCTTTTGAATTTGTCAACATTGAATAGAACTTCCGCCAACGATTTCTTTTCCTCATCTGTAACAGCTTTATCTATCAGTGCTTTTATCAGAATATAAATTGTTGTCAGTCGCTGCTGACCATCAATAACAACATAGTAGTTGATTTTCTTTTCGCTCTTCAAAGGCGCATATACAACCGATCCGCAAAAATGTCTACGATCTCTTTTATGCGCAGTTACTACATCGACAAACAGTTTCCTACACTGTTCAGCTGACCATTCATAGTTGCGTTGGTAAACAGGAATTGCATATTGGCACTTATTCGGTTCGATAAAGTCATTTATAATTCGACCTTCTTCAATTTTCACGCCGCAGTCCATCTCCCATCATTTTTTCTGATTATACCAAATATGCTTTTTTCTTTCAATCTTTCCTGTTCAAAAGCTCCAACCATTAAGTTTTTCTTAATGATTCCCATCACCAAACTCAAACCATCTGGAAACCCCAGATAGTTGACAGACCGCCCAAGTTATTAAGCAACGCTTAACAACTGCCCTGAACTCTTCGGATTTTCCGAAAAGTTGCCCCTATATGTACAGCCCCCGCCAGCATCCGCTGGCGGGGATCTGCTATGCTTACAGCTCTATGCTGTTCTGCCTGTTCTTCTTCTGGCTCCTATCTGTGGTCTGCTCCTGCTCCCTCATAAGACCAATGACCTGTTGCATCTTCTCGGCACCGAAATAGTTCCACACTCGCCTGAAATCGCGTTTCATCGCATAGAACTGAGAGTTTTCAGCCTCCACTTCTTTCAGCCGCTGGCTTAGATGATGGGTGGCCTTCTTCTCGTCCTGATAGAAGTGCAGATACTTATCCCGCTCATCCTTAACCTCCCAGTACTTCCGATGAAGGGCAAAGAGTACCTTCACCAACTTCTGGATCAGCGGCATGGCCTTCTCCTCCCGATAGCTCTTGGCGGTCTCAAATGTGGCTGCTTCTGGCACCCATTCTTCTGGCCGCTGGGAGTATTGCGCTGACAGGTTTTCCAAACCTTCCATAATGGGAGCCAGCTTGTTCAGCTTCTGGCTCTGCTTCTGGTAGGTCAGCTCTGCTTTCTGTACCCGCTGTTCAGCGGCTTCTACGGCTGTCTGCGCTGTTTCCAGCTGTTCCTGCATCTCGGTCAGGTCGGTCTGGCACTCCTGCTTGGCAGCTTCCAGAGCCGCTACCTCTTTACTACGCTCCTGCTTTTTGAAGTCCAGCACAGACAGGTGCTCTTCGTGGGTGCCTTTCTGTTCCCACTCGATGCCGTGCCGCTCCATCACGGCGGCAAGCTGCTCTTTCTCGGCGTTGATCCACTGGTTCAGCTCGGATTCCCGTTTAGAACCGCCTGCAAAGCCCAAGGCTTTCAGCGCCTGCTTCAGGGACACCTTGGTGTCCAGTCCTTTGCCCTTCCAGCCGGACACATACGGCACGAAGTCGATGTGCAGATGGGGCGTAGCTTCGTCCATGTGGAGGAAAGCCCCGAACACCCGCAGTGTCGGGTTCCGCTCTTGGAAGCCCTGCATATACTCGTCCAACAGTTCCTTTGCCAGTGCGCCATTCTCGGTCAGGACACCCATATCATCTTTGTTGCCGATCTGGACGATCAGCTCATGGAAAAGCTTTTCCTGCTTGCCTGTCCGCAGGTGCTCATAGCAGTCGGTGATACAGCGGTCCTTGTGCTTCTGCTTGGCATTGTAACGCTTCACTGCCTCGTCAAACAGTTCGTGGTACACCTTCTGAATCGGCTCATCCCGGTACACGACATTCAGGCTGCTGCGCTTCGGGTCTACGTTTTCAGCGGTGAAACTTCTCCGGTTATGGTTGAGGGAGCCGGGACCCCGCATTACTGAAATGGTTCTTTTCAATCGCACGTCCTTTCTCTGTGGAAGTAACTGGTGCCGGACACGGCAAAGGCTTTGTTACTTTCGTCGAAAGTAACGCAAAAGCACTTTTGACAGACGTTCCGTCCATCAAAAGATGCCTTTGCGCCCTGCCGGGGGCCTCCGTCTGCGGACGGGGTTTCGCTGCATCTTGCCGCTGCCCGGTCCAACACCACCTTCCTGCGTGATTGCATTCACAGGAGCGTGACACGCTCCTGTCCTCTGCCAATAGAGAAACTCACCAGCGGAAGCTTTCTGGCACGCCTCGCCGGTCCAGATACTCCTGCCGAGCCTGCTCCCGCTGTTCCTCGGTAGGTGCTGTCTTGTACTGGGCATACAGCTCATGCCGCAGCATCGCATCCAGTTTTTGCTCCAAACCCTGTTCAATAACTTCTTCGTACTCATTTTCGCCGCTCAAATGATAATGCAGCAAGGCGACGAAAAGTTCTTGTGAAATTTGCACATTTTTCATCATTATCACCATTCCGTGTCGGTTGTGTCGATTGTGACGGTATTTTACATAGTAGCAAAAATACCGTCACAACCGTCACGAATCGTCACGCCCCAGAATTTTCCAGCATCAATTTGACCACTCTGCCCTCATGGGTGCGCCTGCTTTCGTACCGAATTCCATGGTCGTTGTAGAGCCTGTCGGCACTCACATTCAGCTTCCGGGTCAGGATGTTTGCCTGTATGCTCACACCCGGCAGATGTTCCAGCAGTTCCGTGGGCGCACCGCTCCACTCCGGCTGTTCCGGGGTGAGCATCTTTGCCACCGCTTCCAGAAGCGGGTCGGGCGGCAGCTTCCAGAGTTCCGTTTCGGCTCCCTGAAACTCCCAGACGCAGCGTTCCCGGTTGAATTCCAACGTCAGCTCCTGATCCGGCTGGTCACGCCCCACGATGTCCAGTAGTGCGGTGTTGTCCGTGCGCCGCTTCTTCTGCATGATGAACGCGCCATCCGCTGCACCCAACAGACCGTTGGTGCCGGAGATCATATCGAAGCTGTCCTCAGCTTCCATCTTCCGGGTGTGATGAACCACCAGCAGGCAGATGCCGTACCTGTCGCTGAAACTTTTCAGTTTGGTCACGATCTCGTAGTCGCTGGCGTAACTGTATCGTTCACCGCCGATCTCCCGCACCTTCTGCAGGGTATCGATAATGATGAGCCGCACATCCGGGTGCTCCCGGATGAAGCCTTCCAGCTGCTGGTCGAGCCCTTCGCTTACGGACTTGGCCTGTGTTGCGAAGTAGAGATTTCTGGTCTCCTCCACCCCGAACATCCGGGAGAGCCGCCGCTGCAACCGGGCGTAATCGTCTTCCAAGGCCAGATAGAGGACTGTTCCCTGATGCACCTCGTACTCCCACAGCGGAAGCCCCATCGCCACATGGTAGGCAAGCTGCCCCATGAAGAAGGACTTACCCACCTTGGGCGCACCTACGAAGAGGTAGGTGCCGCTGTACAGCAGGTCGTTCACGATGGGTCTCCGGGGTGGATACACCGTGTCGTACAGTTCGGTCATTGATACCGTGTTCAGCCCGAAATTGTTTGACTTTTTCGCGGCTTGCAGATTGATTTGCTTGTCCGAATTTGTTATAATATTGGTGTTGATTTTTGAGGACGACTGTACCGCATCTGCGCCAACAGATGCACCTGGTACGGTCGTTTTTCTATTGTCCGTCATTCGCATTCCTCCTTAAGTCCGTTCAACGTCAGAGCCACCATTTGCAGGGTCTCCAGCAAGTCCGGCGGGACTTCTTCATCCACGGCCAGCCGCTGCAATTCCTGATAGATCAGCTTCATCTGGCCTCGTAGGGCTTTGTAGACCCTTGGGTTGCCTACCACGGTGATCTCCCGGTCAGTCAGGCGGCGGATGATATACTCCTGTTTGGTCAACCCGGAGAGCTTTACTTTGGCTTCCAGAACCTCGTCCTCTTCCGGGGACATTCGGAAGGCCACCACCTTGTTCCGCCAGCGGCCTTGCTGGTCGAGTACTCGTTCCATCTTCATCCTTCCTTTCGTTCCATGTCCAGCTTCTGCGCCATCCCCTGTTGCTTTGAGGGGAAGAGGTGGGCGTACTTATAGGTGATGTCCACGCTCTCATGCCCCACCCGGTCTGCAATTGCCAGAGCCGAGAAGCCCATCTCGATCAGCAGCGATACATGGGAGTGCCGCAGGTCGTGGATTCGGATGCGCTTCACCCCGGCTTCCTTGGCTCCCCTGTCCATCTCGTGGTGCAGGTAGCTCTTGGTCACCTCAAAGATCCGCTGGTCTGGCTGAACTTTGTAGAGGGATTTCAGATAGTCTCTGATCTCGTCCGTCAGAAACTGTGGCATCTGGATGACACGGACACTCTTGGGTGTTTTCGGGTCGGTGATCACATCCCGGCCTTTCAGCCTTTGATAGGATTTGGTGATGGAGAGCAGCCCCTTGTCCAAGTCGAAGTCTGCCGGAGTCAGAGCCAGCAGCTCGCCCTCCCGAATGCCACACCAGTAGAGCACTTCAAACGCATAGTAGGATTGCGGCTTGTCCATCATGACTTCTGCGAATTTGAGGTACTCTTCTTTTGTCCAGAAGAGCATTTCCTTGTGCTTTTCCGACCCCATGCACCCGGCTGTGGCTGCTGCGTTTGATTTCAGCCCGTAGAACCGGACGGCGTGATTCAGGATGGCACTGAGTTGTCCATGCAGCGTCTTGAGGTATGTCGGCGAGTAGGCCTTGCCGTTTTTGTCCCGGTAGTTCAGCATCTCGTTCTGCCATGCGATCACATCCCGTGGCTTTATCTCGCTGAGCCGCTTTTCTTTGAAATACGGTAAGATTTTCGTTCGGATGATGTGCTCTTTGGTAGACCAGGTGTTTTCCCGGAGTCGCTTTTTCTTGTCCGTGATATAAATTTCCACGAACGCTTCAAAGGTCATGGTCAGGTCTGCAGCCTGCTGAAGAAGGAACTCCCGCTCCCACGCCAAAGCGTCCTTCTTGGTGGCAAACCCCCGTTTCAGCTTCTTCTGCTTCATACCTTGCCAGTTCTCGAAGTAGAAGGAAGCGTACCATGTGCCCTGCCGGCTGTCCTTGTAGGCTGGCATCCTATCACTCCTCTCCTGCCCCGTAGATCTTCTCCTGATAGTACCTCCTGCTTACCCGGCCTCCTACGGTCGTGTAGCCTTTGGCCTTCAGTTCCTCGTTCCACTGGGCAATCATCTTGTACGCCAGACCCTGGGAGATGTCCAGTTCCTTTGCCAGCTCGTCTGCCTTGATAAAAATGCTGTTTGCCATTTTTTGTCCTTTCCTTGTCGGTTTCGTTTCGGTGCCGCTTCATCCTCGCTGACTTCCGGCAGGCATATCCCCTTTGCGGTGCTGTGCCGTCCCCTTGTGGAGCGCTCGCTTCCTTTCGGAAGGTCTTGGCGGTTTGGATCAGTTTGGCGGTCATTCAATTTTGCTAAGCATTTTTGCTTATCTTTTTGTGCTCTCATTATACTAAACACATTCCGTTAAGTCAAGAGACTTTCAGGTAAAATCTTAAACTTTTTTGTTTATTCTCTATTGCACCTCCTGTTTTTCTGTGCTATACTATACTTAACAAAAATGTTTATCGCAAGGTTAAAGCACCTTACGACAAAACCAACCTATTTGCGATATGCAGTCCAACGGTGTTGTCAACGAATCAAAAGTTGGACTGCAATAAGTCAGGAGGCAATCGCATGGCAGTCGGTGACCGCATCAAACGTGCCCGCAACCTCCGAGGTATGACCCAGAAAGAACTGGGCATTGCCATCGGGTTTGAGGAGAAAAGCGCAGACATCCGCATCGCACAATACGAAAGCAACACCCGCACTCCTAAAGAAGAGTTGCTCCGCAAGATTGCGGAGGTGCTGGATGTGAACTACCGTTCCCTCTATGAGCCGACCCTGTACGCCGCAGAGGATGTGATGTACACTCTGTTCGAGCTGGACGAGCACTATCCCGGCACCCGGCTCTACGAGGTCATAGACACCACCGACCCAGATTTCCCGGAAAAGCACATGGCAGTCAGCTTCCGCTATCGTCTGCTGGATGATTTCTTAAAGGAGTGGCAGCTCCGTAAGAAGCAGCTCCGGGAGGGCGAGATCACCAAAGAAGAGTATCTGGAATGGAAGCTCAACTGGCCCCAGACCGCTGATGGCTGCGGCCGGTACGAGCCGAAGAAAAAGTGGCGTAAAGAATAAAAGACACAAAAATGCCCTCTGAAAAACTTACCGTTTCTCAGAGGGCATTCTCATGTCTCTCTTTATGAATAATCGCCTGATAGTATCAAAACAGTATCAGAAAGCCTTTCAGTTCTCAAAATATTGCGTTTCATCAATACTTTTCAGGGTTTGCAGATTACTCGAGCTCAATCGTTGCAGGCGGCTTACCGGTGCAATCGTAGAACACGCGGTTGACGTGCTTGACCTCGTTGACGATGCGGCTGGTGACAGTGCCCAGAACATCCCACGGCATATCGTAGCTTTCTGCGGTCATGAAGTCCGTGGTGGTCACGGCGCGCAGCGCAACGGCGTAATCGTAGGTGCGCTCATCACCCATAACGCCAACGCTGTGCATATTGGTCAAAGCTGCGTAATACTGGCTGATTTCCTTATCCAGACCGGCCTTGGCGATCTCCTCACGCCAGATGGCGTCAGCGTCCTGCACGATAGTGACCTTCTCGGGGGTCACCTCGCCGATGATGCGGATGCCCAGACCGGGGCCGGGGAACGGCTGACGGCTGACCAGATACTCGGGCAGACCCAGTTCGCGGCCGGCCTGACGGACCTCGTCCTTGAACAGGTTGCGCAGAGGCTCCACCAGTTCCTTGAAGTCCACGGTATCGGGCAGACCGCCCACGTTGTGGTGGCTCTTGATGACGGTGGACTCTCCGCCCAGACCACTCTCCACCACGTCGGGGTAGATGGTGCCCTGTGCAAGGAAGTCCACCTTTCCGATCTTCTTGGCCTCTTCCTCGAACACGCGGATGAACTCTTCGCCGATGATCTTGCGCTTGCGCTCCGGCTCAGTGACGCCCTTCAGCTTGCTGAAGTAGCGGTCGCGGGCATCCACACAGATGAAGTTGATGTCGAAGCCGTTGGCATTGCCCGGGCCAAAGACAGAGCAGACCTCTTCCTTTTCGTTCTTACGTAACAGGCCGTGATCCACGAACACGCAGGTCAGCTGCTTGCCGATGGCCTTAGCCAGCATGGCGGCCAGTACGGAGGAATCCACGCCGCCGGACAGGGCGCACAGCACCTTGCCCTCGCCGATGCGCTCACGCAGAGCCTTGACGTTGTTCTCAACAAAGGAATCCATCTTCCAGTCGCCGGAGCAGCCGCAGACGTTGTACACGAAGTTGCGCAGCATCTTCTTGCCCTCGGCGGTGTGCAGAACCTCCGGGTGGAACTGTACGGCGTACAGACCCTTTTCGGCGTTTTCAACGGCTGCCACAGGGCAGTTTGCGGTATGGGCAGTGATCTGGAAGCCGGGAGCTGCCTGCTCAATGTAGTCGTTGTGGCTCATCCAGCAGATAGTAGAGGGCTGCACATCGGTGAACAGCTTGCTCTCGGTGTTCACGAACACCTCGGTCTTGCCGTACTCACGCTCGGGAGCGCGGCAGACATGACCGCCCAGCAGGTGCATCATCAGCTGGCTGCCGTAGCAGATGCCCAGCACAGGCACACCCCAACTGAAGATCTCGGGGTCGATGGTGGGAGAGTCCTCCAGATAAACGCTGTTGGGGCCGCCGGTGAAGATGATGCCCTTTGGATTCTTGGCCTTGATGACCGAAAGATCGGTTTTATAGGAATAGATCTCGCAGTAGACATTATTTTCTCGGACGCGGCGGGCAATCAGCTGATTGTACTGTCCGCCAAAGTCCAGCACGATGACAGTTTCATGCTGCATGATGTTTTCCTCCATTTTAAAATGTGTTTTACAGATAAATTTAGTATAGCACATCTTACAACAAAAAGCGACAGTTTTTGTGAAGTTTTCTGTTATTCTATTTTGCGGATCGGATGTCGCAGCACGGTTTTCAGCTTCTCCGGTGCGGTGCGGCGCGGGTCGCCCAGATAGATCTCGTGATGGAAGCGCGTGTCTGAAAAATCCGGGCAATATCCCTGCTCCGCTGCAAACGCATCCAGCTGCCGCAGGGTCTCCGGTTCGGTGTCATAGGAGCCGATGTGCATACATTGTACGCACAGGCCTTCATCGTAGGTGAAAAATTCCACCTTAGAAAAGTCTTTTTTCTTTTTGGTTGTTGCCTCCTGCACTGCCCAGTCAAATTCGGCACGGGTGACAAATTCCGGCAGACGGATCATGGAGGTCCAGATAAAGGTCTCCTTGTTGGAAAAATCCACACCCTCTGCCCCGGGCTGATGCCACAGCCCTTCCAGCGGCGGAACGACATATTCAAAATAGCCGTCCATCTTATGGCTGCCCTTGTAGCTCATTTTAATGGTAAATGCAATGCCGTACAGAAGCTCCAGCGCTGCCTTGTATTCCCCTGCCGGGTCGTTGGGGTCGCCTTTGCCCTGTACCGCCACAAAATTCATCGCAGGGACGGTGATGATCTGCGGTTTCTTCGGTGGGAGATAGAACTCTTTATATTCTTTCTTATAATCAAATGGCATCCTTCTTTTCTCCTTCCAGCAGCGCACGCTGCTTCTTTTTGCTGAAGCCTCCCAGCACCAGCCGATAAGATTTTTCCAGCATCTCCCGCAGCAGTGCATCCGGCACGTTTCCATCTGCTTTTACGGAGTTCCAATGCACCTTATTCATATAGTAGCCCGGAATGATATCCTCATACTGTCGGCGCAAAAAATCACCCTCGGCGGGGTCCAGCTTGCAGGTGATATACACCGGCTTTCCTGTGGCATCATCCAGACAGACGGCTGCAAACATTTTGCCGCCGATGTGATATCTTATCCAGTTCCACTCTGCCTGTAAGTCTTTGGTAACACCAGGCTTTTGCAGAAGCTCCGAGTCGATCCAGCTGTATTTCATGGCGGCACCTCCGTTTTTCTCAGTATAACTTATTTGGAGATGTTTGTAAACAAAAAGTTGTTAATTATTACTCGTAATACGTCACATCTGAAAAAATGGCAGTAAAAAAGAGCCATCCACTCAGAAAAACCGAACGGATAGCTCTTGTATTTGACGTTAAAATCAGATGGAAATGGTGTTGCACACATCCACCAGCACGGGGTCAAGGCTCTTGGTCATCTCCAAAGCCTCGTCCACGGGGTAGTCCACCAGCTTCTCGCCCTTCATGCCGACGATGCGGTTATACTTGCCCTGCTCCAGCAGGCAGACGGCCTGATAGCCCATGGCAGAAGCATTCACGCGATCGCGCAGGGTGGGAGAACCACCGCGCTGCACATGACCCAGAATGGTTGCGCGGGAATCGATACCGGTGCGGGCCTGAATCTCGTTAGCGATCTCCTGTGCATGACCCACGCCCTCGGCCACAATGATGATAAAGTGACGCTTGCCGGTCTTCTGAGTCTCCGCGATCTTATCCAGAATGTCGCGCTGCATATCGAATTCCTTCTCGGGCAGCAGCACAGCCATAGCGCCGGAGGCGATGGCCACGTTCAGAGCAATGTAACCGGCGTTGCGGCCCATGACCTCGACCACACTGCAGCGGTCGTGGCTCTGGGTGGTGTCGCGCAGCTTGTCGATCATTTCCAGCGCGGTGTTCATGGCAGTATCGTAGCCGATGGTGTAATCGGTGCAGCCGATATCGTTATCAATGGTACCGGGCAGGCCGATCATGGGGATGCCACGGTGTGCCAGTGCGCGGGCACCGCGGTAGGAGCCGTCGCCGCCGATAACGACCAGCGCGTCAATGCCCAGCTCGCGGCACTTTTCAGCGCCCTTATCCTGACCTTCCTTGGTCTTGAACTCCAGGCAGCGTGCCGTATACAGAATGGTGCCGCCAGCAGAGATGATGTTAGAAACGCTGCGCAGGTTCATTTCAAAGCACTCGCCGTTCAGCAGGCCGTTATAGCCGCGCTGAATGCCGATCATACGGAAGCCCTTATGCAGGCCGGTGCGTACCACAGCGCGCACAGCAGCGTTCATGCCGGGAGCATCACCACCGCTTGTAAGCACGCCAATCGTTTTGATTTGCTTTTCCATACGAGAGATTCCCTCCAATTTACAGTTCAGTTCTTCATTTACCCTTTTGCCTGTACCCTCTTCTTCCAGAAACAGGCCAGTTGCTTTGCAACAGCTTTGATTCGCCTTTAATGATTATAGCACACCATCCAGACAAATTTCAATAGGGTTTTGAGACTTTATGCAATTCCATGCAGTGTAAAATAGTAGCGATATATCGTGTTATTTTCGCGCTTCGTGCCACTTGGAAAATTTAAAATCGTCCCATGCGGTGCCATTCGTGCACAAATATGTTATTTTGTTGCAACGTTTTCTGCGCCCAGCAGCCGCTCCAGCTCTTTGAAGAAGAGCGGATGGCCGGAAGTGTACAGTCGGCGCGGTGCAGCCAACTTCTGCTTGGTATCCTCCAGATACAGGATCACCGGGATATCACCATCAAAGATTTCCAGCAGGTTCACCACCTTATCGTACTGGGGACAGTTGCGGGACGGCAGACGGATAAACACCCGCCGGGCAGCTGTTTTGACAGGATCCGGGCGGCCTTTATCCAAGCGGGTCGGGTCGTAGCTGTCAATGGGCAGAATGCTGTCTGCCAGCAGCTTGGAGGCTTCATCCTCCCGCACGGAAAGCCGACCGTCGATGACCACAACAGCGTTTTCCTGAATGGCATCCCGGAACCTGTCCAGCACCTTGGGGAACACGATCACCTCCATGGTGCCGGTCAGATCCTCCACGCTGGTAAAGGCCATCATGCTGTTGGATTTGGTCGTCATCATGCGGTTTCTGACCACCGCACACACGATGCGCACCTTCTCACCGTCCTGCACATGGGCATCCTCGCCGGTGAGGTCTTTGATAGTATGGGAACCGATGTGGGCAGACTTTTCCCGGTAAGCGTCCAGCGGATGGCCGGACAGATACAGACCGCTGACCTCTTTTTCCTGCTGCAGCAGCTCGGCAGGGGTGTACTCTGCCAAGGGGCGGATCTCGTAGACGTCCGCCTGCGGACTTTCCTGCACTTCCCCGCTCATCACGGAGAACAGATCCAGCTGCCCCTCCAGATTGCGGCGGGAGTCGGTCTCGATGCTCTTAAGGATGCCCTCTACCGCTTCCACCATGCTGTGGCGGTTAGAGCCGAAGCAGTCAAAGGCACCGGCTTTGATCAGGCTTTCCACCGAGCGTCGGTTCAGCTCGCTGCCGTGCATTCGCTTGCAGAAATCGTAAAGGCTGGTGTAGGGCTTTTCCCTGCGCTCGGTGACTGCGTTCTCGATGAGGTTGCGGCCTACGTTTTTCACGGCGTTCAACCCAAAACGGATCTGTCCGTTATCATCGGCGGTAAAGCCTCCGTTGGAGATGTTCACATCCGGCGGCAGGACTTTGATGCCCAGACGGGCGCACTCGCCGGAATACTCAATGATCTTATCTGTATTATCCAGCACACTGGTCAGCAATGCCGCCATAAACTGGCTGGGGTAATGGCACTTGAGATAAGCCGTCTGGAATGCCACATAGGCGTAGCAGGCTGCATGGCTCTTGTTGAAGGCGTAGGACGCAAAGCTGGACATCTCGTCATAGATCTGGTTTGCCACCTGCTCCGGGATGCCGTTGGCTACGCAGCCCGGGCATTCGTGGCCGGGCTCGGTGCAGCCGTGCACAAAATGCTCCCGCTCTGCCTCCATGACGGCGTGCTTCTTTTTGCTCATGGCGCGGCGGACGTTATCTGCCTGCCCGAAGGAGAAACCCGCCAGTTCCCGGAAAATCTGCATGACCTGCTCCTGATAGACGATGCAACCGTTGGTCACATCCAGAATGTGCGCCAGCTGCGGGGTCTTGTAGCTGATCTTATCCGGCTCGTGGCGGTTGCGCAGATAGGTGGGAATGGAATCCATGGGGCCCGGGCGGTACAGGCTGATCAGAGCAATGACATCTTCAAGGTTCTGGGGCTGCAAGCCCACAAGCACCTGCTTCATGCCGGAGGATTCCAGCTGGAACACGCCCTCGGTATCGCCCTGACCCAGCATTTTATAGGTATCCGGATCGTCATAATCCAGCTTGCGGATGGAGAACTCCGGGTGCTGCTTTTGCACCGCCACCTCTGCGTCCCGGATAACAGTCAGGGTGCGCAGACCCAGAAAGTCCATCTTCAAAAGACCCAGTTCCTCGATTTCGGTCATGTTGAACTGGGTCACCGGCAGGCCGTCGTTGGTGGCAAGCGGCAGATAATAATCCGTAGGCTCCGGCGTGATGACCACGCCCGCCGCGTGGGTAGAGGCGTGCCGGGGCATTCCCTCCACCTTTAATGCGGTGTCGATGAGTTCCGTCACCTGCGGGTCGGTGTCATAAAGTTTTTTCAGTTCGCTGGAAACCTCCAACGCCCGCTTCAGGGTCATTTTCAGTTCCATGGGCACAAGCTTTGCTACCACATCCACCTGCTGGTACGGGATGCCCATCACGCGGCCCACATCCCGGATGGCGTTGCGGGCAGCCATAGTACCAAAGGTGACGATCTGCGCCACATGGTCCGCACCGTATTTGCGGTTGACGTAGTCGATGACCTCCTGTCGGCGTTCGTAGCAGAAGTCCACATCGAAATCCGGCATACTGACGCGCTCGGGATTCAAAAAGCGCTCGAAGATCAGGTTGTAGCGGATGGGGTCGATATCCGTGATGCCTACGCAGTAGGCGGCAATACTGCCCGCACCGGAGCCGCGTCCCGGCCCCACCGGGATACCCTGACTTTTTGCAAAATTGATGTAGTCCCACACGATGAGGTAATAGTTGGTATACCCCATGGTCTTGACCACGCCGATCTCGTATTTCAGGCGGTCGATGTTGGCCTGCGGCACGTCCGGGCCATAGCGGCGCTCCAAGCCGTCCCAACAGAGCTTTTCAAAGTAGGCCTGATTGTCCATGCCGTCCGGGGCCTTGTAATAAGGGATCTTGGTGTGGCCGAACTCAAAGTCAAAATTGCACTGCTCTGCAATTTTTGCCGTGTTGGCGCAGGCCTCCGGTACCATGGAGAACAGCTCGTACATCTCGTCGGTGGTCTTGACGTAGAATTCATCGGTCTGGAACTCCATGCGGTCGGCGTCCTGAATGGTCTTGCCGGTCTGGATGCACAGCAGGATGCTCTGCATCTTGGCGTCCTCTTTGCGCAGATAATGAGCGTCGTTGGTGGCTACCATGGGGATGCCGGTCTCGCGCGAAAGCTTGATGAGCTGCGGCAGAACGGTGGTATCTTCTTTCAAGCCGTGATCCTGCAATTCGATGTAGTAGTTCTCTGCACCGAACAGGTCCCGGTACCACAGCGCAGTCGCCTTTGCGCGCTCGTAGTCCCCTGCCAGAACGGCCTGCGGGATCTCGCCCGCAAGACAGGCCGAAAGGCAGATAAGCCCCTCGTGGTATTGCTCCAAAAGCTGCTTATCCACGCGGGGCTTGGAGTAAAAGCCCTCCACAAAACCGGCAGAGACCATTTTGATCAGGTTCTTATAACCGGTCTCGTTTTTGCACAGCAGAATCAGGTGGTTGTTGCCGTCGATCTTATTTACCTTATCAAAGCGGGTGCGGGTAGCAACATACACCTCACAGCCGATGATGGGCTTGATGCCCGCCTTTTTAGCAGCTTTATAAAACTGCACACAGCCGTACATTACGCCGTGGTCGGTGCAGGCAATGGCGGTCTGTCCGCACTCCTTCACCCGTTCCATCAGCTGATCGATGCGGCAGGCGCCGTCCAGAAGGCTGTATTCCGTATGGATATGCAAATGGGCAAAGGGACGGGTATTTGCGGTGGGCTCACTCATTGTACTGCCTCCTGTCCCTCCTGCTGGCGCTGGCGCAGATTTTCTGCCAATGCCTCCAGTTTTTTCATCCGGTGCGATAAGCCGGATTTGCTCACAGCCGGGTCAAAGCAGCCGCACAGCGCAGTAAGCGAAAGATCCGGGTATTGCAATCGTTTGGCTGCCGCCTGCTGCAATACCTCCGGCAAAGTCTCCAGTGCGTGCTGCTCCTGCAAATAGCGGATGGCTTTCAATGTCTGGGCATTTGCCCGCGCGGTTTTACCAAGGTTTGCGGTATCGCAGTTGGTCTGCCGATTGGTCTGATTGCGCACCTGCTTGAACGCCTTGAGCACGCTAATTTGCGTTGCGGCATCCGCAGCGCCCATAAAGCGGAGTAGCCGCTCCACGTTGGCACCGGTCTTGACGTAGATCAGGTTCACACCGTTGCGGCGGGTGCGGTGGGGCGCAAACTCGTGCTCGGCCAGCAGCGCTTCAAAATCCCGGGCGAGGTTCGTCCGGGAGGTGAGAAATTCCAGATTATATTCCTTTTGCGGGTCGGTGACCGTGCCGCTGCACAAAAAAGCCATGGCAATATAGGCGCTGACGCAGGTCTGGCAGCGGATGAGCCCGGGGTCGATCTGCAAGCTGGTCTCCCTGCCGGTAGTGCCGAACAGCTCATGCAGGCGGGTGACCTGTTCCACATCGCGGATATTGAACTCATACAGCACACCGCTGGCGCGGGGCTTTTCCAGGATCTCGCCCCGGATGCCGCAGCGGGCAAACAACTGCTGCGCCAGCTGCACCGTATGGGGCTGCTCGGTTTGCAGCACAAGGCCGCGGGCATCAAAGTATTTGGCAAAGCAGGCAATGCCATAGGCCGCTGCACGCACACAGCATTCCTTGGTGGGGCTGCGCTGCGCGATCTCCTCCCGCGCACTGGATGCAAAACTCATAGTATTTCCTCTGTTTTCAGCGCACGGCATCCCGGTGCTGCATCCCGGGCTCGTAACCCAGAGAGGTGCAGTATTCCGCAAGTTTGCGTGCGAATGTGATGGAGCGGTGCTTGCCGCCCGTGCAGCCCACCGCGATGGTCAACTGGCTTTTGCCCTCCTTGACATAGAGCGGCAGGGCGTACTGCAAAAAGTTCTCGTACCGGTGCAGCAGCTCCTGTGCTTCGGGGTGGCTCATGACAAAATCCACCACCTCCTGATCCAGCCCGGTTTTGTGCTTCAGTTCCGGCACATAGAAAGGGTTGGGCAGGCAGCGCACATCCAGCACAAGGTCTGCTTCCGGCGGCAGGCCAAACTTGAACCCGAAGGACATGATGGTAAGCTGCATGGCGTTTTTTGCCCCGCCGTTTTTCATGAACAAATCGCAGATGCGCTCTTTGTTCTGAGAGGTGGAGAGCAGCCCGGTGTTGATGGTATAGTCCGCACGCTCTTTTAAAGGCTGTAAGATCTGCCGCTCCTTTAAAAAGGCATCCCGGGTAGAGACGCCCTCTGCAATGCTGATAGGGTGGCGGCGGCGGGTCTCGCTGTAACGGCGCATCAGTACATCGTCCGGTGCATCCAGAAACAGGATCTTATAGGGTGTTTTCTGCTCGTCCAGCTGCTGCAGGGCAGCTTCGATCTGCTCTCTGCTGCGGCAGCCGCGCACATCCATGGAAAGCGCCACCCGCTCCAGCTGGTTGTCGCCCGCCTTGGAAAACGCCGTAATGCTGGGCAGCAGCCCCGCCGGGACGTTATCGATGCAGAAATATCCGATATCCTCCAGCGCATTCATAGCCACAGACTTTCCCGCGCCGGAAAGTCCGCTGACGATCAACAGTTCCATCTGTGTTCCACACTCCCTCTATTCCCGCAGTTCAGCGGACTACGCGGATCTCTTTTTCCAGATCGTAGCCGGTCTTTTCTTTTACGATGGTGCGCACTTCCTCGCACAGTGCCAGCACGTCTGCGCAGGTTGCGCCGCCAAGGTTCACCACAAAGCCGCAGTGTTTCTCACTGACGGCGGCACCGCCGTGCCGGTAGCCCCGCAGACCGCACTGGTCGATGAGAGCCGCAGCAAAAGCGCCCACCGGGCGCTTGAAGGTGCTGCCTGCGCTGGGCTTATCCAGCGGCTGCTTGTCCAGCCGCTTCGCCATCAGTTCGTCCATTTTAGCGCGGATGGCTTCCAGTTCGCCCGGGGTCAGGGTAAACTGCGCCGAGAGGATGCAACCGCCGTTTTCTTCAAAAATGCTGTGGCGGTAGCGCAGGTCAAGTTCTGCTGCCGCTGCCTCTTTTATTTCGCCCTCGGCGGTGAGGTACTGCACCGTGGTCAGCACGTCCTTCATCTCGCCGCCGTAGGCACCGGCATTCATGTAGACCGCACCGCCCACCGTACCGGGGATGCCATAAGCAAATTCCAGTCCGGTCAGGCCGTGTTCCAGCGCCGTTTTGCACAGCGCCGAGAGCCGCACGCCCGCCCCGGCGGTGAGTTGTGTTCCGTGCACCTGCACAGCGTCCTGCATAGAAGAAATATCCAGCACTGCGCCATTGTAGCCCTCGTCGGCAAACAGGATATTGCTGCCGTTGCCCAGCAGATAATGCCGGACGCCCTGCGCCTTGCACAGGGCAACGGCGCGGCAAAGCTGTGCCCGATCTGCCGGCTGCACGAACAGCCGCGCCGGGCCGCCGATTTTAAAGGTACAATGCGCTGCCAGCGGCTCGTTTTCTTTATAAGCAATGCCTGCTGCAGTCAGCAGCTGCTTGAGTTGTTCCATAGGGTCAGGCTCCTTTTTATAGAGAGGTTCAGTCCATTTTGTCATCCAGCCCCAGCCGGATCAGCAGCTCCTTGGCCGCGTTGTAACCCATCTTCTTCTGGCGGTTATTGATGGCTGCGGTCTCCAGTACCACAGCCAGATTGCGGCCGGGAGAGACCGGGATGCTGGTGCTGGGAATGCTTACGCCCAGAATGTCGTAGTATTCGCTTTCCAGCCCGGTGCGCTGGTAGTTCTTGGTGGGGTCCCATGCTTCCAGCTGCACCACAAGATCCAGACTTTCGCTTAGCTTGACGGCACCCACGCCGTACACACGAGCCACGTTGACGATGCCGATGCCGCGCAGCTCGATAAAGTGACGGATGTTTTCCGGTGCAGTGCCCATGATCTGGCGGTTGGACACCTTGCGCAGCTCCACGGCGTCATCTGCCACCAGACGGTGACCGCGCTTGACCAGCTCGATGGCCAGCTCGCTTTTGCCGATGCCGCTGTCGCCCAAAATCAGGATGCCCTCGCCGTACACCTCCACCAGCACGCCGTGCCGGGTGATGCGGGGCGCAAGCTCTAAGTTCAGCACGCTGATCAGGCTGCCCATCAAAGTGCAGGTAGTCTCGTTGGAACGCAGCAAGGCAACTGCGTGCTTCTGCGCCAGCTCCTGCATTTCCGGGAAGGGTTCCAGCTCCTCGCTGCGGCAGACGATGACCGCCGGGGGCTGCTGCCGGAACAGCTGTTCCAGTGCCTCGTAGCGCTTTTCTGCCGTCAGACCAGACAGAAAGTTCATTTCTGCCAGACCCATGATCTGCAAACGGAGCTTATCGAAGTAATCATAGTAGCCCGCCAGAAACAGACCCGGGCGGTTGACCTCGGCGATCTCCACGCTGATCTCATCCAGCGCCCGGGGGGTGTATACTACTTCCATGCTGACGCGGTCGGTCAGCGTTTTAAGCGAAACATTGAACGTACCCATCCTGGTTCCTCCTGTATCCTCTTGCCGCGCTGTGCTGCGGGCACTCTTGTTCCTATTATAATAAAATTCGGCGGCAAATACAACGCCCGGGGCGCTGTTTTTGTACTGTGGGTGGGAAACCGACGCTGCATCGCAGCCCGTGCACAGGATTTTTACATTTTTCTTACTTTACATGGGTTTTACATTTCGGCGATTTCAGATTTTACATTGTTTTTCTATACTTAAAGCACAGGAGAAAAACACGTCAAGATAAAGTGAGGAAAACACTTATGACCATTTTTAATGTCTTTTCGCTGCTGGGAGGTCTGGCCCTGTTTTTGTTCGGTATGGACATCATGGGCAAGGCACTGGAAAAGCAGGCCGGCGGCCAGCTGCAAAAAATTCTCAGCAAACTGACCGATAACCCCCTCAAGGGCTTTTTTCTGGGTCTGTGCGTGACCGCCGTCATCCAGAGTTCCAGCGCTACCACCGTTATGGTGGTGGGCTTTGTCAACAGCGGCATCATGGAGCTGCATCAGGCCATTGGTGTGATCATGGGCAGCAACGTGGGCACCACCGTGACCAGCTGGATCTTGAGCCTTTCCGGTTTGCAGGGCGACAGCCTGTTCATCCAGCTGCTCAAGCCCACTTCTTTTAGTCCGGTGCTTGCATTTATCGGCATTTTGCTGTATATGTGTAAGAGTGAGAAGAAAAAGGGTGTTGGCACCATCCTCATCGGCTTTGCTGTGCTGATGACCGGCATGACCACCATGTCCAACGCGGTGCTGCCGCTGCAAAACGAGGCATGGTTCACCAGTCTGTTCACCCGCTTCTCCAACCCCCTGCTGGGCGTTCTGGTGGGTGCACTGGTCACCGGCATCATCCAGAGCTCCAGCGCCAGCGTAGGCATCTTGCAGGCGCTGAGCGCCACCGGCGTCATCACCTACGGCAGTGCCATCCCCATCATCATGGGTCAGAACATCGGCACCTGTGTAACCGCGCTGCTGTCCTCCGTGGGTGCCAACAAGAATGCCCGCCGGGCTGCTATGGTGCACCTGTACTTCAATATCATCGGTGTGACCATCTTCCTGTTCGGATTCTATGGGCTCAACGCAGTCTGCCACTTTGCCTTTGTGAATACCACCATTGAGGCATGGGGCATTGCAGTGGTGCACTCGATATTCAATATCCTTGCTACCGTCATCCTGCTGCCCTTTGCTACCGGGCTGGAAAAGCTGGCCATCCTGACCATTCCCGATTCCCCGGAAAAAGAGGAGTTTGCTCTGCTGGATGACCGTCTGCTGAACACCCCCGCTGTGGCTGTGGAGCGCGCCCGCGCCGCTACCGCTGAAATGGCAGAGCTTGCCCGGGTGGGTGTGGTGCAAGCCATGAGCCTAACCCACGAATGGAACGACGAACTTGCCCAGAAGGTGCGGGACGAGGAAAAAAAGGTAGACCGGTACGAGGACGCGCTGGGCACCTATCTTGTCAAGTTGTCCGGCCGGGAACTGAACCACGCCGACAGCCAGAGCGTGAACACCCTGCTGCACACCATCAGTGATTTTGAGCGCATCAGCGACCATTCCGTCAACCTGCTGGAATCCGCCGAGGAGATGCACCAGAAGGAGATCCACTTCTCCAAGGATGCACAGGAGGAACTGCAGGTGCTGGAGGATGCGGTGCAGGATACCCTGAGCCGCACCACCGATGCCTTCCGCAAGGGGGATTTGCACCTTGCTTCCAAGGTTGAGCCGCTGGAGGCTGTGGTCAACGAGCTGGTGCGTGCCATCAAGGCGCGGCACGTCGCCCGCCTGCAGGCCGGCAGCTGCTCTATTGAGTACGGCTTTGTGCTGGACGATCTGCTGACCAACTACGAGCGTGTGTGCGACCATTGCAGCAACGTGGCAGTTGCGCAGATCGAGGTGGCACAGGACAGCTTTGACACCCACGCCTACCTGAACGACCTGCGCCACGGCAACGACACCAAGGAAAGCGAAGAATTCCACCGCCGTCTGGGCCGCTACCGCGAGCGGTATCTGTTCCCGGACGGACAGACTGCTGAGGAGAACTGAGTTATGATTTATATCGTAGAGGATGACGCTTCCATCCGGGAGCTGGAGCAGTACGCCCTGCAATCCAACGGCTACGAGGTGCAGGGCTTTGAGAGCGCCGAGCCCTTCTGGCAGGCCATGCGTGCCGCTGAGCCGGAGCTGGTGATCTTAGACGTGATGCTGCCCGGCGAGGACGGCTTTTCTATCCTGAAAAAGCTGCGCAACACCCCTTCCCTGCGCAAGCTGCCCATCATTATGGTCACGGCAAAATCCAGCGAACTGGACACCGTGCGCGGGCTGGACTGCGGCGCAGACGACTACATTGCAAAGCCCTTTGGCATCATGGAATTTCTCAGCCGGGTGCGGGTGGCGCTGCGGCGCTCTGCCCCGGAGACAAGGCCGGACGTGCTGGTTTTTCACGAGATCCAGCTGGATAACGCCCGCCACAGCGTTACGGTGAACAGCACCCCCGTGGAGCTGACCTACAAGGAATACTGCCTGCTGCGGCTGCTGCTGGAAAACACCAGTCTGGTGGTGACCCGCGAGACCATTTTGCAGGTGGTGTGGGGCACCGATATCTCGGTGGAGAGCCGTACCGTGGATATGCACATCCGCACTCTGCGCAAAAAGCTGGGCGATGCGGGGCGTTACATCTGCACCGTGCGCAAGGTGGGCTACAAGCTGTCCGATGAGGAGGCCGAAGAAGAATGAAGCTGCGCAGCATGGAAGAAAAGATCAGCTACCGGCTGTTCCTGATGGGCTTTCTGGGACTTATATTCACCGCAGCGCTGTGCATTTTTGTGTTCCATAAAGCCTTTACGGCGCAGGCATGGTCGGGTTTGGAGCGCGAGACCGACCTTGTGTGCGCCGGGTACGAGCAGGCCGGAGACCCCGCGCAGCTGAGCGCCTTTGTGACCGATGATCTGCGCGTGACCTTGATCAGTCAGGACGGCAGCGTACTGTTTGAATCTGCCACCGACCAGCCCATGGAAAACCATCTGACCCGCCCGGAGATCCGCGATGCCATTGCAACCGGCGAGGGACGGGACATCCGTGACTCCCAGACCATGGGCTACGAGACCTATTACTATGCGCTCCGGCTTTCCGGCGGGGACGTGCTGCGCGTGGCGCAGGACGCCGAGACTGTGTGGTCCATCTATGACGCCACCATTCCGGCCATCGTGCTGAGCTGTGTGGCGCTGATGCTGGCCGCTGCGGTGCTGGCTGCCCTGCTGACCAAAGCACTGGTGCAGCCGGTTCTGAACATGACCGAGGACTTGGATCATATTCAGGAAAATGTGCCCTACCGGGAACTGATTCCCTTTGCGGAGAGCATCCATTCTGACCGTATTCTGCGGGAAAACAATGAGAAAATGCGGCAGGAGTTTACGGCCAATGTCAGTCACGAGCTCAAGACCCCGCTGACCAGCATTTCCGGCTACGCAGAGCTGATCGAGACCGGCATTGCAAAGCCGGAGGATGTGCCGGATTTCGGCCGTAAGATCCACAGCGAGGCCACCCGCATGATCCAGCTGGTCAACGATATTTTGCAGCTTTCCAAGCTGGATACCGTAACCGAGACCGGGGACACCCCCGTGATGGAAACGGTGGACCTTTTGGAGGTTGCCAAGGAGTGCGTGGAGCGCCAGAAGCTGAACGCCCGCCGCGCCTATATCTCCCTGACCTATCTGGGCGAGAACGCCCCGGTGCTGGGCAGCCGTGCGCTGCTGGATGAGCTGTGCCAGAACCTGTGCGACAACGCCATCCGCTACAACCGCCCGGGCGGCAAAGTGCAGATCATTACCGCCTGCAGCCGGGACGGGCACTGCTCCCTGACCGTAACGGATAACGGCATCGGCATTCCGCGGGAGGCGCAGTCCAGCGTGTTCGAGCGCTTTTACCGGGTGGATAAGAGCCGCAGCAAGGCCACCGGCGGCACCGGGCTTGGGCTTGCCATCGTCAAGCACATTGCCCGCATCCACAACGCCCGCATCAAGCTGGAAAGTCAGGTGGACGTCGGCACCACTATTACTGTCACCTTCCCCACCGCCTCTTAATACAGCATGAAATGCACGTCTGTCCGCAATTGCGGGCAGGCGTTTTTTGTCGGGTCAAAGCTTGCGCCGTTGCCGCTCTGCAGCGCTTCTCGGGCTTGCAGGTGCAGCACATCCACGCCCTCCTGCCAGCAGCCTTGCAAAAGCGCCGTGCACTGCGCTGCAAGCTGTTGCCGCTGGGCCGACGTGGGCAGCGGGCTGTGGGCGGTACGCTGGCAATCCAGCCGCACAAGCACCTGCGCCTTTTGCAGGGTGACCGAAACGGTGCAGCGCCGGATGCCAATGCGCTCCCCTTCCAGCCAGAGCTGCCGGGTGCCGCTCTGCCCGGTAAGCAGACGGTATACCTCGGCCTGCTCCGGGGACAAGGGCGTATTAGCTGCCACAGTATGAAGAACGCCGCCCTCCTGTAACGTCACCTCTTCCGCGCTCCACCGGAGAATGGGCAGAAGCCCCGGCTCTGTATGCTCATACAATCGTGGCGCGGTGGGTGCTGCGGTCTTTATTTGTGCCATCAGAGCGTCCGGCAAAGCGGCTTGTGCGGCAAGTTGGTTTAGATTCCCTTCTGCACAGAGCAGTCTTGCCGCCGTGCGTCCGCAGCCGCGCCGCAGCACCAACTGCTCGTACTCTGTTAATAAGGGCTCTTCCGCTTTTGGCAGCAGCAGATAATCACACAGGCGGTAGCTTGCCGTTTGGGGCAGCGCCTGCTCTGCCGCAGCCAGTGCCCGTTCCATTGTTTGCCCCTCTGCCTGCACAAACTGCAATGCGGCAGAGGCTTCGGCGGCATCGGCGGCGGCCTGCGGTGCCTGATAGAGCAGCCCTGTCTGATACCCCTGCTCCGTCTGTGCCAGATACACCGCCCGCACCATGCTTTTCTCCGTGCTTTCGCAGCGCAGGAATAAAAGACACCACCCTGCCAGCAGAAAATACAGCAGTTTGCAAGATTTCTGTTTTCTCATGGCTGCACCTCTATTTTCTGCTGCCAGAGTAACCGGATAGCAGTACACAGCATAGCCACCCGATAGACGGCGCACAGCAGCCACAGCAGCAAAAGCAGCGCATCCATGCGGGAAAAGCTGCCGCCGTTCCACGCCCGCAGCAACTCCAGCCGGGGATATGCGTTGCCGCCAAATAGTAAAGCACTGCCCAGCAAAGCCACAGCCTGCACCGCAAAGCCCCATACCGGCAGCCAGACTGTGCGGCGGGCAGACCGCGCACTGCACAGAAGCGCTCCGGCAAAATATTCTGCATAAACCGGTACGCTCCAGTTTGCTCCAGTCGGCTGTGCCGGGGCAAACAGCCGGTACCAGTGCAGCTGCCCTGCAAGCCCCAACAGGCAGACCAAGCCGCCCACGGCAGCGAACCACCACAGCACCCGCGCCGAGGCGTTCCAGCTTGCGGGACGGACGCCCCACCCTGCCCAGAGCAGCAGCGGCAGAAAGCCCAGCAGTGCCATGGAGGAAAACTCTGCCGTGCACAGCCCTTGTGCCTGCGCGAGAGTGTGCACCAGTTCCATAAAAAGCCCGGCTGTCAGTGCCAGCCGCACCGTAAAGGAGGGCACTTTGTTTTGCAATGCCGCTGCTGCCAGTGCAGAAAGGACACACAGACACACTGTGCTGACTGCGCCCAGCCACAGCGCCCGACGCGCCGGGACGCTTTGCGGGATGCCGTCTGCCAGTGCTGCTGTGACTATACTCAGCGTCAGCGCCGCCGGGGTAAAATGTTCTGCTTGCTGCTTCATGACTGCCGTTTCCTCCTCTCCCGCTTTTGCCAGATATTGAACCCCTGCCGGGACAGCTGCCGGTAGTTGCGGCGCAGAACGCCGTCCTCGGAAAGTGGCTGCTGCGGGAACGGGTGCGGCGCAAGGTATGGCACGCCCAGTGCTTCGGTGCTGACGATGCTGAGCAGAAAGCCGAAAAACGCCACTGCCAGCCCTACCGGCCCGGCAAGCCCCGCCAGCAGCACCGTGCCGATGCGCAGCAGAGTGGCAGGCTCGTACAGAGCCGGGGTGACAAAGACTGCAATGGCGGTAATACTGGCCACAAAAATGACCGGGGTGCTCATGAGCCCAGTGGCAATGGCGGCATCGCCGATGATGAGCGCCGACACCAGACTGACCGAGTGTCCCAGTGACTGCGGCATCCGCAGTCCGGCTTCCCGGATGATCTCTAAGATCAGGATCACCAGCAGCATCTCGGCAAAAAGGGGCAGCGGAGTAGCCTTTTCGGCGGCTTCGATCTTATACAGCAGCTGCGGGGGCAACAGCTCCGGCAGATACACCGCCACACACACAAAGACCCCCGGTAAGAACACCGTAAGGTAGAAAGAAAAATACTTCAGCACCCGCAAAAAAGAGGAAAATACCGCCGTGGAAGCGTAATCATCCAGACACTCGAATTGCTCGCTGAACAGTGCGGGCAGCACCAGCGCCGAGGGGCTGCCGTTGACCAAAATTACCAGCTTGCCCTCACAGAGCTTCGCGGCGGCGACCGCCGGGCGCTCGGTGTAGTGCACCGGGGTGAACAGCCGCGCCTTGCCGGGCAGCAGCCACGGCACAAAATAGCTGGAATCCAGCAGCAGCTCCGGCCTTGCACTTTGCAAAATGGCACGCACCCGGCGCACCATAGCGGGGTCGGCACGGTCCTTGCAGTAGCAAAGGGCGTACTCCGTATTACAGCAGGTGTGCGCCTGCGCGGCCTCCTGCACAAGGGTGTCAGTGCGGACAAGACGGCGCAGAAGGCTCAGATTTACCCGCAGCAGGTCGGTGAAGCCTTCCCTGCTGCCGCGCAGATTGCCTTCGCCGGAGGGCTCTTCCACCGAGCGGAACTTGAGCCCCTGCACTGAGAAGGCAATGCCGCTGCTGCACCCATCCAAGAGCAGCACCGCCATGCCGGCGGTCAAACGCGCTATCAGCTGCGGCATATCCTGCACTGGGGTGCTTTCGGCCGGAAACGCCGAGCCATGCAGGATATGCGCATAGGTTTGCGTACCAGTAAACCGGACAGAAGCAGACTGCCGCCCGGCGGCGTCCAGCAACAGCTCCCAGAGCGAATCCAAGCTTGCCATACCGTCAAACATTACGATGCACCCCGGGCAACCGTACAAAACGATCTTCTTCGCATAATAATCTGCCGATTTGCCAAACCTAGCATCAAGCGCGGACAGGTTTTCCGCAAGGCTTTGCGAAAGCAACTGCACATCCATCACTCCTTTGTGTGTGCAGTATGCCCGCTTTGCCGCAGCGGAATACGCCGCGCACACCGCACCGGGAGGGTTTGTGCATGAAACTGCTGCTTTGCCGCACCATTATCCTGTATCTCTGCGTTTTGTTTGCCATGCGGCTGATGGGCAAGCGTCAGCTGGGAGAATTGCAGCCGGAGGAGCTGGTATCCACCATCCTGATCTCCAATCTGGCGTCCATCTCCATTGAATCCGAGGATGTGCCCATCACCGCCAGCCTGATTCCTCTGTTTCTCATTGCGGCGCTGGAACTGCTGGGTTCAGTGGTGAGCTTCCGCAGCCAGAAGTTTTTCAATTTTCTCTCCGGGCGTCCCAAAACGGTCATTCTGGACGGAAAGATCGACCAGAATGCTTTGCGGATGCTGCGGTTGACCACCGCCGACCTGATGGAGGCACTGCGCGGCAAGGATATCTTTGACCCGCGCAGGGTGTCCTACGCCGTAATCGAAACGAACGGCACGCTGTCGGCAGCGCTGCGCCCGGAGCAGGAAGCGGCTACCCTGTCCGACTTGCAACTGAAGGTGCAACAAACACAGGCTACCATCCCCTTTGTGCTGGACGGGCAGGTGTTGGAGGATAATCTGCGCTGGTGCGGCAAGGACCGTGCGTGGCTGGAGCGCACCGCCACGGCAAACACCGTTCTGCCGCAGGAGATCCTGCTGCTCATCGGCAACGAGACCGAGGACTATTTTCTGCTGAAAAAGGAAGGCCGTCAGCCGGGAGGAAAACAATGAAACGGATCTATGCGTGTATCCTGATCGTAGCCGCACTGCTGGGGGTATCCCTTTACAGCAGCGGACGGGTGCAGGGCTTTGCGCAGGATATCTCAGCCGACTTGGACTGCGCCCTCGAGGCTGTACGGCAAAAGGACTTTCCCATTGCGCGGCAGGCGCTTGCCGAGGGCGCAGAGTTGTGCGACACCATGCGGGAAACTATGAGCCATCTGCTGCGCACTGCCGATTACACGGAACTGGAAGCTGCACTGCGGGCGGCAGACGGATACCTTGAGCAGCAAGCCACCGAGGACGCACTGGGCGAACTGCGCCGCGCACAAGTGGAGGTGGAGCGGCTGGAATGGCTTGCCCGGCGGCTGGTGTAAGCGGCGCAAATTATATTTCACGCTTGTCGCGTCCTGCGGGCCGCGACAAGCGATTTTTTACAATAAAAACAGACCGAGAGACGTCCAAAAGCATCTCTCGGTCTTAAATTACAGTTTACTGATTTTCCTTACGGTCGCCCACAAGCTTTTTCAGTTCGTCAAGGAAGCTTTCCACATCCGCAAACTGGCGGTAGACCGAAGCAAAGCGGATATAGGCCACCTCGTCGATCTTTTTCAGTTCCTGCATGGTCAGCTCGCCGATGCGCACACTGGGGATCTCGCGGTCGTAGGAGCTGAACAGGGACTGCTCGATGCTGCTGACGGCGCGCTCCAGCGTTTCGTAGCTGACAGGGCGCTTGGCGCAGGCGCGCAGCATGGCGTTGAACAGCTTCTGCCGGTCAAAGGGTTCGCGGGAGTTATCCTTTTTGATGACCACCAGCGGCACTGTTTCCACCACCTCGTAGGTGGTAAAGCGCATGTGGCAGTTCAGGCACTCGCGGCGGCGGCGGATGCGCTCGTTATCTTCCGTGGGGCGGGAGTCGATCACCTTGGATTCCTCCGCACCGCAATAAGGGCACTTCATCGTTTGTTCCTCCGCCTCAGTTTTTCTTTTTGCTGCGCTCGCTCCACAGCACCCAAGCCGAAGTGGAAACGCACAGAGAGGTGTACACACCGCTGATCATACCCATCATCAACGGGAACGCAAAGGTGAAGATGCTGTCCAGACCATAGAGCTTTGCCACGATGCACATCACGCCCAGTGCCATCACAGTGGTGATGGTGGTAATCAGGGTACGGCGGGCAGACTGGTTGACCGACAGGTTGACCAGTTCCTCAAAGCTGCCCTTTTTGCCCATAAGGGTGCGATTCTCGCGGATACGGTCGTACACCACAACGGTATCGTTGATGGAGTAGCCGAGAATAGTCAGCATGGCGGCGATAAAGTTGCCGTCCAGTGCGGTGCGCAGCAGCACAAAGGTGCCGAACACCACCATCAGGTCGTTGACCAGCGCCAGCACTGCCATCATACCGCCGGTCAGACCGCCGATGTTCTTGAAGCGCAGGGCGATATACAGCAGAATGAGCACCAGTGCAAACACCACAGCCACCAGGCTCTTCTGCAGGAACTTGGTGCCCATGGCTGCGCTGACGTTGCTCAGGGACAGCTGGGCAAACTGGTTGTCCGGGTAGTTCTCGTTCAGGGAATCCAGCAGGTTCTCCACCTGCTCGGTGGTCACGGTCTCGGTGCCGGGCATGGAGATTTTCAGGGTCTGGTCGCCGGTGGCCACGTTCTCACCGGTCTGCAAGGTCAGACCGGTGTTTTCCAGCGCCGCAGCAGCGGTCTTTTGCACAGCGGACTGATCAAAACTGCCCTCGTAGGACAGAGTGATCATGGCACCGCCGGTGAACTCGGTATCCAGATGCACGCCGAACACTGCGGCGCACAGCAGAATGACCGCCATCAAGCAGGCAGAGAAGGTCAGGAACTTTTTGCGCAGGGATACGAAATCCACCGGCTTCTTTTCAGCCTTTTCCTGCCCGGGCTTTGCAGCGCCGTAGAGCCACGGGTTGCGCAGTGCCTTGATGGCAGCTGCGCCGCGAATCATGACACGGGTAGCGAACACGCCAAACACGAAGTTCAGCAGCACGCCGGTGAGCAGCGTATAGCCGAAGGCATAGATAGTGCCTGCGGTAGAGGGGCCGAAGGCGAAGAACACAAAGTGCAGTGCCTTGGCAAACAGGCCATCCGAGGGGCCGAAGGCACCCATGAGCACGATGGCCACGATGACGATGGTCACATTGCCGTCAATGATGGGGGTCAGGCCGCGGGCAAAGCCGCTCTTCAGTGCGCCATCCAGCGATTTGCCGTTTTTCAGCTCCTCCTTGATGCGCTCGGCGGTGATGACGTTGGCATCCACGCCCATGCCGATGGCCAGAATGATACCTGCGATGCCGGGCAGGGTCAGGGTAAAGCTTTCAAACACCGGGAAGTAGCCGGACACAAAGGCCAGCGTAGCCGCCACCTGACCGGCCAGCGCGATGCAGGCCAGAAAGCCCGGCAGACGATACAGCACCGTCATGAACACCACGATGAGGGCAAAAGCGATCAGGCCTGCCAGCACCATGGCACCAAGGCTGTTTTCGCCCAGACTGGGGCTCACGGTGGAGTAGCTGTCCACGCTCAGAGCAAAGGGCAGTGCACCGGAGTTGATCTGGCGCGCCATCTTGACCACGGCATCCTGCGTAAAGGGATTGGAGGCCGAACTGGTGATGATGGCCTGTCCGTCGGTGATAGCGGTGTTGACGGTAGCGGTGCTCACGTTCTCGTCGTCCAGCCAGATGCTGATGCTACCCTTGTCGGCGGCCAGCTTGGTGGTGGCATCGCCAAAGGCCTTGGCACCCTCGGTGGTAAACTTGAGGGCAACGTAATACTCGGAACTGCCGCCGTTGCTCACAGCGCCGTACTGCGCCGAAGCGCTTTCGACCATGGAGCCGTCAAGGATCAGCTCGCCGTCCTTGCTGGCTCCCTCGCGGAAGGTCAGGTAGGCGGTGGTGCCGATCTCCTGAATGGCAGACTCAGGGTCAAAATCCGTCTCGCCGGACTGCCACGGAAACTCCAAAATCAGGCTGTCGGAGTTGTTATCCACATACAGCTCGTAGTCGGTCACGTTCAACGCGACCAGACGGTTCTCAATGACCAGACGGGCGGCATCCAGCTGCTCGTCCGTGGCATCGTAGCCATCCGAGGGCACAAAGGTGACGTTGACGCCGCCCTTGATATCCACACCAAAGCGGATATCCTTTGCACCCTTGATGTAGGTGGTGGTCACATCGCCGTATTTTGCCGCCACGCCAAAAAAGGCGGTGTAGACAAACACAACGATCAGCAGCGCGGTAACGACCAGCTGCCATGCTTTGCCTTTTGTTTTCATAAGTCGGGAACCTCCAAAAGCGGCGGCTGTGCAGCCGCAGCCGTTTTTGTTGTGAACCGCAAGTTTTGCCGACGGTTCCTCTCCTCACAGAGCAGCCGTCGTGCCGACCTTTCTGTGATAAAACTCCCCTGCCAGCCCTGCAAAGAGCCCCGCAGAGGAGAATATACAAATTATTTCACGCCTTAGGCCATGTCAGCCAGCAGCTTTTCCACAACAGCCAGACGCACACAGACGCACAGCAGCTCGGAAGCGGTCTCCACCTCGTCCAGACTGGGATAAGTGGGAGCGATGCGCAGATGGGAATCCTGCGGATCCTTGTGGTACGGATAAGCAGAGCCTGCGCCAGTCAGCACCAGACCTGCATTCTTGCACAGTTCCGCCACGCGCTTTGCGCAACCGGGCATGACATACAGGCTGATGAAGTAGCCGCCCTTAGGGTTGGTCCAGTGGGCAATATCGCCGCAGGGGGTGAGGTTGGCGGCAAAGGCGGTCTTGACGGCATCGAAGCAGGGCACCAGACGGCGGCGATGCTTTGCCATGTGTGCCAGAACGCCCTCCTTGTTCTTCAGGAAGCGGACGTGGCGCAGCTGGTTCATCTTGTCGTAGCTGATGATCATCACCGAGAAGCGTTTGCACATATACTTCATGCTGTTGTCACTGCATGCAATGGCAGAAACACCGGCACCCGGGAAGGTGATCTTGCTGGTAGAAGTGAACATGAACACGCGATCCTGCGTGCCATACTTCTTGCTCACGTTCAGCAGCACGGGGGTCTCGATGATCTCCTCGGTCAGGTGATGGACGATGTAGGCCTCATCCCAGAAGATCTTGAAATCCGGGGCGGCGGTCTTCATCTTGGCAAAGCGCTCGATGGTCTCATCACTGTAAGTGTAGCCATCGGGGTTGGAGTACTGCGGCACGCACCAGATACCCTTGATGGTATCGTCCTCAGCCACCAGCTTTTCCACAACGTCCATATCGGGGCCGTTGGGGGTCATGGGCACGCTGATGAGCTCAAAGCCGAACTCCTCGGTAATGGCAAAGTGACGGTCATAGCCGGGCACCGGGCAGAGGAACTTGCGCTTTTCCACCTGAGACCAAGGACAGGGAGACTCCGGGAAGCCGAACACATAGCCGATGTTGATGAGGTTGTACATCAGCTGCAGGCTGGAGTTGCCGCCCACGAACACCTCGTTGGGCTTTACGCCGAACACATCTGCAAACAGAGCGCGTGCTTCGTGCAGGCCCTCCAGCTCACCGTAGTTGCGGGCATCGGTGCCTGCATCCGTGGTGTAGTCGGTCATCTTCAGCAGGTCCATTGCCAGATCCATCTGGTGGGGGCCGGGCTTGCCGCGTGCCATGTTCAGCTTCAGACCCTTTGCCTGAAACTCTTTATAAGCCTGTTCCAGCGCTGCCTTTTCAGCGGTCAGCGCAGCGCGATCCATCTCGTGATAATTTGCCATTGAATACACACTCCTTTATAGTACTTCCTATTACCCAATTCTATGGCTCGTCTTTTGCGGTATGCCCCTGCCAGAGAACACACGCCGCACGATCCATACTTTACTATTATAGTACATTTTCCTGTCAGAAACAAGAATTTGAAAGCAAAAAGCCCTGTCAAAAGCAAAAAGCTTTTGAAACAGGGCCTTGCAAGCGGGTACACTCCCCTGCTGTGCGGCGATGCCGTCAGCTGAGAGTGGCCTGATTTTTATAGCGTTTGCGCACAGCGCCGTATTCCAGATGTGCCTCGCCGCCCTCCACGGTGTCCTCGTCCACGGTCACGCGGATGATGGTGGCATCGCTGGGCACCTCGTACATGATAGGCAGCAGGATGCTTTCCATCACGCTGCGCAGACCGCGGGCACCGGTCTTGCGCTCGATGGTCTTGCGGGCAATGGCGTGCAGGGCTTCGTCCGTGAAGGTAAGCTCCACGTTATCCATGCCCAGCAGCTCTTTATACTGCTTGACCAGACTGTTGCGGGGCTCCTTGAGCACGCGCACCAGTGCATCCTCGTCCAGATCGTCCAGCACGGTGATGACCGGCAGACGGCCGATCAGCTCCGGGATCAGGCCGAACTTGACCAGATCGTGGGGCTCTACCTTGCGCAGCAGAGCGCGCTCGGCCTCGGTGGAGTTATCCTTCAGCGCACTGCCGAAGCCCAGCGCGGACTTATCGGTGCGGCGCAGGATATACTTGTCCAGACCGTCAAAGGCACCGCCGCAGATGAACAGGATGTTGGTGGTGTCGATCTGGATGAACTCCTGCTGCGGATGCTTGCGCCCGCCCTGCGGCGGCACGTTGCTGACAGTGCCCTCCAAGATCTTCAGCAGTGCCTGCTGTACGCCCTCGCCGCCCACGTCGCGGGTGATGGAGGGGTTTTCGCTCTTGCGGGTGATCTTGTCGATCTCATCAATGTAGATGATGCCGATCTGTGCCTTCTGCACATCAAAATCTGCCGCCTGGATCAGCTTGAGCAGAATGTTCTCCACGTCCTCACCCACATAACCGGCCTCGGTAAGGGTGGTGGCATCCGCAATGGCGAAGGGCACGCCCAGCATCTTGGCCAGTGTCTGCGCCAGCAGGGTCTTGCCCACGCCGGAGGGACCAAGCAGCAGCACGTTGGACTTTTGCAGCTCCACATCGCCGCCCTTGCCGCTGAGGATGCGCTTATAGTGGTTGTAGACCGAAACGGACAGCACACGCTTTGCCTCGTCCTGACCGATGACATACTGATCCAGACCTTCCTTGATCTCGGCCGGGGTCATGATGTTGATATCCAGATCTGCGGCAGCGGGCTGGACATGGGCGCGGCTTGCGCTGCCGCGTCCCGGACGGGCACTTTTGGGCTGATCCGGCTTGTCAGAGAGCAGATCGCGGCACAGGCCGATGCACTCGCTGCAGATATTGACCCCGGGGCCAATGATCATGCGCTCAACCTCGTCCTGATGTTTGCCGCAAAAGCTGCAAATCAGATCCTTATCGTTTTTGCCGGAATTGTTATTTGCCATAGCTGTTTTTCCTTATCCTGGATAGATTATAGCGGTTTACCGGTGGGCAATGACCTCATCGATCAGGCCGTATTCCTTTGCCTGCTGCGCGGTAAGGTAGTTGTCGCGCTCGGTGTCCTGCTGGATCTTTTCCAGCGGCTGGCCGGTGTACTCGCTGAGCATCCGGTTCATCTTATCGCGGATATAGACCATGTGCTCGGCATGGATCTTGATATCCGTGGTCTGGCCGGAAAGGCCGCCGCCCTGACCGCCGATCAGCGGCTGGTGGATCATGATCTCGGCATTGGGCAGCGCAAAGCGCTTGCCCTTGGTGCCGCTTGCCAGCAGGAATGCACCCATAGAGGCAGCCATGCCCATGCAGATGGTGGAAACGTCGCACTTGATATACTGCATGGTGTCGTGGATGGCCATACCGGCACTGATGGAACCGCCGGGGCTGTTGATATACAGGCTGATGTCCTTATCCGGGTCCTGCCCTTCCAGATACAGCAGCTGCGCCACCACAAGGCTTGCGGTGGTATCGTTGACATCCTCGCTCAGCACGATGATGCGATCGTTCAGCAGACGAGAGAAAATATCGTAAGAACGCTCTCCGTGCGCCGACTGCTCGACAACGTAAGGAACAAAACTCATAAAGTTCGCCTCCTGAAATGGTTTAAGTTTATTGGCAAAATTGACCGATACGGGTCCCCTGTAAAGTTCAGCCGTACCGGTCAATTTTAACAACCTTTGATAAAACGCCTGCGGCGCTTTACAGGGCCCGGCACTGATTACTCAGCGTCAGCAGCCTTCTCAGCCTCTGCGGGCTTTTCCACGATGTTAGCGTGGCTCTTGATGAAGTCGATGGCCTTGGTGCGAGCCAGATCCTGCTTCAGATCCTCGAGGTTGATCAGCTCACGAACCTTGTCCTCTTCCATCTTGTACTGGTCAGCAATGCGCTTGATCTCGGCATTGATCTCGTCCTCGGAAGCCTCGATGTGCTCAGCAGCGGCAACAGCCTCCAGAGCCAGACCGATCTTGACCTGCTTCTCAGCCTGCGGCATGAAAGCGGCGCGGAACTGTTCCATGGACTGACCCATATACTTCAGGTAGTCCTCCAGACGCAGACCCTGCTGCTCCACACGGAAAGCAAAGTCGTTGACCATCTCGTCCATGCGGACATCGTACATTGCCTGAGGGATCTCGCCCTCCATGCTCTCGATGACCTGATCGACCAGAGCATTCTCGACAGCCAGATCATCCTGCTTGTCCAGCTGCTCCTGGTTGTTCTTGCGGATGGAAGCCTTGAACTCGTCCAGAGTGTCGTACTCGGAGCAGTCCTTTGCCAGCTCGTCATCCAGAGCGGGCAGCTCCTTGTACTTGACCTCGTGCAGCTTGATCTTAAAGACAGCAGCCTTGCCAGCCAGCTCAGCAGCCTGATACTCGGTGGGGAAGGTGACATTCACGTCGAACTCCTCACCGGCGGAGTGGCCAACGACCTGCTCCTCAAAGCCGGGGATGAAGCTGCCGCTGCCCAGAGTCAGGTTGTAGTGCTCAGCCTTGCCGCCCTCGAATGCAACACCGTCCACAAAGCCCTCGAAGTCGATATCAGCGATATCGCCATTCTGAGCAGCGCCCTCACGGGTCAGCTCACGGGCGTTGCGCTCCTGCACACGCTTCAGCTCAGCGTCCACAGCCTCATCGGTAACAGTATGGACAGTCTTTTCCACGGTCAGACCGTTGTAGCTGCCGACCTTGACCTCGGGCTTCACGGCGACCTTAACGGTCAGGGTAGCGCCCTCTGCCTCGCTGGCAGAATCCACGGTGACCTCGGGACGGCCCACGGGCTCCACACCGGCTTCCTTAGCGGCAGCCTCGAAAGCCTCCGGGAACAGCTCGTTGATGGCGTCGTAGGTAAAGACGTCTGCGCCGTACATCTTCTCGATCAGAGCCTTGGGAGCCTTGCCCTTGCGGAAGCCCTGCACAGGGTACTTCTTGCCCTCTTTTTTGAAAACATCGGCAACAGCCTTCTTGAAAGCCTCTGCATCGATGGAGAACTGCAGTTCTGCCATGCTCTTCTCGAGCTTTTCACACTTGATGAGATTCATTTGTTTATCCTCCACTCAAATATTCTATTGCTCAGGGCAGGAAGTTTTTGCCCGGGGCAACCGCGCACCACGTCCTTGCTGTATGCACACGGAATGCGGGGACGCGCGCGCTCAATTGGGTGCAACAATCGCGTCAAAACTTATTATAGCACGCTCTGGACACAATTGCCATACCAAATTTTTAAATTTTGTCGTTTTTGCCCTTTTATCCCGCCGTTAATTGATGCGGTAGGGGCAGAAACGCAGGCCGTCGGCACTTACCAGCTTGTACCGGATGCCGTCCACCTCGCCCTGCACGGCAAACCGGATGGCGTTGCCGTGCAGATGCCCATAGAAGCAGGTCTTGATGCCGTACTCCTTCAGGGTGGCTACGATCTCCGGGGCGCTGGTGCCGGTGTAGACCGGCGGGTAGTGCAGGAACACCAGCTTTTCCAGCCCGGGCTCCGCAGCCTGCAAGCTCATGCGCAGACGGCCGATCTCCCGGTTCATCACCTTTTCGTCGTGGGGCTCCCCCACATCGAACAGCCAGCCGCGGGTGCCGCAGATGGCGTACCCCTCCACGCTGTAAGAATTGTTGTGCAGGATGTGCAGGGTGTCAAAGCCCTCGGTCTTGAGGTAGGCGTTCATCTTGTTGGCGGTGGACCACCAGTAATCGTGGTTGCCCTTCATGATGATCTTCTGCCCGGGCAGCTGCTGCAAAAAGGCAAAGTCCTTACGGGTATCGGTCAGGCGCATAGCCCAGCTGATATCCCCCGCCAGCACGATGGTATCCTGCGGGGTGATGAGCTTGCGCCAGTTTTTCTCCAGCCTGTCCACATAATCGTTCCAGCCGGGGAAGATATCCATCGGCTTGGATGCGCCCAGAGAAAGATGGGGGTCGCCAAGCACAAAAAGTGCCATAGTCTGTTTACTCCTGTTCTGTCTGTCCGCAGAAGCTTACGCCTGATAGCCCAGCGCCACCTCAGCGATCTGTGCCGGGGCAATGACCGTATCAAAGCGCTCCGGCTTGCTGCGCAGAGCGGCAAGGCTTGCCGGTGCGGCGTGGCCGGTGGCAGCCTCCAGCTGCTGCATGGCTTCAAAATCGTTTTCCGGGGCGGTTTTGCCCAGTGCGCTCAGCACACTGCGGGGGAACTTGAAGGGCGATGCGGTGGAAAGCACAACCATGGGCACGCCCTGCCGCTTTTTCTGTGCAGCCACATGGAAGGCCACGGCGGTGTGGGTATCGCACAGGTAGCCGTCCTTTTCGTAGCGGGAACGGATCTCCCCTGCTACCTCGTCCTCGCTGCTCCAGCCGCAGGAGAAATTCTCCTGAATCGCTGCCAGCGTCTCGGGACGGACGGTGTAACTGCCGGTGGCAGCCAGCTGCTGCATAAAGCCCGCCACCTCGGCATCGCTGCCGGTCACATGGTACAGCAGGCGCTCCAGATTGGAGGACACCAGAATATCCATGCTGGGAGAAGTGGTCTTGAAGAACTCCCGCTTTGCGGTGTAGGTACCGGTGGTGAGGAAGTCAGTCAGCACATTGTTCTCGTTGGAGGCGCAGACCAGCTTGCCCACGGGCAGACCCATCTGCTTTGCGTAATAACCGGCGAGGATATCGCCGAAGTTGCCGGTGGGCACGCAGAAATCCACCTCGTCGCCGAAGGTGATCTTACCGGCCTTGAGCAGCTGAGCGTAGGCGGCAAAGTAGTAGACGATCTGCGGCACAAGGCGGCCCCAGTTGATGGAGTTGGCACTGGAAAGACGGATGTTCCGCTTTTCCAGTTCGGCGGCGATGGCCTTATCGCCGAACACCTTCTTTACGCCGGTCTGGGCATCGTCAAAGTTGCCGCGCACGGCGTACACAGCAACGTTAGCGCCCTCCTGCGTTGCCATCTGCAAACGCTGGATCTCGCTGGTGCCGCCGGTGGGATAGAACACAGCGATCTCCACACCGGGGATATCATGGTAGCCGTCCAGCGCAGCCTTGCCGGTGTCGCCGCTGGTAGCCACAAGGATCAGAGTCTTTTCAGTGCGGCCCAGATTCTTTTTGGCCTCCACCAGCAGCTTGGGCATCAGCTGCAGGGCGTAATCTTTAAAGGCACAGGTAGGGCCGTGCCACAGCTCCAAGGCATAGGTGTCCCCTTCCACCGGGGCAAGATAGCCAGCCTTGCCGCCGAAAGCAGCGCCATAGGTGCTGCGGGTGGCTTCGGTCAGGAACGCAGGGTCGTAATCGGTCAGGTACTCCCGCACAACGGCGGCTGCCAGCGCGGGGTAATCCAGCCCGCACAAGGCTTTTACATCCACCTGCGGAAAACTTTCCGGCACAAACAGACCGCCCTCATCGGACAGTCCCTGTGCAATTGCCTGAGAAGAAGTTACTTCGCGGTTCTGATCTCTGGTACTGAAAAACTGCATGGTCATCGCTCCTTTTCGCCACGGAACGTGCCGGGCACGTTCCCGGTTTTACGGCAAAACCCTCGTTTTGCCGCATACTTCCCACCGGTGCCACGGTTTCTGCCTTAGGTCTCGCAGAGAAAGGCACCCTTTATAATATGTACCATCCAGCGCCCGCTGTCAAGAGGAACTACCTCTGCAACGTCAAAACGCACCGGTTCTTCGCTTTGGCCGGTCTGCTGCAAATACCCTTGTGCAGCGCAGATCAGCCGGTGCTGCTTGGCTGGGTCTACGGCGGCAGCGGGGCGTTGCAGCATCCCTTGGCTGCGGGTCTTTACCTCGCAGATGACAATGGTGCCGTCCGGCTCCCGCAGCACAAGATCCAGCTCTCCCATGCGGGTATGATAGTTATGCGCCAGCAGCTGCGCGCCCTGCTTCTGATACCAGCGGGCAGCGGCAGCTTCTCCCCTGCGGCCGGTCTCGGCGCGGTTCATTTGCCGCTCTCCGGCCAGTAGCCCTGCTTTTTAAGAAAGCTGCGGCGGTAGAACGGCTGGATGCCGTACTGCGCGATCAGCTCGTAGTGCAGCTTTGTGGGGTAGCCCTTGTGCTTTGCCAGCTGATACTGCGGGTACTGCTTATCCAGCTCCAGCATATAGCGGTCTCGGCTGACCTTGGCCAGCACCGAGGCCGCGCCGATGCTGGCGCTGGTGGCATCGCCCTTGACCACCGGCTGTGCCGGGATCTGCAAGCCTGCGGGGGTGCGGTTGCCGTCTACCAGCACCAGATTGGGCACGATGTCCAGCTCTTCCACCGCCTGCTGCATCCCGCCCATGGTAGCGTTCAGAATGTTTTCCCGGTCGATGACCTCCGGCCCCACAAAGATGATGCGGTAGGCCAGCGCTTTTTCGCAGATCTCATCGAACAGCGCCTCGCGCTTTTTCTCAGTCAGCTTTTTGGAGTCGTTGATGCCGTACACCGGGTTTTCCGGGTCCAGAATACAGGCCGCTACGCACACAGGGCCGCAAAGCGGGCCGCGCCCGGCCTCGTCTACACCAGCAAAGCAGCCGTACTGACTGCGCACCTCGGCGTCAAAGGCGTACAGCGGAGCGGAGATCTCCTCATCCGAGCGGCGCTTCATTCCTCGTCCTCCCCGGCAAAGTCGGCCAGATCATCCCGCTGCGGCGGGCGTTCCAGAGAGATACGTCCCCACTTGCAGGCGCGGAACTCGTCCACCAGCATGATGGCGCAGCGCTCGGTGTTCACCTCGCCGCCGCGCACCAGCAGACCGCGCTTGCGGCCGATGGCTTCCAGCAGCTCATAGGGCGGCAGTGCCAGCGTTTCGGCATCCAGCTTGTAGCGCTGTGCCACAAGGTCGGGATAGTTGCGGCGCACCTCGTCCAACAGGTTCATGGCCAGCTCTTCCACATCCAGAATATCGTCCTTGATGGAGCCGATGAAGGCCAAGTTGGAGGCGATGGTCTTGGAATCGAACTTTTTCCACAGCACGCCGGGCATATCCAGCAGATCGAACTTTTCGGTGCTGACCCACTGCTTGCCCTTGGTCACGCCGGGGCGGTCTGCCGCCTTGGCGCGGGCAGAGCCTGCAAAGGTGTTGATAAAGGTGGATTTTCCCACGTTGGGGATGCCGCACAGCATCACCTGCGTTTTGGCACCGCCCATGCCGCGGTTCTGGCGGCGCTCCAGCAGACCGGAAAGCTCCTTTTCAATAGCCACCTTCACGGCGTTTGCGCCGCCCTTCTGCTTGGCGCTGATGGCCACGCAGCCCGCATCTGCGGCGTGGAAGTAGCGGATCCACTCCTCGGTCACAGCCGGGTCGGCAAGGTCAGCCTTGTTCAGCGCATAGAGCTTGGGCTTGCGGTCGGTAATGCGCTCGATCTCCGGGTTCAGGCTGGAAAGCGGGATGCGCGCGTCCAGCAGCACAAGGCTGGCATCAACGTGCTGGATCTCCTGCTCCATCATGCGCAGGGTCTTGGTCATGTGGCCCGGGAACCACTGAATATTGTACTGGTTTGCAAACCGGGTATCCATTTCGTTCATTTTACCACCCCAAAATCTGTAAAGGGCATAAAGCACAGCAGCACCTTGCCCAGAATATCACGCTCGTCAATGCAGCCGACATAGGAGGAGCGGCTGTCCAGCGATTCGTTGCGGTTGTCCCCCATCACAAACAGGGTGCCCTCCGGCACCGTGAACGGGAACTGCACATCGTAGCCCAGATACGTAGGCGCTGCAATGTAGTCCTCCTGCAAAAGCTCGCCGTTCACCGTGACTGTACCGGCGTCGTAGTCGATGCTGATGGTGTCGCCGCCCTTGGCGATGATCCGCTTGACCAGCGGCTTGCCATAAACGGTGTAGCTGTCCACAATGACCACATCGCCCCGCTGGGGGGTGTAGCCCGCCGCCCAGACGATGAGCTTATCGCCGTGGGTCAGGGTAGGCACCATAGAGCGCCCATCCACCTGAATGATACGGAAGAAAAACGAAAAGATCAGTACCAGCACCAGCGCTGCGGAGATGAGCGCTTCGTACCATTCCAGTATGCCCTGCCCGCGCACTGCGGGGGCAGACTGCTGCTGTTTTTCCATAGCTTTGCCACCAGCCTTTCATCCTTTTATCCATACACCCGGGCTTTGAAAAAGAAAAAAGGGACAACAAGTTGTCCCTTTTCTCCCGGTTTCAAATCGGGGATGATCAAATATCGCTCTTGACCTTGGCAGCCTTGCCCGTACGGCCACGCAGATAGAACAGCTTTGCGCGGCGAACCTTGCCCTTGCGGACAACAGTGACCTTCTCAACGAAGGGGCTGTTGACGGGGAAGACACGCTCGATGCCGACACCGTAAGCCACGCGGCGAACGGTGAAGGTCTCTGCAACGCCGCCGTGCTTCTTAGCGATAACAGTGCCCTCGAAGGCCTGAATGCGCTCACGGTCGCCGTCCTTGATACGAACATCAACGCGGACGGTATCGCCAACGTTGAACTGAGGCTTTTCAGCCTTGATGCTGCCTTCAGAAATAATCTTCAATGCGTCCATTTTTGAATCCTCCATTTGTTTTTAGACGTTCATGCACGGCATAGCCGTCAGAGGACCGCCCGTTTAATGATAAATACTTGTCATTAACCCCGCTGTGGTCTCAGCGGACACTAACGCCCTAATAGGATAGCACAAAACCGGCTTGAATGCAAGCAATTTAGCGAAAAATCTTGCAAAAATTTTCTGTTTTGCCTGGTAGACGGACTTTTGCGCAGCTTCAGGCAAACAGCTGACGGTCTGCCGTTAAAAACTTAGTGCGCAGAATGTTGGCACTTGCGGCGGGCAGGCCAAACTTTTCTTCCAGAAAACTGGTGAGCAGCGAGGGGTTCAGGTTCAGTTCCTGCGCAGCGGGCAGGCACAGCTCCAGCTGCACGGTGTTCCCTGCTGCCGTATAACTCAGCTGCGGGATATGCTCTTTGAGGTCTACGATCTTTTTGCCGCGCTTGCTGTGCTTTTCCACAGGGGCTGTCTCCAGCGCGTTATACTGCTCCAGCACCGCAGCGGCAGCCGTCGGGTAGCTGATGCGGTAGCAGGCAAAGGCAATGCTGTCCGCCTTCATCTCCACCGGAGCCACCCGGGTAACATGGATACCAGCAGGCATAATGGCGTTGAGGGCGGTCTGCCACTGGGCAAAATCCGGGGCTTCCGCCTCGGTCTTGACGTCCACGCACTCGCACTCGCTCTCCTGTCCCAGAGAGAGCGGGCAGGCAAAGGTCATGTAGATATGGGGGTTAAAGCCAAGCGTATGCCATACCGGCAGGCCGCTGCGCTTGAGCACCCGCTGCATCACCCGCTGAAGATCCAGCAGGGAGATATAGGAGGCTTCATTTTTCTTTTCAAACGAGATTCTGACTGTAATCAAAGCAGGGACCTCCTAACAGATGGTTGGCACCGCAGGCGTTGCAGGCACGGTTGCAGGGCGGGGTGGTCTGGGCGGCCAGAGCCTTGTTGTACTCCCGCACCAAATACTCATGGGTGATGCCGTAGTCCATGTGAGACCACGGGGTCACCTCGTCCAGTGCGATGGGGCGCTGGCAGTAGAAGGCGGGGTCGATGCCCAAATCCGCAAAGGTCTGCATCCAGGTATCGTACTTGAAGCACTCTTCCCAGCCGTCGAAGTAACAGCCGCGCTTATACGCCTCCACGATGACCGGGGCAAGGCGGCGGTCGCCCTTTGCAAACACGCCCTCGAGGAAGCTGGTGGTGCTGTCGTGGTAGTTCACCTTGATCTTGCGGCTGTGCACGCTTTCCAGCAGGTGCTTCTGCTTGGCCTGCAGGGTCTCGGCGGTATCCATGGGCACGAACTGGAAGGGGGTGTGGGGCTTGGGCACAAAGCAGGCGCAGCTGATGGTCACCTGCACGCCGCGTCCCTTGGCATGGTTCGTGTTCTTATAGTAGAGGTCTACCACCTTCTGGGCGGTCTCAGCAATACCCTCGATATCCTCCATGGTCTCGGTGGGCAGACCCATCATGAAGTAAAGCTTGACCGAGGTGTAGCCTGCGTTGAAGGCGATGGTGCAGGTCTTTTCGATCTCGTCCCAGGTGACGTTTTTGTTGATAACGTTGCGCAGGCGCTGGGTACCGGCTTCGGCGGCAAAGGTCAGGCCGCTCTTGCGTACCTTAGTGGTTTTTTCAATGAGGCTCTGGGAGAAGTTGTCCACACGCAGGGAGGGCAGCGACAGGCTGACGTGCTCCTTGGGTGCCCACTCGTTCAGGTCGTCCAGCAGCTCTTCCAGCTGACCGTGGTCGGAGGTGGAAAGGCTGGAAAGGCTCAGTTCCTCGTAGCCGGTGTTTGCACACAGATCCTGTGCTGCCTTGTTCAGCAAACTGGCATCGCGCTGGCGCATGGGGCGGTACAAGAAGCCCGCCTGACAGAAACGGCAGCCGCGCACGCAGCCGCGCAACACCTCGATGCTGGCGCGATCCTGAATAGCACCTACCATGGGCACCACAAAGTTGGTGGGCGGAGCGAACTGGTTCAGATCCTTGATGATGGCCTTGGTGATGCGCGCCGGGATGCCCGGCTCGTTGGGAGTGATGGCCTTCACTCTGCCGTCCTCGTGGTAGGTGACATCGTAGAAAGCCGGGATATACACGCCCGGGATCTTTGCAATGTTGAGCAGCAGCTGTTTTTTGGAGATGCCCTCTTTTTTGGCCTTTTCGATCTCGGCGCAGATGGCGGGCAGCTGGTTTTCGCCCTCACCCAGCTGGATGACGTCAAAGAAATCCGCGATAGGCTCGGCGTTGCAGGCGCAGGGACCGCCCGCTACGATCAACGGCCAGCGGTCGTCACGGTCTTTGGAATAGAACGGGATACCCGCCAAGTCCAGCATGGCAAGGATATTGGTATAGGAAAGCTCGTACTGCAGGGTAAAGCCCACAGCATCAAAGGCCGTAAGGGGGTCCTTGCTCTCCATGGTGTACAGCGGCAGCTGCAGGCGCTCCATCTCTGCCTTCATATCCAGCCACGGCATAAATGCGCGCTCGCACCACCAGTTCTCGTGGCTGTTGAGCAGCTCGTACAGGATCTTTTCGCCCAGAAAGGACATTCCCACCTCGTAGGTATCCGGGAAGCAGAAGGCAAAGCGCACATCCACCTTGTCCTTTTCTTTATAGATACTGCCGGGCTCGCCGCCGGTATAGCGGCCGGGCTTCTGCACCCGTCCCAGCGCTTCTTTCAGTTTGGGATCAAACATCGGGTCCTCCATAAACAATCCATTTTTTGCGTTCTTTTTATTTTACCCCAAATGTGCCGGTTTTGCAATCGTTTCCGGCGGTTTGTGCATACTTTCCGTGTTTTTGCTGCCACAGCGCCCCTGCGCACGCCGCCATCTGTGCGCCATCCAGCGGCGGGATTGGCAAAAGGTTGAACAGCCCCGTCAGCAGATTCGCCGCCCAGAATGCGCTGCCGCGGATGGTGGCAGTCTGCGCAAGGCGCACCGCCCATACCCCGGCAAAGGCAAAATTGACCGCAGGTCCGGCGGCAGCCAGCACGAGGCGCTGGCGCGGGGAGAGCTTCTCCCCTGCCGTGCGCATACAAAAGCCGGTCATGGTCACCTCGATGACCGGCAGACGCCTTTGCTGGATGCCGTAGACGAGGATGTGCCCCAGCTCGTGCAAAACAGCCGCCAGCAGCCCCAGACGCAGAAAGCCGCTGGCATCAAAGTAGAGCAGCAGATACACCACGCCGCACAGCAGCACCGGGTCCCGGAATACCAGCTTTCCCGCCCGTACCCGGCTCACGGAGCATTCTCCAGCAGGGCGGCTGGGTCGCAGGCAGTGCTCTGCTGCCACAGTTCCAGATGCAGGTGCGCACCGGTGGCGCGGCCTGTCTGCCCTACCGTACCCAGCGTCTGCCCGGTCTGTACCGCCTCTCCCGGGCGGACATAGAGGTATTGCAGGTGTGCGTAGCGGGTCTCGCAGCCATCCGGGTGCAGGATGCGCAGATGGTTGCCATAGCTTGGGCTGTAGGCCGCCGCAGTCACTACGCCCTCCTGCACCGCCCGCACTGTCGTGCCCGCCGCACAGGCAAGGTCGATGCCGGAATGAAACGCAGGCTTGCCGGTAAAGGGGTCTGTCCGCGCGCCGTAGGCGTCTGAGATGCGCCACGCTGTGGTATCTAGCGGAAAACCGTACTTTTTCGTGTTCCGTGCGGCCTGTACCGGCAAAGCTGCCAGCAGACAGAGTGCCAGCCCCGCCAGCACAAGTGCCATGATGCCCCACCGCCGTCTGCGTAGTTTTGCTGCCTGTCCACTCCGTTTTGCCCGCATACGCCGCCCTCCTATCCCGAAAAGTGTATGCACAAGCGGTGGGCAGCAGAACCCACCCACCGTTCAGATGAGCCGTGATAAAAGCATTCTCACAAGAGGGGTCACAGAGGAAATCTTTATCCACAACAAAAAGAGCCGCCGCACAAATTTCTGTGCAGCAGCTCTGGCTTTGGTTTATATAATTTTACAGATCAACGTCGGAAAAAGCTTCCAATGCGTTCCAGTAGGCTCTTTTTCTTGGGTGCGGTGACAGCAGGCTTTGCAGCCGGGCGGGGTGCAGCGGGCGTTTTAGGGGCAGGCTGCGCAGCGCGGGGCTTATTGTTCAGCATCTGCTCCAGCGCCTCGTAGTGGTCGGGCTGCTGCGCCGCCGGGGCAGTTTCCGTTGCCTTTTCCGGTGCGGGCTGGAACACATGGGGCAGCTCCTGTTTGAGCTGTTCCACGGTAACTTCCTGAAAGACTGCCGCCGGTTTTTCCGTTTCCGGGGCGGCGGTGGTGCACTTCCACGGTTCGGAGCGCTGCCAATCGTTGCGCAGCAGCTCGTACATGCCCATCTGGCTGTTGACCGGCAGTTCACCCTCGGCGGGCTTCACCTTCTGGTAGTTACCGTTAGCTTCCATGACCCGGGCGTTGACGTTATCCCGCAGCTGCAACTGAAGGATATCGGTGAGTTTTTGCACCAGAACAGGGTCCTCCACCCGGACGCCCACCTCCACGCGGCACTCGGTATTGCGGGTGAGGAAGTCGCCGGAGGCAATGTAGATACGGGTGTGGGTGCCATCAAAGAAGCTGTAAATGCGGCCATGCTCCAGATACCGTCCCACCAGACTGCGGATGTGCAGGTTCTCGGTTTTGCTGGGCACCTCTGCGCGCACGCAGCAGATACCGCGCACGATCATATCAATGCGCACCCCGGCGCAGCTGGCTTCCTGCAATTTGAGGATGATGTCCCGGTCGCTGATGGAGTTGTTTTTCAGGATCATGGAAGCCGGGCGACCCATGCGGGCGGCAGCGATAACGTGATCCATCTCGTCCAGCAGCACGCTCTTGAAGCGCAGCGGGGCTACCAGCATCTTGTCGCTTTCCTCGGTAAGCTGCTGCACGGCCAGATTGCGGAACACCTTGGAGGCTTCCTCGCCGATGCGCTCGTCTGCGGTGATAAAGGAATAATCCGTATACAGTTCGCTGGTTTTTTCGTTGTAGTTGCCGGTACCGATCTGTGTGATATAGGAGTAGCCCTCTGCGCCCTTGCGGGTGATGAGGGTCAGTTTGGAGTGCACCTTATAGTCCTCAAAGCCGTAGATGACGGTGCAGCCTGCGCTTTCCAGCTGCTTGGACCAGTCGATGTTGTTCTGCTCGTCAAAGCGGGCGCGCAGCTCTACCAGTGCCACCACTTCCTTGCCGTTTTCGGCGGCCTCCATCAGCGCCTGCACGATCTGAGACTCCCGCGCCATGCGGTAGAGGGTCATCTTGATGGAGATGACGTCCGGGTCCTGTGCGGCCTTTTTGAGCATGGCAATAAAAGGCCGGATAGACTGGTACGGGTAGCTGAGCAGCACGTCATGCTTCTGTACCTCGGCAGCCAGATCATAATCCGGCGGCGGCAGCATGGGACGTGCGGGGGTGTAGAAGAGCGCCGGGTGACCCTCGGCCTCCATGCGGCCGGAAAGCTTGAAGAAGAAGCTCAGGTCCAGCGGGCTCTTTTGCAGAAATACCCGCTTGCGGGTCAGCTCCAGACGGCTGCACAGCAGCCGCTCCACCTCCGGTGCGGGAGCGGGGGTGATCTGCAGACGGACAGCCGCCAGCTTGCGGCGGCGCCGGAGCAGCTCGGTCATGATCTCACGATAGTCGATATCGTGATCCATCATGCCCTCTTTTACGTCGATATCCGCGTTGCGGGTGACCCGAAACAGGCATTTTTCCTGTATGGAATCCTTGCCGAAGATGCTGGACGCATAGTGCAGCACCAGCTCCTCGGTGAGGGCAAACTGCACAGCGCCGTCCTTTTTGATGAAGTGCATCCGCTCCATCTGGCTGGAGATGGGCACGATGCCAAGGCTCTGCTCCTGCGTGTGCTTTTCCTTGAGCAGCACGCCAAGGTAGATCTCTTTGTTGCGCAAAAACGGGAACGGGTGGCGGTTATCCACGATCTGCGGGCTGAGGATGGGGAACAGCTCGGACTGGAAGTATTTTTTCCAGAGATGCTCCTCCTCCTTGGTCA